>CAZORR010000146.1:0-7509 GCA_964582115.1 uncultured Pirellulaceae bacterium
TGTGCACGGACCTTGGCGGTTTTTTCGACGAACCGTTCTTGGCCTTCTTTCATCAGGTCAAAACCGTCACCCGCCCAGAAACCCCATGGATACCCCGTTGCCATTTCCCAACCAAAGGCAACGCCCCAGAACATCGGCAGGATCTTAACGTTCAGTTCAGCCGCCAAGTCCATGATCCGCAAACAATAATCCTCATACCATTGCTCAAGTTCAGACGGCGACTTACTTTGATTCGGTCCGTGAATAAACGGATGACCGCTCTTGGTACCTGTCCAAGCACTTGTATGCACCCAGAAAGGACAGTGAGCCGAAATCCCGTCCAGCTTCAAGCTGTACCGCTCAAAAGCATCTTTGACTTCTTTGGCCGATTTTAATTTGGATCCGTCTTCGGAAGCTTCCAGCATGTAGTTAGAGGGTTGGGCTCCACCAGCACCGGCTGATTGGGCCATCGCCAAGAATCCGTCGAGCCCCTTGGGACTGTGCTGTGCGCCTTCGATACTAGAATGAAATGCTGGTTTAGCCATGAATCGGTTGCCCTGTCAAAAACAGAATGTCAAAGAATGAAAGCAATAATCTACCGCCGTTTCCGAGTAATTTCGACCTAGTAAGTCAAAATTTCAAAAACTCGCGGGGGAAAACAAAGTACCGGAATCGAAAGCGATGCCAACCCCAACACGTACCGGATAATTCCCAGTGGAACGGAATCATTGAGTGTTGGCGGGTGCTTGGGCCCCATCATCAGCACCAACACGACCATCAAGGCCAGCATAAAGTTGTTGTGATAGACCATGTAGCTGATCGCACCAACGATCGCTAGCTGAGCGATCAGGTGGGCAGTTTTCCCAAACAAGGTATAAGTCACATGGCCACCGTCTAGCTGTCCGACTGGCATCATGTTTAGCCCGGTCACTAACATGCCAACCCATCCAGCGACGAACCAAGGGTTCAACTGATTTAAGAAAACAATGTCACCGGTTTGGTAACCCGGTACTTGCGTCATCTTGGCAAACCAATCCAATAGCAGCGGCATCCGAAAACCCAACCCACCATAGGGTGGACCAGTCAAATCCAAATGACTGACACCGTAGTACGCGATTGGAACTGCCGCCACTAATCCTGCCAGCGGTCCAGCTAATCCAATGTCAAATATTTGTTTACGGTCCGCCGCATTGCCTTGCATCCCGATCACTGCGCCAAGCGTACCCAACGGATTCAAGGGGAACGGCAGGAAATATGGAAACGACGCTGGCACGCGGTAATAAAGCGTCATGAAAAAGTGACCAAACTCGTGCAGCAACAATATCGTCAGCACGGACACCATGTAAATCAAACCCGACTGCCAATTAGCCAGCAGCAATTCACGCGCTTGCAACAAGTTGCCGTACGCAACAACGTTCCATAGAGGCTCGATCAAGTTGGGTGTCCACTTGCAAACACCAACCCAGAAGGTCGAAACACAGGTCAACAGAAACAACACCACCGGCAACGCGACTCGTCGCGGCCTAGGATAACGAAACCTTCGGCCTATCGGTTGCCTGCTGGAAATAGACCTAGCAGCTGCCACTGGTTCATCAAGAAGGGATTGTTTGTCTGGTTCGTTCATCGCTTAAAGCATACACCAAGCGTTAAAAAACAACCATGAGGCTCCAAGAACCTACGAACGATTCTTGGAGCCAAAAATGAATGACAAGCCCCTCTTCTACAGCGAAAAAAGAGGTGAAATTTGTCACCTAAGAAGCGACTTCCCACAATCAGCCAGTGCCCCCGAATACTGACTTATATGCGGGGCAACGATGAGCCGGTCAGCTTTTAACAAAAGAAAATTGGCCTACCATCAACCAGACAGTAACAAAACCAATTGCAATCAGCGAACTAAAATTTTCAATAGGCACGGAACGATCCTCACTAAGGAGTCCAAGATCATCCCTCCATGGTTAACAACGCATACATCCATGCACTTCTGTTTTCGGCAACTCGAGTCACCGAAAAACAGGAAAAGATCTTTTGCCCCGAACGCTTTCGCAGGCGTTACGACCGGACGTTGGCCGGCTTACCGAAACCGGACAGTAGCTAGAACCACTACCGTTTATTGGTCAGATTGAGCTGCACAACTACGGCTCATTAAAAACTACGTTCCGTAAAGTGCTTAACCACAACTACCCACAGACTACTGGACTTCACAGACCATCACCAGCATCTGCACGCCAGGTAAAACTTCCGTATCACTTACGATCACAAACGAGTCGCCAGTTTCTAGTTCGGTATTGTTCCTGATCCACTGATTTGCAAAGGTCCGGAGCTTGGTTTCTTCAATCGCAGTTTCCGACAAAACGGGTTTGACCCCCCAAAACAAACTCATGCGTCGATAAGTCTCAATGCTGTCGGTCATACAAACCGTCGGAATGTAGTCACGTTGCTTCGACTTATGCAACGCCGTTGTCGGGTGATGACTGACTAACATTACCATCTTCGAATCCATCCGTTTGGCTGTATGTGCCGCGCCAAACAGAACCGAGCTCGCCTGGTCCCAGTCGTTGGCCGCCGGATCGTAAGCGGTCACTCGTGGCACCTTGCCGATAAACACTTGCTCACTCTCATTCATGATGCGGTTCATCATCATCACGGCTTCGATCGGATAGTCACCAATCGCAGTTTCTCCGGACAGCATACAAGCATCTGCGCCATCCAAAATCGCGTTCGCCACATCAGTTACTTCCGCTCGTGTCGGTTGCTTGGAAGTGTGCATACTTTCAAGCATTTGGGTGGCAACGATGACTGGCTTACGATGCTTCAAGCACAACTTAATGATTCGCTTTTGCGCGAGTGGCGTCTGTTCGATTGGGATCTCAACCCCCAAATCACCTCGGGCGACCATCACCGCATCGGTAGCGTCCACGATCTCGTCGAGCCGCTCAAGGGCTTCGGCTTTTTCGATCTTTGACACCACCATCGCGCCTGAACCGTGAGTTTGCAGCAACGTCTTCAACTGCATGACTTCGTCGGCATTACGCACGAAGCTCAAACTCACGAAATCAACTCCCATGCTGGCAGCCCACTTCGCATTGTCGATATCGACTTCACCAAGAGCTGGAACGGACAACTTAGTCCCTGGCAGGTTGACTCCTTGCCGCGACCGCAGTGGGCCTCCGTCCAAAACCGTGCACACCAACTCGTCGGCGGATTTTTCCACGACTTGCACTCGGCTGATGCCATCGGCCAAAACAATATCGTCACCAACGGCGACTTCATCGATCAGTGGCTCGTAGTTGCAAGTCAGTTCGTCATCTGCGGTGGCCTCGAGCCCACGCACGACGCGAACGGTTTGGTGGTTTTCAAGCACCAACGGGTTCTGAGTCAATTGCCCCAAGCGAATTTTCGGACCGGCCAAGTCGACCAAGATACCTGCCGGCAATTCAGTTTCTTCCGATGCTTGGCGAATATCCTTGACTGCTTGCGTGTGGGATTCGCGAGAACCATGGGCCATGTTAATTCTGAAAACATCCGCACCGGCTCGTAGAAGTTGCTTGAGCATCTCAGGTGATCCGCAAGCTGGACCGACTGTCGCAACAGTTTTAGTACGAGCATCTTTTAGGGGAGCGATTGATTGAATATTCACTTGTTCGACGACCTTGATTTAGTTGTAAATTACGTTCGAGATTCTAAGCGGTCGCCTTAGGGCAAGAGTCCCTAACGACAATCGGTTTCGAATTAATGTGTTGTGTGCCGCGCACAAAAAAACCCGGCATCAAACCGGGCTCTTTTATACTAAAACTGAGTTGTTCTTGGAAAGCCAATGCAACAACCCGCCTTGGCTACTTCTTTGCGTAGGTAGCTTTTGGAGGAGCAATCTCGCCCAGCGATGTACCGCTAACACGAGCAAAGCGTTCTTTTGAACCATCATCCAAGTAACGATACCCGATACGAGTCGGTTTGTTGGTAGACGGGCAGATCGCCATTACCTTACTAGCGCGAATCGGTGATTCTTTTTTCAATCGACCGCCTTCAGGGTTCTTTTGGCTTGGCTTGATATGCCGAAAAGTAAAGTTGACGCCTTCGACGACAAGCATTCCTTTATCGTGATCGACAGTAAGAACTTTACCGTTTTTGCCTTTGTCGCCACCGCTGATCACTGCGACCATGTCGCCTGTTTTGATTTTCATTTTTTCTACTGCTTTTTCGTGTTTTCGAGAACGGAGAAGTTTGCCTGATCAAGTGGTGAGTGTCAACCCAAAATGTAGTAATCGAGTAAGCGTTTTCGGCCGAAAGCCAGCGAATCTACAGGCAAATGCGGAATTCACTTGGATTTTGGCTTCGCCGGAGTCACCAGACTTCGGAATGTGGCTCACAAAAGCCTGAACTCTAGCGAGCCCAGCTACATTATTTGCAATAGCTTAATGCCAGTAGGGAATAAGCCGTCACGAGATTCGGATCGCCCTCGTACCATCGAGCCGAATTTTCGGCGTTGGTCCACGATCCGTCCGTTTTCTGGCGTTTTGCCAGCTGAGCAGTCAAGTCCTTGCGCCAATCGTGTTTGGCTCCAGCCACGTCGGTAATTTCATCTTTCTCCATCGCGTTCATGGTTTTGCCGAAAACGTGATAGTAATAAAACACTCCCTGCTGGCCCAAACCCGGGTTGGACTCCAAATCGTAGTGCCTGCCAATCCAAGCCAGTGCCGCTCGGACTCGCTGGTCATCCTTCGAAACCCCCGCGTACAACAGGCTCTTCAAGCCCGCGTAAGTCATCGCCGCATAGCTTCGCAAACCAGCTTGAGGCGCTTCGCCGTCAGCATCGACACTTTCGTCTTTTTTGGTTTGCGTTTTAGTTGTTCCGGTTTTCGCTGGCTCAACTTTGGTTTCACCTCCACCGACAGGCGTGTAAATCATTCCGCCTTCATCGCCAGCAGCCACCTGTCTAGCAAACGCCATTCCGTTGTGCTCGGACGGCAAGTTCTGACAGCGAGATACGAAGATCCGTGCTTTTTTCACTGCTTCGCTGTCGGCCGGTTCACCGGCGGCTTTAAGGGCATCCAAAAAGAACTGTGTGTTCGAAAGATCGGGTCGTTTGTGATTGCCATAGCCTTGCCCGCCATAGAAGTCACTATCGGGACTGTGATCCTCTCCCTCATCCCATTGCAGGCCCTTCAAAAAGCCCGCCGCTTTTTCGATCAACACATCGTATTGATTGGCTTCGTCAGAGGAACGGTTGTTTTTTCTGTAAGCATCACGAGCCCGCACGAAGCACATAATAGCCACGCTGGTCTCGTAATTCCTCAGGTTACTGCCATCTTTATAGATACCACCGTCGGCTTGTAGATGAGACTTAACAAACGTTAACCCTTTTTGGATACGTTCATCCGTGACCGCAACATCGTTGGCCAATAACGCACTTAAACAAAGCGAAGTGATGGCAGGATTGAGTTGCTTGCTGAAAGAACCGTCTTCTGCCTGGCCTTTTTGCAGCAAGTAATCGATGCCCTTCCGGGTGATCGCTCGGCGTTTCGCTTCGTCGCCAAACTTCTGCGAAGTTATAGCCGAATCGACAACAGCAGGTGTTTGAGCAACAACACCGGCAGTACACAGCAACGTGACTGCAATAGCAATAATGAAACGCTTCACCTTACACCTCTGAATTTAAAACTAAAAACGAACCATCATTGCGTTACCGGGGTCACAACCAACTCGCAACCGAAGTAATCAACTCGCGCGGATTAGTTGCTTTGCACTCGCAAGCAACCAAGCCAGCGGGTTGAATTCAAACGCTTATGGTAATACGGCCAAAATATCCGCTTCGTTCATGATCAAAAGCGGATCGCCATCCACATCGATCTCGGTACCGGAATAACTACTGAACAATACACGATCGCCTTCGCTGACTTGCATCGCTCCTCGACCACCATCGTCCAGCAACGGACCGTTGCCAACCGAAAGGACTCGGCCTTGAGACGGTTTTTCGCGAGCTGAATCTGGCAAGACGATCCCTCCGGCAGTTACTTCGTCAGCTTCAGTTCTTTTGACGACGACTTTACTGCCTAACGGTTCGATTCTCATCTGGGACCTTAAATTGAAAATTGGAATTAGTCGGCGAATGACGACCAAGGCTTGCCGAGCCCGACCATCTTGGTGAGCCCTGCCACATCACTCAAGCAAAGCCGAGTAATGATCGGGCATATTGTCTACGAAATTTGCAAGCCTTCAAGTTATCTCGCGCCGGTATCTGCGAACTTAGACCGAAAGTTCAAAGTTAGCCAAAGTTGGTAAAACTGCAGCAATTAGATCCTTTCGGTCGACATTACGACCTCGTTTTCACAGTATTTTTGTGCAAAATAAGCTTAGGGGCGAACAGACACCCTTCTGCGAGAATCTCCCGTAATTGGTAAGCTCCCCCCAACCGCTAAGACTACATTCTCCGATGCCGCCAATGTTTCAACACCGAAAATGCCGAAGAGTAACATTGTGTGGCGGCAAAGCTCGTTTGATTGTCCCGCCACACAGGTAAACCACTTACGACTCGAGTTGCAAAACACTCGACGAGGCCCAACCACCTGCTTGGACCCAGCCCTCGTTTGTCCGCCGCATTGACCCCGGTTGCTTGATATTTGAATTCGATGAAACCAGTATATTTTTCCGCAGCAATGTATCAAAACAAACATCAGTCCGATCCGAATAGCGTTTTGCATTCAATCGGTGCCACTCAAGGAATGGGAGCCGCCGCCCAACCGAAAGTCACGACCGACACGACAACGGAAATATGTCCAACACAATGCGCCCAACCGATAGCCACTAATCCGGCTGACGAGGAACCAAGCTCACCACATATTCTTAAGCTGATGATTCCCGAGGACCAGGAAGCCTGCGAATCAGAAGACATCCTCCAGACCACGATCGAGTCCGCCAAACAAATTCAACAACTGGCCGAGCGACTTAAGCAAAACCAATCCGAACTGGCGGCCAAAGAAGCAAGCCTGGACGCAGCAATCCAAAACCAAGCAACCATCGCAGCTCAGGCTCAGCTGACAATTGAAAAGCGGCTGAGCCAACTACAACAGCAAACCGCTCAAGTCCGCCTGCAGCAACGGCAGGTCATGCAATTACAATCCTCGATCGTAGAATCGCACGAAGCGACCAAAATCGCGATCGAGCAATTGGTTGCTTCCGAGCTAACCGACGCGACAACGCTTCAACAGATGAAAGCGATTCAGTTTGAAGTCTCCGAGCGGTTCGATTATATTTCGCTTCGTTGGCAGCAACTGCATGACCTTTTAGAAAATCAACGAATCCTACACCAAGCCACCCGGCAACTACGCGACGCCGCGTAACGTTTATTGCAACTTCAAAAAACGATTGAGCTAGGTCGGTCCCCCAACAGTCCGGCAAGTTGCACCGGTTTTCCCAACGCTTGGTAGGGAGAAGGCCTCCGCGAGCGTGACGGATCAACAAAACCAGCCACCTGAATTCCGACCACCGAGCCAACCTTCGCCTCGGCAGTGGAAGCTGTCAACGCTTTTTATG
>CAZORR010000147.1:0-7483 GCA_964582115.1 uncultured Pirellulaceae bacterium
TGCGCTACCAATCCAATGGCCGAAAAGCTCGACATTAAACCGTAACGATTAAGCCAACTTGACGGGCAATTCAACAAGCCAGCAGCGCCAAGTTACTTGAAAACTACCAACAGTGCATGCACTAATTTCTTATTGTTTTCGGACATTGCATACCATCAGTGAGTACTTTCAGCAGTTAACAATAAAGATAGCGTGAATCGTTTCAGCCAAACTGTTACAGAAGACGATGGTAATAATGAACATAGGATTTTTACAGAACATTTGCTTACCAACGATTGTTCATGCGATTTTATTAATTCGGTTGCATTACTCTCATCCATCTACACTCTCGTCTGAAACCTCCTGTTACACTCTTCATCGAATCAGAAAAATGATCAACGATTTTCTATCGTGCCAGTGGTTGTCCCGACAAAAACTGAAACTTGGAACGGGTATCTGCATTTTGTGCACCATGTTTGGCATCTCATCCACCGGACCTGCCCAACAAGTTGATTCTAAACACTTTAATGCCACAGCTGTTTTTCGTGATTTAGACCAAACAGCCGGCGCTAGCGTCACTCCGATTGGACCAGCATGGTGGGACAGTCACGTTACTGATTCGTTACGCGACACTCAACCATTAACCACAGACATTCACACTTTGTTGTACTTGGCGTTGCAACATTCCAATCAGATCAAGATTGCCAAACGTGAGCCATTGATTCGAGAGACCGCCGTTCCAGAAGCCGATTCACGGTTTGATTGGGTGAAGTATCTAGACGCAGCTTGGAATGACACCAGCCAGCCCATTGGCAACAGCCTGACCGCTGGTGGAACCGCAACCCAATTCGACGACCAAGTTCTACAAGCAACCGCTGGCGTACGTCGACTAACCCGCTACGGCGGTATCTTAGATATTTCACAGCAATTCGGCTGGCAAGACAACAACTCGATTTTCTTAGTCCCAGACCAACAAGCCACCAGTCAATTTACAGTCTCCTACACTCACCCGCTCTTGAGGGGGCGTGGATTAGCCTACAACAACAGCCTTGTCTTGTTAGCTCAACTTGACGCGGACGTTGCTGAACAAGAATTCTTAGCGACCTTGCAAAACGAACTCTTGGATATTACGCGCGGTTACTGGGCTCTTTATCTTGAAAGAGCAGTGCTCGCTCACCAACTACGCTTGTACCTTAAAACACAAGAGATCTTTAACACACTCAAAGCAAGACAAATCGTTGATACTCAGCGAACTCAGTTAGTTACCGCCGGGAGTGCTTTGGAGAATCGGCGATCGGACTTGATTCGGGCCAGAACAGCCGTCACGAATGCGGAAACTCGCCTGCGTGGTTTGATCAACGCTCCCGAACTCGGCAATTCCGACCAAGCCGAACTCGTGCCAGCAGAGCTTCCAGCAATGAATTTCTTTGACACCAGTTTACAGGCAGAGATTCAAAAAGCACTCCAACATCGTCCGGAGATTCAAGCGGCTATCAAGCAAGTCAAAGCCGGATCCGAACAACTAGGAATCGCCCAGCACGAATTGCTACCGGCGCTCAACCTTGTGACGCAAACGTTCCTGAATGGTTTACGTGGGGACAGTGATTTCAGTGGTTCCTTTGGCGATCAGTTTTCGACGGGCCGGCCAAGTTACTCACTTGGGATTCAGTACGAACTGCCTATCGGTAACCGATTGGCAAAAGCCCGCCTGTGCCGTCGACAACATGAAGTGGCCCGTCTACAAGACGAGTATGCTCGTGCGATCGAAGCAGTTCAAACTGAAGTTGACATCGCTGTTCGCGAATTAAAAACCGCCTATTTAGAAATCCCCGCAAAGCACCGTGCTCTCCAAGCCGCTGAAGCAGAAGCCAATACAATCGAACAACGCTGGTTAAGACTGATCGACGGAAGTGGTACTTCATCGCTAAATCTGGAGTCACTACTACGGGCTCAAGAACGAGTTACCGAGGCTGAACGAGAATATGTCAACTCAGTACTCACCTACAACTTGGCGATGATCAACTTAAAACGAAGTAACGGAACCTTGCTTCAATCTGAAGATGTCGCCATCAACAAAAACCTCGAAGGCAACTGCAAGTCCATCGACTTGGACAAAGGCCAACCGATTTCGAACCGTTCACATGAACAACTATCGGAATCCCCACCAGTGGCTACTCCTGTGATCGAAAACCAAATCCAGATGATGCCACCCGCGCCTGCACCGCCCCCTCCAAGTGCATCAGGTCCGTTAGATTACTACTCCCAGTAATTCGACGAACTTGATAAGGCCACTGCACAGGTTCCGTGAGTGCTTTGTTCAACTTTCATTTAAAGATAGCTAAACGAAATTGGTGATTGGCCTGAAAATCTAAGTTAATCCAAATAACTTATTTACCCCTGCGTCTTGGTCTTTTGTTTGTGAAGTAATGCTTAGCCTTCAAAACTCAAACTCGATTTCGTCCACTGCGCGAGAAACCAAAAGAGCCCGCCGCTTGGGCTTTATGGGATTCCACAAAAAAAGAGCCCCGCAAGCGTCTGCCAGTCGAATCCGACGCGCAGAACAAGCCGCAGGTGCATTGAGCGACCAGAAACTTGCCAAGCGGTCGAGCGAACTACAAGAACAAGCGGCTGAGAAAATCGACGATGCGGTCATCAATGAATTCGGCGGCCTGATCGCCGAATCCATTTTTCGCAGCGTTGGATTTCGGCTTTACGACGTTCAAGTTGGCGCAATGATTGCCGGAGCTCAAGGGGCCATTGTTGAAATGCATACTGGCGAAGGCAAAACCGTCGTCACGGGTGCAATCGCAGCACTCAAATCACTCGGCTGCCCGTCAATTCACGTTGGCACCACCAACACCTACCTAGCCGCCCGCGACCTTGAATCCGTAGCGCCAGCATTTGACATGCTGGGAATCAGTCACGGCTTACTACCTGAAGAGAGCGATGAAACCGCCTCGCGCAAAGCCTATCGAAAACAAGTCGTCTACGGCCCCGGTTATCAGTACGGCTTTGATTATTTGCGAGATCAAATGTTCTTGCGAGACAATCGCCAGAGTGAGTTGGGAATTTCAACCGTCAATCAAATTCGTGGCAACGATCCGTTCAACAATTTGATCCAGCCCAGCAAACATCATGTCGCGTTGATCGACGAAGCCGATAGCGTCATGATCGACGAAGCGATGACTCCGTTGATCATCAGCTTACCCGCTAAAAGCCACGAAGACCCCACGCCCTATCTATTAGCCAAGAAAATAACATCCGAATTTGCAATCAACGAACACTACCACATTGAGTTACCAAGTAAAAAAATCGAGGTGACTGACGCAGCCAACGTCATTGCTCATGACGCGATTGCAAAAATCAAAGGACTCAGCCTCGCCCGGCCTTGGCGAACGTACATCGTTAACGCGATTCGAGCCCAAGAAGTCTACGAACGTGACATTGATTACGTCGTCCGGGACGACTCCGTTCAAATCGTGGATCAAAACACGGGGCGTATCTTTAGCGACCGAACATGGCAGAGCGGACTGCACCAAGCAGTCGAAGCCAAAGAAAACGTACCCATTCAACCCGGACGCGAATCGACCACGCAAATCACTCGACAGCGTTACCTACAAATGTACTCCAGCTTGGCAGGCCTCACGGGTACCGGTGCCTCGGTGGCCGAAGAATTCAAATCCGTCTACGGATGTCGAGTGATTCCAATCCCAACCAACAAGCCCAACGCTCGAAAAATTCTCAAGACCCGATTCTTTAGTTCGCTCCAAGCAAAACTTGACGCCATCGCCGTCGAAGTCGCCCAACGCCACAAAACTCGGCAACCAATCTTGATTGGCACGCGAACGATCCGTGAAAGCCTCGACGTTCGCGACGTACTGTTAGCTCGCGGCATCAGCCCGTTAATCCTCAACGGTATTCAAGATGGCGAAGAAGCCGAAATTGTAAGTCAAGCAGGAATCGCTGGGGCAATCACGATCGCCACCAACATGGCAGGCCGTGGCACTGACATTAAACCCGACAAAGAAGCTCTAGCCGTCGGTGGTCTACACGTCATTGGAGTCAGTCCTAACGATTCCAAACGAATTGACCGCCAACTCGTTGGACGCGCCGCGCGACAAGGTCAACCGGGATCGGCACAATTTTTTGCAGCCGCAACGGATTTGATATTTGTTCAAAACAATTCATCGATGCCAAAACAAATCAAGCGGCGTGCAAAACGAAGCGGCGAAGCACCAGACTTCTCCAGAGAATTAGCGAACTTACAAAAAGCAATCGAAGCTCGAAACCACAAACTCCGCAACGACATGATTCTACGTGATCGATGGATGGATTCTGTCCGCGAATCAATTGCCAAGGACTAACCGACTCACCACACCATATTCCCGTATCCATTCGGCTTACTTCAACATTCGCCGTCTCACTCAACACACCAGAAACTTTTGAGACCCTTATGCGACGTTCAACAAAAACTAGACTGGCTTTGCTTCGCGCCCTAGTCGTCGGAATGGCAACACTGGGGATGAGCGACGGAATCTGGGCACAGCACCAAATCGACTCCAGCATCATCACGAAGAGCTTCACCGAACCGATTGAAAAATCCGTTGCAGCCAGCGCAGAAATTGGCATTATTTCGAACACCTTTGTAAAAGAAGGCGATCACGTCAAAGTTGGAGATCCACTAGCCGAAATCAACCAAGCGGTCTTGCAGGAATCACTGGCGATCGCAGAAGCCCGCGCGGGATCGACCGCTCGCTTGGATGTCGCCGCTTCTCAAACCGAGTTACTCAAATCACAACTAGAAGCCCTCAACTCATTGGTCGAAGGAGGACACACCAACCGATTTGAAGTCGAACAAAAACAATCGGAATACCTGCAAGCCCAGGCTGAACATCGTGCTGCCAAAGATGAACTGATGTTGTCAAAACTTGAAGTGAATCGAATCAAAGCGCAGATCACCGACCGAACCATCAAAAGTCCAATTAATGGAATCGTAACCGAAATCCACAAACAACTTGGCGAAAACGTAACTAACAGCGAACCTCAATATGCAACCGTTGTACGCATTAATGAACTGAAAGTCCGTTTCTACTTGGACGCAGCGACACTGAAAAGATCTTTGGTTGGGGATCACGTCAATGTTTATGTTGGCCGCGACCGAACTCAACTGGCGGGTACGATCATTTTTGTATCGCCAATCATTGACCCCGACAGTGGCTTGGGACGTTTAGAAATCAAACTCTCAAACCAAAATTTCAACATTCAAAGCGGCGTGGTCTGCTTTTGGAACAATCAAAGCAACGGACAAGAAAACCTGAATCGCCGTCAAGAAATACTCGAAAGCGCGAAACGAAAAGACATGTCACGTCTCCCTTCCCCGCGATAATCTTGCTGAATTTCTTCTCCCACCTTCATCGAAATCAACTGATCATTTGGATCAACCATGTCTTCAACATCAAACTCACCGACAACGCCCAATTCCGCAACTGGCCAAGTCCCGTTGCACCAGAAATTGAAGCGAACCGAAAAAAACACAACCGGTGTCAAAGTCAACACCCGTAAAACTAACGCGGCCAAAGCTGTCCCTAGAAAAACCAACAACACCGCGATACCACCACAGACGCTTGGCCAAAACATCGAACAACAGATCCTAAAAGCCGTCAGTGGCAATTTCGATGAAAAGACAGTTCGGACAAAACTGCTAAAGATCGCACTTAGCTGCGAAGGCGCCATCGGCGCATGCTTTTTGAGCAAAGATCTAAACGACCAATGGTTTCCGTCGATCTCTCATCCGACCATAGGCAAAATACCCGATCGAAAAAAGTTCGCTGATTCGCTTTCAGAAAAATGCGAGGATTTTTCAAAATCGAACAACATCAAAATCGAAAAATTGCCATCCGTAAAAAACTGCCCTGGGCTTTTTACACCGGTACGTCCTCGCAATGCGAAGCCTGAAATCATTTTGATTGTACTTCAATCACAAGCACATGCTCTCGCCACCATGACTGCAGCGCAAAAACTCGCGGCTTCCATGCAAATGTGGCTCAATGGACGCAACGCAGTCGATGCAGATTGGCAAGTTCATGCATTGGGTGCGATCATCGAATTGATCGGAAAAATTGAAAACAAACCAACCGTTAAATCTGCAGCCGAAGAAGCTGCCAACTTGCTTGCCAATCGAATTGGTTGCAACAGTGTCGCCATCGGTTTGAATCGTGGACACAAACTGCGAATAGAAGCCATCTCGGGCGTCAGTAAAATCGACAAAGGATCCGATTTAAGCCAAAACTATCTACAGGCGTTGGTCGAAAGCGTCACCCGAAAGCAACCGGGTGTGCATCCAGCCTTGAACGCAGACAACAACTTCTTGCTGCAAGCACACAAACAGCTCGCAGGCTACGCGCAGTGCGAAGCGGTTTATTCACAGCCACTGGTCACTGCTGACGACACCGTTTTTGGCGCAGTCGTAATGACTGGCACCCGTTCGATACTTCAGTCGAGCCAAGTCGCTCGATTCATGGGCACCGCTGCGCTCCCCATGACCAACGCGTTTAAAGTCGTTGAAAAGGTCAAACACTCCGTCATCGCCCGTACCCAAACCTATCTAAAAAGCAAAATCTCAGTAGCCAAACGTGTGCTGGCGATCGCGGCGGCGGTTGGATTTTGCTGGTTGATGTTTCTTCCGATCACCTACCGTGTACGCTGCAACTGCGTGACCGAACCCGTTTCAAGACGATTTGCGGTGGCTCCATTTGATGGGCAAATCATCGTGGGGCACTCCGAGGCCGGTGACCTAGTCAAAGCCGGGCAAGTGCTGGCCGAAATGGACGGGCGAACCATTCGCTGGGAACTATCCGGAGTCACTGCCGAACGAGAACAATCGCTACGTACACGTGAGGTGAAACTGTATGAGCGAAACGTTCCGGAAGCTATTTTATCAGAACTAGAATACAAACGGCTCGTTTCTGAAGAAGAAATCTTGTTGTACAAGAAAGAACACCTGCAAATCAAAAGCCCGATTGATGGCGTTGTGCTAAGCGGTTCCCTCGAACGCGCCGAAGCCGCGTCGATCGAAACGGGACAAGTGCTGTTCGAGATTGGTCCCGTCAAACCCATGCGTGTGGAAATAGCAATTCCCAGCAATGAGATCGCACAAATCCAAACTGGGTTCGGCGCAAAAGTTTGGATCGATGGCCAAGAAGACGATCCAATCCAAGCCGAAATCACCAAAATCCACCCTCGCAGCGAAACGCGTGATGCCAAAAACGTGTTCATCGCCGAAATCGAATTCCCGAACGACGACGAACGTTTGCGCCCAGGCATGAAAGGCAGTGTCCGTATCGACTGTGAAAAACGAACCCTTGGCTGGAGCCTATTTCACAAACCAATGAACTACGTCCGTTCCCGACTAACTTGGTGGTAGACAAACAAAATCAAACGGAAGTGCCCAAACGCTAATCCGACAGCGGTGGTCGCCCCCAACATTCACCGCATCTGAGTCGCC
>CAZORR010000148.1:0-7453 GCA_964582115.1 uncultured Pirellulaceae bacterium
CTCTTGGTTGAATCGTAATCGTTGCCTGACTCTGATAAACCTTGGGGCATTTCGTGAAGTAAATCCCCCCGGCGAGCAGCCCAGCCAACAATCCCAAGAAACCAAAGATGAGAAGAAGAGGCCAAATGTTTCGACGTCGCACATCAGCAGAACTGGCCGTTGTCTGGTCGGATTCAAGCATCGACGGAGACGGGTTGAGCTCAGGATTTGACGGTGGAAGTTCCATGCTCACCTCGAATTCCCCCGAATTCCCCCTGCACCTTGGCAGCCCAAGGCAGCATCGGTTATTAATAGATAGATGTCTTAGATCGACGGTTCCTGTTGCTTTACTATATCCGCCCAGCGGTTATTCTTCAAGCTTTTGGATTTGCCCATCGAAATCAAAACCAGAATCTGCAGCCGAAAATGCTTGATGACAGATTCTAGTTTGAATTGAAACACAGAGGACACGCTCTCCAATAATGCTGCACTCGAGAGATTCGCTCTAATGCTGACGTTTTCCAAAGGTACTTGTTAAAGAAGACCATCGGCCGCCATGACTTCCAACAAACTACGCGTTAACGGTTTTACGTGTGAAGAAACGGACATACGCGTTTCGAACCGCTTCGGTAACCAGCGGTGGCTCCGGCAGGTTCAGCCTTAACATCCACACCAACAAGGCGACGCCGAAAAAAGTCATGCACACCCCTGGCAACACAGAATACTGATAGACACCACTATCAGTTGACGTCAAAAACAGATTTAAAGCCGTCGATTCAACCACACTTGTTTTGGCCGACGAAAGCAGGACCGTCATGCTGTTGTGCGTCAAGTGAAACAACATGCATGGAAAAATACTCTTGGTTTGTACAGCAATGATCGCCATCACCACACCCACCACACTCGTAATCAAACTCTGCTGCAGCACCCCGTGAGCGATACCGAACAAAACACTGGTCACTAGAATCGCCTGCCACTTATTCCGTAACGATTGTGCTCCAGAAAGAATAAACCCACGGAAAGCAAGTTCCTCAAAGATCGCTGGCGCCAATGCAAACACGGCCAAGATCGCAAACACATTCGGTGCGGTCCCAAGAATATTCGTGACGGCAGCTTGTAGCTGAAACATATCGCCGCTTGGTGGATACACGATCATCACCAAGCTTGTGAACCAAGTAAACAACGGATTCAACATGATTGCCAACAACACTGCAGCACAGGCTACGACTGGACTACACACGTTCAGCTTCAATGATTTGCCAGGACTTCGAGTCAACAACAAAGCCATAATGACGCCTGGAACGGCAATCGTAGCCGCCAAAATGATAATCGTCGTTTTGGCAAAATCGAAAAAGTCTTGCGGTGTTGATACGACGAAGCCAATAAAAAACTTCGCCACCAAAATGATCAAAGCACACAACATAGCGTTTGCAAACGACGGCAAGTTTTCACGTTCGCGAAGCACATACCGGAACCAAGTTCCGACGCCAAACTGTTCACTCGGACGAAACAGAACCGACTCACTATTAAATTGGTGCACCACCCAGCGAACGGCGAACCAACAACAAGAAAATGTAACAATACAAACGGGACCGCCGAATCGAATGCACTCCGCGTACTGGCCTTCGATCAAACCTCGCAAGAACAGCATCAACCCAGTCACGGGAATCAAGCTCGTTCCAAAGTCGAGTTTGATTGAGGGCATCATGGGGATCATCATCAAAGGCATGCTAATCATCATCAGCGGCACTAGGTAGTACTGGCCTTCCTTCGAACTTCGTGCAAACGCAGCAGCCGCCAAAGCGATCGCGCTGAACAATGCGGAAATCGGTACCAACGCCAACAGCAGCCACCCAACGCTTGCCAACGGAGGAACACCCAGTCCCATTCCGCTAGGCAAACCACCCATCCGCGACGCGACGAACAAGCCCGTAAATGCCATGCTGATTAAATTCAGCAGGGCTGTGGTAACACTAAATGACATCACGGTTAGCAATTTGCCGATCGCGATTTCCGATCGGGCAGCCGGGCTGCTCAACAGCGTCTCAAACGTGCCGCGTTCTTTTTCGCCAGCACATAAATCAATCGCCGGATAGAACGCTCCTGTGAGCGACCAAACCATGATAATAAATGGAAACAACTTTGACCAAATCGCGGTTTGTTTACCCAATTTGTCAGCAACATCTGCATCCACGACAACGATACTTTCAACCATCGCACGCGAGATACCGTTGTCCGCGAGTCGCTGCTGAATGACACCTCTTTGCCATCGACTAATAACCGCCTTAATACGTTGAGCCCCGATACGAGACTGGTCCGAGGCTGAGTTTTGAAAGACATAAATTTTCGGCGGCGAATTTGCACTCGTATTGGCAGTGGATTCGTGCTCGGGCACCTGGTTGTCGATAGAATTGAACTTAGACGGCACCACGATCGCGACATCTAAGCCACGCTGCTTCATTTCGGATTGAATCACCCGGTCGACCATCCCCGACGCCACCGTCGAATTTGGGCTTTCCCGAAACTGCCGAACGAGTTTTTTAAGTTGATCGTCCTGAGGAAGTGCGAGCGAAACTTGCAGCAGATCCAATTCGACTTCACTAATAAACTGGTCGCTGATTTCACCGTCAATCACCAATGAAGGAGACTGAGGCAAATTATCGTTGCCGATGATCCAAATTTTGGCGGGGTACTCACGCATGAATTGCGCGACTTGCAACATCGCCATTCCCATCAACGGGTACAGGACGATCGGCATCACCACAACCGTAAACAATGTACGCCGGTCGCGTAATTGGTCACGGAGTTCGCGGTTGAAAATTAGTTTTACGTTGGGCCACTTCATTGTAGTTATACCTGACCAGCGACCATGTCGCATTGAGTGGCTTCTGAGTTAGCAATCAACTGAAAGAACAGTTCTTCCAAATCGTTTTCGCGATGGATATCCGTTAGCGCTTCGATGGTTCCTTCCGCCAAAATCTCACCGCGATTCATAATCGCAATTCGATCACAAAGCCGCTGCACTTCCGTCATAATGTGCGAAGAAAAGATAACGCACTTACCTTGTTCGCGGACTTGTTCGACCGTATTCAACACTTCGCGAGCGGACAAAATATCCAAACCTGACGTGGCTTCATCAAAGATCAACACAGGGGGATCGTGAATCAACGCTCGAACGATCGATACTTTTTGTTTCATTCCCGTCGACATCTTACTACCCAAGACGTCGCGGATATTATTCATTTGAAAACGCTTAAACAGTACTTCCATCCGGCGATGCAACTCGGCGATTTCGATACCGTACAGCTGGCCAAAGTACTGAACCATCTCCCAAGCGGTCATGCGGTCGTAGATCGCAGTATTTGTCGACACGAAACCGATGTTCCGCCGGACTTGTTCTGCGTCTTTCATGACATCGAACCCGTTGACAATCGCTGTCCCAGAAGTCGGCTTCAGCACAGTGCTCAAAATTCGGAGGGCCGTCGTCTTACCCGCCCCGTTCGGTCCCAGCAGCCCGTAGATTTGGCCCGGCATCGCATCAAAATTAATGCCCGCCAGAGCCGTAAAACCCTCGTTCTGCAGTTCGTTGTATCGTTTTGTAAGGGCTCGAACGTGGATCATACAAATAAACAATCAGGCGATTGGGGAGATAAAAACAATTTTACTGGCCCGATTGTGCTGGGCATAAACGATCATGCGGGACACAAACTTTGGCTGGCTTTCCACGCTCTATGCGCCGATAAACCCAAGCCAGTGATCGAAGGTTAGCTCATGAAATTGCGCCGCGTGGAGCAAGTTTTCAGTTCGTCCAAACGATTCGTTGGGGTCGCAACGCTTATGCGGATATTGTGCCCTTGATGAGCTAGTAGCAAGTTATCGAAAGAGAGAATGTTGGTATGGACCAAACAAACTTTGACCAAACAACGACAAGTAACGCGTTTGAACCGGCTATCGTAAATGTGGCAAACAACGCAAACCAACAAAACAGCGACAGTTACACGCCGATCCGCCCTGAATCGATCGAAGCTGCCGGCCTACGTTTGCTTGATTTGTTTCCGTTGATTTTGAAGTACCTTTTCTTGCACGGAAATTCCTCCGGCAACCAACTTGCCAGACAAATCAAGCTTCCGTTTGAATTCACAACTCCTGCATTAGAGGCGTTGAAAGCGGACCTACTGGTTGTACTAAAAAACTCAGCCGGAATCGGCGATTACGAATACGAACTAACCCCCAAGGGTATCGAACAAGCTCGTATTCACTTGTCTCGAAGCACCTATTGTGGATCGGCTCCGGTAAGCATTGCTGAGTATCAAGACTCGGTGTTTCGGCAATCGATTCGCAATCTTAAACCCAACTTCCAAGACGTCGCAAATGCGTTGTCAGACCTAGAAGTGACCAGCCTGATGGTCAACCAGATGGGACAAGCCATCAACTCGGGCAAGAGCATGTTTTTGTTCGGACCTCCGGGAAATGGTAAAACCAGCTTGGCCAAACGCGCAATCGGTGCGATCAGCCCATCGCTGTGGATCCCGCGTTCAATCACCATCGGCGGAGAAGTAATTCGTGTATTCGATCCTTCGGTTCACACCCCGATGCCGTTACCTGAAAACACGAGCCTAATCACCGACGACATGGAAATTGACGAACGTTGGATTCGCATTCATCGCCCAACCATTGTTGTTGGCGGCGAACTAGAGATGAAGCACTTAGAAGCGACCTTGAACCCTGTCACTGGTATCATCGAAGCTCCGATTCATGTGAAGAGCAACTGTGGCTGCCTAGTGGTAGACGACTTTGGACGCCAACAGATCTCGACAACCGAATTGCTGAACCGTTGGATCGTACCGATGGAGTCGGGTGTAGATTATCTAAACCTTCCTTCGGGGCGACAAGTTTCATTGCCATTCGAGCAGTTCTTGGTATTTTCAACCAACCTCGAACCAAGCAACTTATGTGATGAAGCGTTCCTACGCAGAATTCCATACAAAATTGAAGTCTTCGATCCGACCGAAGAGCAGTTCCGAAATCTTTTCAATAAGGAACTGAATGCTCAAGGCTTCAACTATGAGCCGGAAGCACTCGAACAATTGATAGAGTACCACTACAAGCGAGCCAATCGACCGTTTCGATTCTGTCACGTTGGCGACTTGCTTGCCCAATGCCGCGACTTCTGCGATTTCCACGGAAAAGAACTTCAATTCAATCGTGACATCGTTGAACTAGCTGTGTTGAACTACTTTGGTGGTATGGCACCAACGTCGTAAAGCGGCAACAAAGAAAAACAGCAGCTTCGTGCGACGCCTTCGTTAAAACGGCCGAGGTCGATTGATGCTTGAACCAATTTAAGATACCCTTCAGGGGCTCGTCAGTGATTGATGAGGCCCTTTTTTTGTGCGTGTGGTTAGCATCGACTACCGCTGCCAAGCCATGCCCGACACGGCCTTAACCAGACAAACATGCCCGACTCGATCTCCGTATCTCAACTTACGCGGCAAATCAAAGCGTCGCTCAACAACCGCTTCCCATCGGTTTGGGTCGAGGGAGAAATTTCGGGAATAACACGGCCGAGTTCCGGGCACGTCTATTTGACGCTCAAAGACACCCACGCCCAAATCAACGGTATCATCTGGGCCAGCGATGCCGAATCGCTCGACTTTGAATTAGAACAAGGCATGAAGGTCATCTGTCGAGGCGGCGTAGACGTTTACCCGCAGCGTGGCGTCTACCAGATCATCATCCGCCGGATCATGCCCCAAGGCGTTGGTGGCCTGCAATTGGCATTCAAAAAGCTGCACGCGAAACTAGCCGCCGAAGGACTGTTTGATCCAGCTCACAAACGCAGCCTACCGCGACTACCAAAACACATCGCCGTCGTAACCAGCCCCACCGGCGCCGCAGTCCGTGACTTCTTACAAATCTTGCTCAGACGCTGGCCCGGCATCCGCGTGACCATCGTGCCGTGCAAAGTCCAAGGCCCCGGTGCAGCCGACGAAATCGCCGCAGCCACTCGCTGCTGTGAAGACTTTAAAAATCCACCAGACGTGATCGTGGTCACTCGCGGCGGGGGAAGTATCGAGGATTTATGGGCGTTCAATGAAGAGGTGGTCGTAAGAGCGATTCATGCTGCCACGATTCCAGTCATCTCTGGCGTCGGCCACGAAATCGACGTGACACTATCGGACTTGGTTGCCGACGCCCGAGCACTAACGCCCAGCGAAGCGGCAGAACAAGTGGTACCCGACATTGCTGACGTCTGGCGTTACCTAGAACAAAGCCAACAACGTCTCGCCAATGCGATTGGTTCCATATTCCGCCAAGCTAAAAACGAACTAAATTCTTTAGCATCTCGGCCCGTTATCCGCCGACCGCTGGAATCGCTCGGCCACGCCGCCATGGAATTGGATTTTCTAGAAAAGTCGATCCACCGAACCGCCCAGCAGCAAATCGACCGACACCAACTCGAATTGGCATCACTGGCCGATCGACTAAATTCAATCAACCCGCTCCAAGTGCTCGCTCGCGGCTATAGCCTGACAAGCGATTCGGCAGGAAAGTTGATAGGATCTTGCCAGTCGGTCGACATCGGCGATACCATTCAAACTCAGATTTCCGACGGCGTGATTACAAGTCAAGTAAAAACCATTCAACCCAAACAATAGACCCGTGGCCAAAAAGAAACAAACCAAGAAAAGCAAAGCCGCCACTGCGATCCCTTTCGAAGAATCGTTGGAGCAGTTGAAGCAAGTGGTCGCCGCACTTGAAACCGGCAACCTATCGCTGACCGAATCACTGGATAAATACCAACAAGGCATTGCCAACTTAAAGCAATGCCACGCCACACTCGAAAACGCCAAAAAGCAAATCGAAGTTTTGGTTGACCTAGATGCCGACGGAAATTTACAAACCCGTGACTTTGACGACACCGCATCGGCTCAATCGACTCACGGCGTCCGCCGTTCAACGGCAATGAAAAACCCAACCTCCGAGATCGACGATTTCGAACCTGACGATGACTACGAAGATGATGACGATGACACCGAAGACGGTTTGTTTTAACCGATTAGGTCGTGACGGTGGTTCCAACTGACCCTTGGCCTTCGACTACAAAACCGACAGGCGAACCGTACGAATATCTACATTATACCGTTTTGCAACTGGCCAAATCAGCCGTCCAATCCAGATTCCCGTAGGCTTGGCCGCTATTGCGTATTACATTTAAGTGTCTGCAAAACCATTAAAGGGAAAACGATGAAAAAGATTCTTGGCTTCGCAATCGCGATCATTTTCTTCGCGTCATGCGCGTCGCAATACCAATCTGTCGAACAACCTGGATCGCTGGCTGCAACAAACGCCCCGTCGTCCGTTCGGCCTCGAGTCAACCAAGCCGAAGAACTAGGCCAAGTAAACTGGGGACGCGATTTGGACGACGCGAAAGCCAAGTCCGCCGAAACCGGCAAACCAATCTTGGTGCTCT
>CAZORR010000149.1:0-7433 GCA_964582115.1 uncultured Pirellulaceae bacterium
GGCAAAGCTACGTCGCCGGCTTAGACTTCAAACCGTTATTTGTGACCGTTAGCGGATCACATATCTACGGTTTTAACTCGCCCGACAGTGACGTGGACCTGCGCGGTTGTCATCAGTTGCCGC
Source organism: uncultured Pirellulaceae bacterium (assembly GCA_964582115.1). Taxonomy (GTDB): domain Bacteria; phylum Planctomycetota; class Planctomycetia; order Pirellulales; family Pirellulaceae; genus Mariniblastus. The sequence goes on from CAZORR010000149.1 coordinate 124, forward strand.
TAGAAGCCATCGTAGGCTTGAAGTCGCCTGTCGAAACAATTGACCGTGAATCGATCGAAGACGGAGTTGAAGTCGATATTGTCAGTCATGATATCGGCAAGTACTTCAACTTGCTGGTGAAGAACAACGGCTATGTGCTGGAACAAATTTTTTCGCCACTGGTCATTTCGGGCGAATCGTTTTTGGCAGAACTACGCCCAATCGCAAGCAGGTGCATCACGCGTTTTCACTACCATCACTATCGCGGCTTCTTCAATACCAAGCTGAAGATGCTGGACAATGAACCTCAGAAGAAAGCCAAGTCACTGTTGTATGCTTATCGTGTACTACTGACGGGAATCCATTTGATGAACCATGGCCAAGTAGAAACGGATATCCGAAAGCTGTACGCGGACCACAGTTTGGATTTCATTCCTGACTTGATCGCTCAAAAGGTGGAAGAGAAAATCGCATTGCCTAATTTGGATTGGGATTATCATCGCCAACAATTGATCGATTTGGAGGCTAAAATGGAAGCGGCCTTCGAGGCGTCTTCGCTACCGGAACATCGTGACGAACAAGCAGTGAATGATTTTTTGCTGCGACTGCGATTGGCCAGTAAGTAGTCGACGACAGCCATCTCAACGGCTGAGTTTATTATCCCCCAACCCTTTAATTCCGACACAGTGTTATGCTTAAGTACCGCGACTTTGTTCCCAAGCAAATCGAAGCGCCCGGTTTTTTAACCCCTGGCGTTCACGAGTCCTTTGACGCGGCGGTGATCGCCGCTAATGACTGGCTGGCTACCGAAGAGATTCAATTAATCTGCATGGAGACTGTCGTGCTGCCAAACATCTGGAGTCGCTGGGAAGAGGGCTCCAGCGATGCGTCGATCGGAACCAGTGGCGAAACCCCCAGTCGCTGGCACCAGTTTTTACGATGCTGGTACCGCGATTAAGCGCTGTCGCAAAAACGACAAGCCAAAATACAAGCTCGACACGCTAACCAGTGCATTCATCACCTGCTTTAAAAATGTAATTACTTGCACTACGAGCTTGTATTCGAGCTGATTTTTTCGCCAGCTAGAGATTGTCGTCATCCGCCAAAATCGCACCGGCGAGCAAACAAGATAGGAAAGCTTGGCAAATGGCACGGACGATAGCGGATTTAACCGATTCAGCTTACGCTGCCAGAGGCGTTTGAAAATCGTGTGGAATCCCAAAGATTCCTTTGTTTTACGCCGAGCCTGCCGCGAATAATACGATAACGTCGGATATTGAGATAACCATTTTAGAGGGTCTCCGAATCGGTCGATAATTTCTCGTAGGAGTACTTTGCAACCTCCAATCGCCCTCTTCACCGCAGCAGTAAGGATAACCCCGTGAGTAACTCCCAATCGCCTGAGATACTTCGCCTGCAGCAAGAAAACGAAGCTTTGAAAAAGCGATTGAGCGAAATGCAACGAATGACCGCGCTAGGGGAACTCGTCAGCACCACGACTCACGAATTCAACAACGTTCTGATGACCATCGTCAATTACGCTCGAATGGGAATGCGTTACGAAGACAAAGAAACCCGCGACAAAGCATTTGCCAAAATCGATAAAGCTGGCCAACGCGCTTCGAAAATCACGAACGCGGTTTTGGGCATGGCTCGAAATCGCGGCGATCAGTTTGAGATGGCAAATCTGGAAAAGCTAATCGATGAATCGATGGTACTGCTCGAGCGTGAGATGCAAAAGTACCGTATCGCGGTCGAGTTCGACTATGAAGCGGATTTGCCCGAAGTCCCGGTCATCGGCAACCAGCTTCAACAAGTACTAATGAACTTGATGATTAATGCTCGCCAAGCAATGAAAGACGGCGGTCGATTGATTGTTAAGCTTAAGAAAAACGCCGAAGCGAAGACGATTGATTTGAGCATTCGGGATTTTGGACCAGGTATCGAGCAAGCCAAACTGCGACGAATCTTCGAGCCATTCTATTCCACCAAGGCTGGTCCTGACGAAACAGGCAAGGGCGGTACCGGCGTCGGATTGTCGACTTGCAAAAGCATCATCGATGCTCATGGTGGCAAGATCCGTGTGGACAGTTCTGTCGGCAAAGGTACTTGTTTTACGTTGATGCTGCCGATGCAACGAGAAGCCTGCAAGCCCACTCTACGTGGCTTGGCGAGTGTTGTTGCATCGCCCGCGCCGATGAGCGCAAACCAGCCTGCTGGATAGACGCATCGCTGGGTGAAGCTGTAAAAGTAATTTAGACGGGGCCGAGGCGCCCGAGGCACTGTCGCCACTTTTCCGGCGAAGGTCTTTCTCACAAAAAAAAGCACGGTCGATATCGACCGTGCTTTTAGTTTTTTCTGCTGCGATTTGCAGCAACATTCGTTTACAGCGATTAACCAAAGATCTTGGGCGCACCCACTTGATCATGAATTTGGTTGCACAGGTTAGCATCAATATTCAAACCTTGAGCAAGCTGACCCAAGTACTGAGCTTCGTTTTGCGTGTCCAAGTCGATCGATGTCAACGACAAAGCGTAGATCTGTTGCTCAAGTCCATTAGGAACTGATCGAGCAAAACTAGCAACGTCCAAAGGAGCGGCGAATTCTTGCTTCAAGAAGTTGATTTCAGCTTCTGAAACATCGCTACCCAATTTGCTGATGATATTTTGCTGCTCAGCTTCGTCGACTCGACCGTCCGACTTAGCGGCGTTAACCATCGCGCGAATCATCAAGACGGCTTGATCATTTGCTTGTTGAAGTTCAGCTTGCTGAGGAGCAGGTGCTTCCTGAGCATCGCCACCGCCGCCGAGCATACCGCCAACGAGCCCTGCGATTCCGCTGGCCGCGCCGCCAGCTCCGCCACCGCCCATGACGCTACCAAGAACACTACCTAAAATTCCGCTACCAGCGGACTGCTGCTGTTGACCACCACCGCCGAGCATGCCACCCAAAATGCCAGCTAAACCGCTGCTTGCAGGTGCTTGCTGCTGTTGTCCACCACCAAGTAGACCGCCGAGCAGTTGTGAACCGAGCCCAGATGCGAGTGATTGGTTGCCCATGAGGCTACCGAGAAGTTTAATTGCGTCCATTTTTTAGTACCTTAGGAAGGGTTTGGAGAGGAACTCCGAGTAATAAAACTGGAGAACAACTTCTCCAACTGCGAGATTCTATGCATTTGAGTCCATATTTTCGAGCCAGACCCAAAAAATTTACAAATCTGCACCAATCACAGTGTTTCTTCCCAGAAAAAACAACTTTTAAAAGTGCCTTCATCAAAATCTCGCTATGTAGCCACTTTAGCGACACCCAATAACCGCGACAACCAATTCCAGTCAAAATCAACTTATACGTGGGTGTAGTCGGATCTCAGCAAACCAGCTGCTTTCATATCCGACCAAAATTCAGCTGGTGGCATTGCGTTGCACAACGACACGTTGGTTTTCACTCGCGCTGGACGGCTACTGCTGAGAGCCGTTGCCACCACGCCGGGAGCCGACATGCCGAATGCGACGCATGCTTCGGCTTGTTTGACACCGTGCTGCTCACAAATCGTATTGAACTTTTCTCGCCACGCCAATAATTCTTTATCTCCCGGACTGTCACCAGTGATTTCACGGTAGTCAAAGAAACCACCGCCCACCAAAAAACCTCCATTAAAGACAGCGCTATTGATCACACCGACGTTTTGTTCTTTCATGGCACTGACGAAAGCCAGCAATTCAGGGTCATGTGTATACAAGGTCAAGCTAGTCGCCAACATCACCCAATCCAACTTACAACGTTTGGAAAGCTCTTGCGAAACTCGCCAATCTTTGGACCCTACACCAATCGCTGACACGAGCCCTTTTTCGCGAAGGTCGGCCAAAGCTTGATAGGCTCCACTGATATCATCCAAACGTTTTTCTCGATCAACATCATCGGTCGCCGCGGCCAAGTACTCGTCTGGATCATGAACCGAAACCATCTGTGGTTTGTAATCGCCTAGTAGTTCGCAGCCCTCTTCGTAACAACGCAAGATTCCGTCGTAGCTGATATCTTGAATCGCATCGTGCTCCAATCCAAACCAAGCCCCCGGTTCAAAGGTCGGCTCTTCGGTTTCCAACGGCGCCCGTCGCCAACCGAGCTTGTTACTGATCACAATATTCTTTGGATCGATCTTTAACTCGGTCAATGCCTTGCCCATGACTTCCAAGGCCAAGCCTGCCCCGTACTTGCCCGCCGAATCGGCCGCCACGATACCAGGAGCTTGTTTGATCCACTCCGAAATAATTTCGAATTTGGTTTCGTAGGGCACGACTTGATACAAGTTTCCAAGCGAACTGGTACCAAAAATTACCTTGGGAACTTCTAGCGTCGTATCACCGAGTTTTGTTACAGAAGGCGTAGGCATGGTGGGTTTAGTTAGTATTTTGAGTGTCAAAATTGGGAGGGAGACTGGAGACAAGTGAATTCAGAGTCTCAAGAATAGAGGTGCAATATCTTGCGACAGTTTACACCAAGTAAATTCAGTTGTCGCCGGACAAATCAATTCGCGGTTAGAGCGGTTGTAAAGCAGAACACTAACACGGCAATTTAATTGGCGTTTTTTTGCACCGCAGCAGCCAACGTATTCTCCAGCAACATCGTTACTGTCAGCGGCCCAACGCCTCCTGGGACCGGAGTCACATAGCTGGCGACTTCCATTGCGGCATCGAAATCAACATCGCCGACCAATCCATCGTCGGTTCGATTAATCCCAACGTCGACCACCACCGCCCCCGGCTTGAGCATGTCAGCCGTAACGAATTTTGGCCGACCGATTGCGGCCACAACGATATCTGCCTGGGCGACCGTTGCAGCCAGATCTGCGGTGCGGCTATGGCACAGTGTGACCGTCGCATTGGCAAACTCTGCCCCCAATCCAATTCCATAACCCGACAGCATCATCGCCATCGGCTTACCTACGATATCACTACGGCCGATCACACAGACATTTTTACCGGTGGCTTGAATGCCGTAGCGTTTGAGCATCTGAACAATACCGTGTGGTGTACACGGCAAGAAGCGATGACGGCCCTGCGAAATCAAACCGACATTGTGCGGATGAAATGCGTCGACATCCTTATTCGGATCGATGGTGTCCAAAACCAACCTCGCATCAATTTGGTCCGGCAGCGGCAACTGCACCAAAATTCCACTAACCGCCGCATCGTTGTTTAGCTGTCGAACTTTTTCCAACAACGTTTCCGTCGAACTATCGGCTGGCATCCGCACAAGTTCGCTCGCGATCCCAACGCGTTTGCAAGCTCGTTCTTTATTGCGAACGTATACCTGACTTGCTGGATCTTCACCAACCAACACGGCAGCCAGTTTCGGTTGCGGACCACCAGCGGCAACGAAGTCAGCGACCTTCTGTTTGGTTTCGGCTTGAATTTGTTTGGCAATGGCTTTGCCATCCAAGATTTCAGCAGGCATGTTTGCTCCAGCAAGTAAGTGATCGAAGTCCATCAAAGCGGAGTTAATCCGTTGGACGAACCACTAACGTGTTTCGGACACTTCAAAACCATCGACGATGATGTTCTTTTACTGTCCAGCGAAAACGGAATTTTACTCAATTCCAACCGCTTTTGAAGGTCTGCCTGTATTCCTCGGACTTCTGTTTTTTACTCTTAGATCGCCGAGATACCCATCTGAATTCGAACTCCACCGATAGTGGCATTACAAACGAAGCGATTCCAACTCACGCTGCGCCTTCGGCGCCAGCCTGTCATCAGGATAGTCATCAACCAACGCTTGAAAATGTTTGATCGCAATTTTTCGATAGGCCTGTTTGATTTGCGAATCGGCGGTTGCCTGAGAGCGAAGAAAATTGCTCCGTGCGGCTTCGTATCTCGCGTAAGCTTGCCAAGGGCGAATGGACGGCTTGGCTTCTTTACCGCCAAAACCGAAGAACACTTTTTTAAACTCTCGTTCGGCATCATCATAGCGTTTGTTTTCTAGCAACTGATGTCCCACCAAGCACGTCGCTTCCGCGCCGGTTTTGGAAAGGCTGGGCATGGCCAGATACCAGTACTTGGCCGCGTTGGTGGCATCTTGCAAACCGCGGTACGCTTTGCCGATTTCAAGAAACACATCTTGCTTGAGCGATTCATCGGCAGCCGATATCGCAATCCCTTGCGTCCAATCAATCGTGGCTTGATAGTCCCCTTGTTTGATTGCCGATTGTGCTCCGTGCAAAATCGTTAACCATTTTAAGTTTGCATCGCTGGTGGTCGAGCGATCTAGAATCGGCTTGGCGGCTTTGTACGCGACGAAGGCTGGACCAAAATGTTGGTTTCGAAACAATGATTCGGCAACCATAAACTTGCCATCAGCCAACAACGGTCCATCAGGAAACAACTGTGTCTGCCGCGTAAAAGCAGTGTGAGCTTGAGCAAATTTGTTTTGCTTGTAGTAGGCCCACGCCAATTTGTAGGCCGATTTTTCTCGGATGGCCGGGCTAAGATTGTCTTGGTCGGCGATGCAAGTCATGAAGGCTTTGATGGCGTCGTCGTATCGTCGCTGGTCGTAAGCGAGTTTGCCGAGATCAAACTTGGCCTCGGCCGCCAACCGACTATCGGGATCAACTGGTGGGGTTTCGGGCACAGGCGTAACGCCGGCGAGTTGCTGAGCATTGGCGAGCCCCGTTCTGGCAGACGGGATAAGTTCCGATTCAGGATACGTTTTGATGACCTGTTTGAAAAGCGACTGCGCGAGGTCTAAGTTTTGCGATTTCAAATGAGCCCAAGCGGCACCGTGAATCGCGTTGGCTTTTTCGGCTGGTTTGGCTTGTTCCGCATCGATCACTTTCTGGAACAATGCAATCGCGTCGGTCTGCTGGTCGGCTTGATAGCGATTATAGCCCAGTTGCACGTAGGCTTGATTTAACAATGGCGACTTAGGTGCATCGATGGCCAGACGATCGATGGTTTGTTTGGCCAGTTCGTACCGGTCTTGTTTTAGCAGGCTGAGCCCCAAGTATGCCTGAGCGTCGTTTCGTAAACTGGATTGATCGTTGATCTTCATCATCGCCGCAATCGAAGCGGTTAACTGCGTGGTTGCCAAATCGTACTGCTGCAACTGATAGTGGCTGGCCCCCAATAGGTACAAAGCACTCGCCACTTTAGCGGGGTCCTCGATGGATTCAATCGTAGCCTTGAGCTTGGTGATCACACCGTCAAAATTTTCTTGCGCAAACTTGGATCGTGCATTGGCCAAAATCCAATCCGAACGGTTAGGGTTTTCAGCAAGACTTGGATCGTTGATCAATCGCTCAAAAACCTTTTCCGCGTTGGAGTGTTGGCCGCTCAAGG
>CAZORR010000150.1:0-7404 GCA_964582115.1 uncultured Pirellulaceae bacterium
CGTAATTCAATTTTGCGGAACTCGGTAGGATGGCTTTCCGACTGAATGGAAATTGTGCCTTCTTCCAGCAACAGCTTTCCGTTTTTGATAAGCTCAGCCATCGGGAACGCCTTATTATCTTTTGGATCCAGTTGTGGCTGGGTATACTCCAAAACGGTCTTACCTTCGACTCGGTGTCGCACGACCTTGCTACCGAGAACCTCCACTTCAGCCGTTACCCATTGATCGCCTTCGTAGATGGCGGCCGAGCTACCTGTGCAGTGCGGCTTGAATAACTTGCCGTCGATCACCACGTTGGTGCCCGGCGTACACAAATTCATGGTCGTTTTTGGCTTTCCTTCTGGGCCTCTGCCGCCCAGTAACTGAACCTCGATCGAGGCAGGGAACATTTGATTCTTTTTCATCAGCGCGGGATCTTGGCCATGAATCATCAGGCCATTGTTTCGAATCGCCCAATTGGGGCCGTTGGTAGCTTGCTCGCCCACAAACCGATATTCAACTCGCAGAACGTAGTGCGAAAACGTGTCCTTGTAGAACAGGTGTCCAAACTTGTTGAACGCTGGCTTCTTGGGATCGGTAACCGACATGAAGTCAGCTTCGGTGTATTTGTCATAGCTAACCACCAATTTCCCATCGACAACCCGGAACGTGTCCGCGTAATTGTCGCCCAGTTCATGCCCGCGGATTTTTGCGGTCCAGCCGGTTAGGTCTTTACCATTGAACAATTGAATCCACTTCGTCTGCGGCGGTGGGGACGCATTGTCTTTTTTGGCTTTTTGAGCTTGGACCGAACCTGCCAGTCCGGTTTGGAGCAAGACGGTCAAAAATACCAGCAAAACGTAGGTTTGCATAAGTTTAAAGAGATACATCCGCTGTGATTCCTGGTCCTAGAAGAGGTTTCAGAAGTGATTTTTCGAGCTCGGGCCAGCAATACTATCATTTTGCTTTAGAAAAACTAGGTTTTTGAACTTTTAAAAGTACCTGTAAAATTAACGACTTGCGGAAAAACAGCCGATTTGCATAATAGCGTGACTAAGGACGAGGTTGGTAGCATCCTCGTCCAATTTTGTTGGAATCCAGACAGAGGCTTTGAGAACATTGGCCAAATTTCGTAAAAAAAACAACCGGCGTAAAGCCAAAACAAAAACCCGTACTCCACGCAGAGACCCTCTGTATGTGGATGGTGAGCGACCACGTCCGATGTACGTGGACTATAAAGACGTGGAATTGCTAAAGCAGCAAACCAATCGTCACAGCAAAATCGTTGGTCGCCGCAAAAGCGGATGCCATGCGATCAGTCAGCACGCACTGACGGAATCAATCAAGCGAGCTCGCTTTATGGCGCTATTGCCATACAAAGGCGACTAACTTAATCGCGGTGGTTGTTGGTATACGACAATCGAAATCCGTCGATTGTGCCAGACGGTACGACTTTACCTGCTTCCGAGCAGGTTTTTTTACGCGCAAGCTTTCACAGCAAAAAGAGCCTTGGATGAAATTCAAAACTAGCCGCAGAGTGGAATTCCGTGACACCGATACTGCCGGGATTGTTCACTTTTCGAATTTCTTCATCTACATGGAACAAACCGAGCACGAATTCCTTCGCGAGATCGGCCAACCACTATTTAGCGAAATCGATGGCAAGCGTTGCAGTTGGCCTCGTGTGGCCGCCAGTTGCAACTTCCGTAGTGCGATTCAATTCGAACAGATCATTGATATCGAATTGTCGGTCACTCGGCTAGGAGCTAAGAGTATCACTTACGCGTTCGAAATCTTCCATGAAGGCACACCCGTCGCCGATGGGACCATAACAGACGCTTATTGTGAGATCGAACATGGCAAAAAACCAAAGTCGATTGAGATGCCATCTGAATTTGCCGCTGCGGTTAAGCCCTACCTAGTTGACCAAACCAGCTGACTAGCGAATGATTCCAGCAGCAATCGTTTTCAATACATTCGACGGCAAAATACAACCGATCGCAATCCTGACTGTTTCTCTCTCACTCATTCAACGGCGAACGAACATGCCTATTAAACCAGTTTCACTTTTTGTTTTAGTCGTCGTGTTTTCGCTTGGCTTCCTTGCAAGCAGTCAACGGGCAGTCGTTGCCCAGGAATCCAGTACGCCGACAATCGCCGCCTTGGACTTTACGATGAAGTCGATCACGGGCGATCAAGTCAAGCTTTCCAAGTACGCTGGCAAGGTGGTGGTCTTGGTCAACGTAGCCAGTAAGTGCGGTTTCACAGATCAGTACAAACAACTTCAAGAACTCCACAGCAAGTACGCCGACAAAGGTGTCGCTGTCATTGGTATTCCATGCAACCAGTTTCGCGGGCAAGAGCCAGGCAGCGATGACGAAATTCTAGCGTTCTGCAAAAAGAAATACGACGTCGAATTCGACATGTTGAGCAAGGTCGATGTCAACGGTTCAAATCAGTGTGAGCTTTACAAGCACTTGAATTCGATTGACGTCAAACCGCGTGGTAAAGGCGACGTGAAATGGAACTTCGAAAAGTACATCCTCGACCGAACCGGCAAACCCGTCGCCCGTTTCGGATCGAAAGTTAAACCCGACAGCAAACAGTTCATGGCGGTGATCAAAAAAGCTCTCGGCACGAACCAGCAGCAAGTAGGTTATTCGCACGTGAGCCAAAAGTCTGGCAAAACCTACTACCTATTTAGTAAAGACGTCCCGTTGAAAAATTCGGACAGAGTTCAAACAATTTACTATTTTGCGAAAGATCCCAACAACCCTAAAGGAACCGCTCTTTCAGAAGTCCCCGCAGGCAAAGTGGTTTCTGAAACCAAATCAGGCCTGCCGATCCTGAAAAACGACGGTACCAAGAAGAAAAAGTAACATTCCGCACTGTTAAAGCCATCGACGATTTACACACCACGGACTGTATTTGCTTAACAGTAAATACAGTATCTCCGTATTCAATTCGCAGCGAATTCTGGCAGAGGTTGGCATCTTTTACGTGGTATGTTCGTAGTAATGTCTTTGGGCTTATCGTTCCGAAGTGAACCCTGCTATCGCTGACACTAGAAGCAGTTCAGCTGACGCGACGGATCTGCCCGATTGAATGTCACGATCTGGCCTCAAAGCCTAGTCTGGCCATATGCCGCGCCCGATGCCGAGAACTTGAGCATTGATTTGCCAATTTAATCGCATATACAGTTACCTGTTGATTGTTATGCGTAGAGCACCGCTTCGTTGTTTATATTTGCTTGGGAATCGTCGAATTTTCGTCAATGGAAATAATTTTCCTGCCTAGGGTTTCTCTGTGAGCTAGGGTTCTTGCAATAGCTTGAATTTAGTCGCTGTCAGTGCCTCGACCCCAATGACAGTCCTCATTACCGCTACAACTACCCCCACTAGAACTGACGCAACAACGTCACGACTAAGAAACCTACCAACTTGATATCCGGAGTTAACCAGTGAACTCTTCTTTACGACGACCAGTCCGTACAATCGCCACGCGTCAACCGCGACAGGGCTCCATTATTGTATTAACAGCTGTATCGTTGGTGATCATGCTGTTCTTCGCTGCTTTGCTTGTGGATGTCGCTTGGATGTCATCCATCCATTCCGAGGCACAACTCGCATCCGACATCTCAACTCGCGGTGCCTTAACGGCATTTGTTAATGATAATAGTAAAGATTCGTATGCTGTACGGGTAGCACGAGCGCAAGCGGTCGGTGAAACACTTTTTGAAAATAACGTCATCGGCCGATCTACAATAGACATTGATCCAAAAGAATTCGTATTTGGTGTACAACATGCTGATGGCACTTTCACTACTAATAATAATTTTGCGGACTCGGTAGAGCTTGATCTGCCGAATTTAAAAACAGACGGATTTGGTTTGTTTTTAGCACCTTTGTTTGGGGTTAACAGTTTCAATACGTCCCCACGCTCAACCACTTCCTTTAATCCCATTGATATTGTCCTGTGTATCGACATTTCCAGATCCATGGCTTTTCCACTTACTGGCGAGTCCATTACAACCATTGCGCCATCGCCAGACGTACCACCACATCCAGGTTCCCGTTGGCTGGCGTTGGTTGATTCGGTAAACAAATTCACAGCCCAAGCTGCAACGCAAACGCCTTCGCTACGAGTCTCGCTCGTCACATTTGGTGGTGGAAGGCGAGTAAGAGTTGATACACCTTGGGACAAGGAAATGACGAGAGTTCAAAATCCTTTCGATTTTATTGGTCCTGCGCAGGGCGCAATTAATACGTCATTGCAGTTCATTTCGGACAACGTCCTAGCGTTCGACACACCAACCAAAGAAGCGCTGCAGCTAACCCAATCGGTTTTCCATAACGGAAGCTCTGAAAACACAACTAAAATTTGTATTTTGCTATCCGATGGCGCTGCCACCACAGGCTCACCAACTAATGCAGCATCTTTACTCTCACAAACTGGCGTCACGATTCACACGATCTACTTTGCTGGGCGTGAGGAAGGTCGCACACAACTGGAAGCTATTGCAATGGCAGGTGGTGGAGTAGCATCGAACGCTGACGATCAAATTGGATTGGACCAAGCGTTCAGTCAAATTCTAAGTTCGCTAGGCATATCTCTTGTCGAATAGTAACCGCTACGTTTAAAGACGCCCGCCCCAACGACTCGAGTCAATCACGAGTCTGCGGGGAAGCTGCAATTTGGGCGAACTAGTGTTTACTTTCTACCAGTCAAAGCAAAACCGAACGCTATATCTCGAAATTGAAACCTTGGCGAGTCAATTTTCGGTAGTTTGTTTTGTCAAAACGGTAGAGCCTCGCCGCTCGATGAGCCACGCCGGATTCGATTTCTTCCAGCTCCTTCAAAACGTCCATCGCGAGAATCTTCTTCCGAAAATTTCGTTTGTCTAGCTTGCGTTCTAGCACGACTTCGTACAACTGCTGAAGCTGTCGCAGCGTAAACTTTTTAGGTAACAACTCAAAACCAACCGGTTGGTACCGGACCTTGCTCTGCAAGCGTTCCTTAGCCATCTTCAAAATTTTCGCGTGATCGAACGCCAATTTCGGAAGCTGCTGCACATCAAACCAGCGCGCATCATTGGCATCGGTGGCAGCATGTAATCGATGATCCGAAAGTCGAACCAAGCCAAAGTACCCAACTGACACCACTCGGTCCCGCGGGTCACGGTCAGTGGCACTGAACGTGTATAACTGCTCTAGAAACACGTCGTGCAAACTCGTTTCTTCTTCCAGTTCTCGCCGAGCAGCTTCATCAAGCGATTCGTCCATTTCAACGAAACCGCCTGGCAGCGCCCATTCGCCTTTGAATGGATCCAATCCGCGCTCGATCAGTAACACCTTGAGGCTTTCGTCGAGCCCAAAAACGGCACAGTCGACTGCTAAAGCTGGCCGAGCATATTCATATTCAAAAGTCATGCCATTGCCTTGTCGTTTCCAGATGTGAAAATGTCGTTTCCCACGTTCGTGATAACTAAAATCAGAGTTGGTGACACGAGCCGCAGGGCGATAACCCACGGTTTCTTCGGCGGGCAAACCTAGGTCGTAGACTAACCAAGCTTTAGATCGTCACCGGATTGCCCACGAGCGGCCAGCACCAATTCCGACTTGAGCTTGTGCAGCCCGGCTTCCAAGCCAACGGGGTAACGGTGAGGATTCGCCAGCCTTCGAATACCATCGTGGAATAGGCCTAGCTGTGTCTTAACTCGCTCACGAATTTGATCCAGCGATTCTATTGCCGACACAATTTGGCCAGCTTTAAAAACAGGCACCAACAAATCTTCATACGTCGTTTTGCTATCTATCTCACGACGACGAGTCACATCTAAAGGATCGATCATGTAGTTCGAAGGGCCGAGCGTTTCATCGAAAACCATGTCCGCAATCGCGCCGCCTTCATTATTAAACCGCCGAACTTGCTGGATCCCAGGCGTCGATGTTTTTATCCACTGCTCCGACAGTTTGACTTTAGGGATCCAATTACCATCGGGCCCTTCGATAGCGGCTAACTTATAGACACCCCCTAAAGCCGGTTGGTCATAAGCAGTCGCCAGCCGAGTACCCACGCCCCAGACAGTAATCTTTGCACCTTGATAACGCAGGCTTTCAATCAGATGCTCGTCCAGATCATTGCTCGCCACGATCACCGCGTCATAGAAATCCGCCGCGTCCAGTAACCGTCTCGCTTCAAGACTTAGGTAGGCCAAGTCACCGGAGTCCAAACGAATGCCGACCATCTGATGGCCTCGCTTTCGCAATTTTTGTCCAACGGCAATCGCTTTTTTAACGCCTTCGATCGTGTCATACGTATCGACCAAAAACACGCAATTGTTAGGCATCGCGTCGGCATAACTTTCCATCGCCGCCATCTCATCATCGAACGACATGATCCAGCTGTGGGCATGGGTTCCCCGGACCGGAATACCGTAAACCTTCCCTGCCAGCACATTCGAAGTCGCCGCGCAACCACCGATGTACGCCGCTCGACTGGCCGAAACACCGCCATCAATACCTTGGGCTCGGCGTAAACCAAACTCCAATACTTCATCGTTGCCAGCAGCCAGTGCGGTACGAGCCGCTTTGGTCGCGATTAACGACTGAAAATTAATAATGTTCAGCAATGCGGTTTCGAGCAACTGGCATTCTAAGATCGGACCCTTGACTCGAAGCAACGGCTGATGTGGAAACGCAACCGTCCCTTCGGGCATCGCATCGACTTCGACCGATAACTCAAGGTCACTTAAGTAATTCAAGAACTCCTCTTCGAACAATAGCTTGCCGTCACTACCAGTCAGTGTTCGCAAGTATTCGATGTCGTCGTCTGCAAAACGAAAGCTCTTCAAGTAGTCCAGCACTAACGCCAATCCTGCGGATACCACATAGCCGCCTTGAAACGGATTCTTGCGAAAGAACAAATGGAAAACAGCGTTTTGTTCAGTGCGCTGTGACTTCCAGTACCCATAGGCCATGGTCAGTTGGTACAAATCCGTTAGCAAGCACAGCGATGTCGAGTAAAGCCCTGTAGTGGGTTGGTTCATGTTTCAAAAAGCCCAAAAAGTTTCTCTGCCTTTAAAGATTGAGTCTTCACTTAGTGTGACTTTAACACGAAGCATGCTTGCGGAAAGTGTTTTTTCAGATGAAAACCGATTAAAGTGTTTCTTTCTGGAGGATAGCGGCTGACTCGTTGATTCGTCGAGTATCTATTGGCGCGAAATACAGGCTCGTCGCGCGAGCAAGTGCATCTATCAACCAAAGATAAGTCAGCAAAAGCGGTAGCCTCAATCGGGCCTCAAGGATACAATGATGTTGTAGCCAAATGCAGTGGATTCATCACGACTGGTTCGCTTTCATCAGCGAACCTTAGTGGGAGATTGATTGTCACTTGGTTATGGCTCAATAAAACTTCGTAGTACGG
>CAZORR010000151.1:0-7374 GCA_964582115.1 uncultured Pirellulaceae bacterium
AATTACCGAAGACACGGATATGGTCTAAGAATGGAATCGTCTCTGCCTCTAAAAACTAGACTTGCTTCTCGATTTGGACATGCCGAACAGCGAAAAGGGGAAAAGTACTGCTTTCACGACGATTGTGTTTCGGATTTAAGAATCCACTCCAATCGAGTCGCTGGGGTCGTTTATGGGAGTCGAGCGTACGATGTCGAGTTGTATTACTCGATGAAAGCCGGTGTGACGACCATCACCGACTTTGAATGCACGTGCCCACACTTCGCCAAAGGCTATAATTGCAAGCACGTCTGGGCAGTCATTTTAGAGTGCGATTTCTTGGCAACCCAAGATGCTCGCTGGGCTAAGTTTTTGTCCGGCGGAAACGTTGCCAAAGATCGTCTCGGGCAGTTGCTTGCACGGGTCAACCAATATTCAGCAGCAGTGGCGACTCAGCCAGTGCATCGCGATTTTTTGTTTGGTGACGGAAAGAGCCAGCAGGAACGACTGGCGTTCGTGTTTGATGTTTCTGAGGATCGCGATTGCATCAAGCTGTTGGTGTTTAGGCAAAAACAAAAGCTCAACGGCGATTTCGGGGTTCCTCAACGTTTTAAATTTGAAAAGAGCGACATTGAATCGGCGCCCGCCCAGTCACGACAATTGTTGCGAGCGTTGACCGGATACGAAGCACCATCGGTCGCCGTGAGTGGCTATGGTCGTTATTCTTACCAGATGCCAGACAAGTACGAGTCGTTCGATGTGAGTGCTGAATGGTCGGCAGATGTCTGGAAATTGTTGGCCCAAACGAAACAAACGTTCTGGTCGCTCGATCCCAACGATAGCTTTGAAGCTTGGCAACCGGTTACGATCGATGTCGATCGTCCATATTCGTTGCGCTTAAAATACGACGAAAAACTAAAAACGAGAACGAAGGTCTTGGTCGAAGTCAGCAATGACGAGTCAACAATTCCCAATGATCAAATTGTAAGAAGCGACAGCGGGGTTTGTGTGGCCGTCGATCGGCTGTTCAAAATCGACAACCCCGAATTGCTGCCGCTATTGGATTGCGTGCTGCAAGACGAACTGGTTATCCTGAAAAAAGATCGAGCGAAATTCGTTGAATTGCTCGACCGGATTCCCAACGCCGATCAGTTGCCGCTGCCAGAGTCATGGGGGATCGAAAAAGCAGCCATTGATCCAGTCGTGGGTGTCGAGTTTCACCAAGGCATGCGTTCGAAGTACGTTTGGGCTCGGGTGTTTTTTGAGTATGGCAAAGAAACGTTTTCTTGGGGAACCCACGAGCAAGCTCGGTTCGACGGCGGCAAGAAGTCGCTGACGGTTCGTTCGCTGACGCAAGAACAAGATCGGTTGCAACAGTTGTTAGATACTGGCATTCCAGTCGAACCTGCTGAAGATACGGCCGATGCTAGTTTTCGGATTGCTGCCAATGACTTTGTGCCACTGGCCAGTGCGTTGGCGCCGCTTGGCTGGAAGGTGCTGTGGAAAGGCAAACCATTGCGAGTTGCGACGGGCGTGACGGCGACCGTTGGTGGTGAGCACGATTGGTTTAATTTGGACGCCAAGGTTCAGTTTTCGGGCGCGACCATTCCGTTGCCGCAAGTGTTGGCCGCACTCAAACGGAAAGAAGAATACGTTACGTTGCACGACGGCACTTTGGGACACATCCCGCAAGGCATGCTCGATCGCTATGCCAAGATCGCTCAGTTCGGCGAAATTCACGACGACACCATTCGCTTTCAACCCAGCCAAGCCATGATCTTGGACGCGATGCTTGAATCGCAACCAGGAATCGAGTTAGGTAAACGGTTTAAAAACTTCCGCAAGAAGATTCAACAGTTTGATGGTGTGAAATCGGTTAAGACACCTGTAGGCTTTAAAGGCAAACTACGCCCTTATCAAAATGACGGTTTGGCTTGGTTGCACTTTCTGCAAGAATTTAATCTTGGCGGTTGCCTTGCCGACGACATGGGCCTTGGAAAAACCGTGCAGGTGCTGGCCCTGCTAGAAAAGCGACGTACTCGAAGAATTGTTAAAGCAAAAACAATCGATTCTTCGGTTACTACGAAGGCCCTCGACAACGATTTAGTCGAAGCGTTAGGGATTGCTAAAGACGTCGACCCTTGGTGCCAGGCCGTCAACCAATCCAAACGAAAACCAACGATCGTGGTGGTTCCCAAGAGTTTGATTTTCAACTGGATCGAGGAAGCGAATAAGTTTGCACCGAAGTTGCGAATTCTGAACTACACCGGTACGGATCGGAAGTTAATCGCTGACGAATTTGGCGATTTTGATATTTTGCTGACCACCTACGCGACAATGCGGATTGATATTCAACGGTTGAGCCAGATTGAGTTTGACTATGCGATTCTGGATGAATCGCAGGCGATCAAAAATTCGTCCGCGTTGGTTGCCAAGGCCAGTCGTTTGCTGCGTAGCGATTTTCGCTTGGCGATGACCGGAACGCCGATCGAAAACCATCTTGGCGAATTGTGGTCGCTGTTTGAGTTTCTTAATCCGGGGATGCTGGGGAACCTTTCTGGCTTCAAAGCGATGACTCGGATTCGCCCTGATGACAAAAATGACAACCGAGCGATCGAGGCGTTGGCGGCGGGATTGAAGCCGTTTTTCTTGCGGCGGACAAAGACGCAAGTATTGAAAGAACTGCCCGCCAAAACCGAGCAACTTCTCACCTGCGAAATGACCAAGCCGCAGCGTAAGCAATACGACGAATTGAAAAAGTATTACCAAGTCAAATTGAAGAAGAAAGTCGAAACAGAAGGATTGGGCAAATCCAAGATCCACGTGTTAGAGGCGTTGTTGCGTTTGCGACAGGTGGCCTGTGATCCACGACTGGTCGACCCAGCGGCCAAGCCCGGTGCCAAGCTGGAATTGCTGCAACAGCAACTCGAAGAGGTCGTCAGCGGAGGCAGTAAGGCGTTAGTGTTCTCGCAATTCACGTCGTTGCTGGGGTTGTTAAAAGACCAACTGGACGCTGCTGGCATTTGTTACGAGTACCTTGATGGTAAGACAACCAAGCGGGCGGCGAAGGTGAAGAACTTCCAAGAGAACGACGACGTGAAAGTGTTCTTAATCAGCCTGAAGGCAGGTGGATCCGGTTTGAACCTCACCGCCGCTCAATACGTTTACTTATTGGACCCGTGGTGGAATCCAGCAGTCGAAGCTCAGGCAATCGACCGTGCTCATCGGATGGGCCAAAAGGACAAGGTGTTCGCTTACCGGATGACTTGCAAGGATTCAGTAGAAGATAAAATTCTTAAGATGCAGTCATCAAAAAAGAAGCTCGCCGAATCGGTCATCAACGCCGACGACTCATTGCTCCGCAACCTCAGTTCTGATGACCTAGCGTTGTTGCTCAGCTAAGTAAGTGCGATCCGGTCTATCGGCCAACGAAGTGATGAAGAACAAAAAAAGCCCAAGCAACGTTGCACGTTACTTGGGCTTGGATTGATAAAACGTTTTCAAACAACGTTTAGGTCTGGGCTTCGGCCGCTTTCGCTTTTGCCTCACGTAGTCCTCGACTCAAAATGTCGCGTAGTGCCGGTGAGTAATCTTCGAACTTCGACTGGTCTGGTGAACCGTTCGAGTACTGGTAGATGGCATCACGAGGCTTTTGACCAAGTGAAATCAAAGCCGAGCTAACCGTGCCGTAGCCTTGTTCTTTGACCACCATGCTTGGGCGACCAGGCACGGTTGGTGTTCGGGCCAAAACTTTACTAGCGATTGCCAAAAACTTAACCGGCGAATCAAGCGTTTGAAGTGTCAGTAAACGGCGAGCCATCGCTGCACGTTCGTCAAGCGGGTCATTGAGGTCGCGATCGCTGATCACGCACAATCCCTGCTCAAGTTCGACCACGTCAGTTTCTTTGGAGGATTGAATTACCCAGCCGCCTTCTTGGTCGGCCACGCAAAAGTTAGCTCCACCAAACTGGCCAGAGTGTAATTCTTCTAACGCAAAATCAACGGCTGCTTGAGCCGAATTGCATTTGAGCATTTCACGAGCCAATGCTCCACGCGAACGCGGCCGCAAAGTCAGGTCGTGCTTTTTGCGACGAACCACTCCAACAAACATGCCATTTTGGTTCACCCCTAAATAGGTGCCACCGGAATGTTGGTCGATACTGGCCAACACACGTGGTTTGCCAGATTGAATGCCGGGGGTTTGACAAATTCGGTCGAATGACTCCTCTCGGTTATAAGCGGCTAAAATGGGTGCTTCGGGTACTAGGTGGTATACGATTGCCAGAAGGCTCATGCGTTCACTTTTCAAAGATCAGTTGTGTCGTGTCCATTACGTTACTTTTTTCGTTAGAAACATCATTTCCGATGAAAATCGTCTCCTTTACGATTGGTCATAATCTACCGGATCCATCTCGAACCAACACCCCCAAAAGGGGGGTGGTTGGTCGCTTTCCTTGGCTCTGCGAGCAAGAATGCATCGGTTAGGTCGTCTTGGTAATCTACGAATCCCCTCTAAAAAGGTTCAATAAGTGCGTTTCAGGGCAATTTTGGTTGTCGCGATTCAATGGTGGAATACTTGTCGAAAACTCGGATTGACCTCAGTCGGTGATCTCCGTAATCAAGAGCTTGCTCAACCGAGAAAAAGCTTTGGAAACGACTCTTCACAAACAACTAAAAGACGAATTCTGCGATCCTGACGCAGAATTAGAAGTCAAGCTTGACCGCTACCGAATTGACGTGGTCAGCGGCGATCGGCTGATCGAAATCCAGCGAAGCAGCTTGTCCTCGATTCGCGACAAGATCCAACGGTTGCTCAAGCTGGGATTTACCGTCGATGTTGTCAAACCGCTCGTAACACGCAAACGGCTGGTCAAGCTGAACAAAAAAGGCGGCTCGGTCGTCGACTCTCGCTGGAGCCCTAAACGTGGCACGATTCTAGATTTGTTTGACGAGTTAATCTATTTCACGCGGGTGTTTCCTCATCCCAATCTGACATTGATCACCCCGATGATCGAGATTGAAGAGATTCGCTATCCGGGTAGCGGCAAGCGTCGCCGGCGTCGGAAAGGCGATTTCATTGTAGAGGATCGGCAAATTTTGGAGATGGGCGATGCGGCTTTCTTTCGTACTGTAGAAGACCTCCATGGCCTACTCCCCAAAGGCCTTCCGAAGAAGTTTGATACCGGTGAGCTTGCCAAAGCCATGAAAGTTCCCCGCAGTCAGGCTCAGCGAATCGCCTACGTGATGCGCAAGACTGGCGCTTTGGTTGAAGTTGAAAAACGAGGCAACGCGATCGTCTGTCGATTGGCCAACAAAAGAGAATCCAAAAAAGCACTGACCGCCAAGCGCCCTAAGAAAAAAGCGAAGCCACCCAAACGCAAAGCAGCTTAGGATGTTAATAGACTAATAAGACGAACCTGTGCCATGGTCATTCGGCAAGCATGTAATTCCTGAGCCGCTGGGCAAGCTGAGGGCTCAAGGACTTCGGCACAATCCACCGTATATGCCCAGCGACGATTTTTCCGCGGAGCTCAATTTGTTCTTCCGATAGTAAGTTATCCTGAGCAAACTCGGCAAGTCGTTTATGAATTTGTGGTGGCAGTTTGGTACCGCTTTTTATGCCTTGGCTGTCTATCGTGACGCGAATCGGATACCAGCTACGCACGCACAGCCAGACCAATGCAGCGATGACGAGTACGGCAATTAACTTGGGAATCATAGAAACACCAACTGGATGACAAATTGCGACTGTCTGAGTGTCCGCAGGACAGCACTCCGTTTGCTAAGAGGGGCCAGATCGGCCAAGTCCCATCATACTCGACTTAAAAGAACGCTGCCAGTTTATGCCTCCATGTTATAGCGCAGCCAATTAACCCCAAGACAACACAAATCGTTGCAACCACCAAAAGTCCATCGTCTGGTTCTTCACGCAAACAATGCCCAATGAAAAAACCAATCCCCACCCAGAGTAAACCGGTCAACCGTGAGCGGCGATGTTGGGTGGCAGGTTCAGATTGTTTTGCAGGCGTCATGGGTAAGGCAACACAATTCGCGGGAATAAAACTACACACAAAAAGCCGCAATAATCGCGACTTACGATCATCACTTTTTCACTCGAAGGCAACTTCTTTTTCAATGTACAACATCGGTGTTTTCGGCATAGGTGAAAACCATGGCACTCGAACGCCAGCTTGTTTTAATGCTCTACCTGCCCACGAATTGCAGGTGTTGAGCAAATGGTATCTTCCACAAGCGTCAAAAAAGGCATCGGTTGACGAATACGCGTAGCCATTTATTTGATTGTGCTTTCCATCAACATCCATTTTGAAAGTGCCGTTGATGAACTCAACTAGTTGTTCATATTGCTGCTGCGAAACCGTAACGGGTGTGGCATTGCGATAGTACTCTGGGCGCACAAACGAAACATGCACGCAGCTATCTGATGGCAGTAGCAACGCATTGGCCACGGTAGATAGTTTCAGGTCATCCCATGTCTGGGTTTCTAGAAAGAACCCACGGTCCCCCCATCCGAACGCAACATGGGATTCCTGCGAAATGTCGCCTAGGAAATTCGCGTCCCCAAACGTCGCTGCCCAGTCCACTGTACGGTTTGATTTTGGCAAGATAATATCGGCGTGAACGGCATTGGAAACAACAAACAACTGAACGCCATTGGTTGAAGGTTCGAAGTCATTGTTTACCGGAATCAAACCAACCAAGATCACAACGCCGTAGGCCAGCAAGATAAAGGACACCCACTTGAACGTGTGTTTAACCCAGCCTGCCGATTTTTGCAGCAATGATTTGTTGCGGTCGTCTGTCATTAAATCGCTTTAATCTTGGTCGTTCTGGTTTCGCATTAAATATCGATGGCACAGATAAACGAACGCCGAGTAAAGCCCAGCGAATTTGTAGTCGCCGTCAACATAGTGCTCGATTACATAAAATGCAAAGTAATAAAATCTGCAAAACGCCCAGATTGTAATCAGCAACAGAATGGCGACATCGAGTCTGCTTGTCTTAAGAATCAAGGACAGTGCGGCAATCATTCCAAGCAAAAGAAACAATACGCCTTTGATGACGATCAGGTTGGGGTTCTTGAGGTCTGACAAAAAGAACTCCTCGATTGAATTCGATCAAGATTTATTTGAAGCAGCTGTTACGCCACCGACGATGCCAGCCACCACGAATTTTGGAATAAAAGCGAAACAAACGAGAGCAAGTAACGAAAGAAAATGGCATCGTTTTTTATCTAAAGGGCGGACGCTAATGTTCTCCCGTGATTTCAGCGGATGTAGCGACAGGCGTGGTGGGCAACAGTTGTGTTACAGTTGCGATCGCTGACGCGATCAACGCAACGTATGGACCCCAGTTTGGCGTGATGCCCGGATAAAA
>CAZORR010000152.1:0-7368 GCA_964582115.1 uncultured Pirellulaceae bacterium
CTTTTTTGGGGTTAACTACGATTCAGTTAACTCGGGTGAGTTCGCGAAATTGTTGACTGAGGACAGACAACAGAATCTCGATGACCAGCTGAAAACGACTTCGCAAAGCAGTTTGAAAGTGGCTGCAGTACTGCCGCTGATCATGGCGGTCGCGTTTGTTCTGATCATTATTTACTTTGCCGCAACAGGTGGTTACAAACCGGTAATTCTCGGGCAATCCGATTCAGGTCATTAGGACTGAACACGGGAACGTTAAATAGTAGCAGGGCAAAGTCACGTCGGTGGCTTTGCCCTTTTTCAATCGTACTTTTGATGCTTTTCGAATCTTAATAAGGCTTGGACCGAGCTGGTGGTTTTTGTTGTGGGCCGTCATCACGTCACAAGCACCTGTCTGACCGGCCAATTCACCGAACCATTGATATCGCCGCGTAGAGCCGATTCCAACCACTCACACTTACTGCCCAAACGGCAGCCTTCCATCAATGCTATCGCCAAGACGCCAGCAACCAACTTCCACCCACACTTCGCATTCCTCCCAAAACACTAAATTTCGCCATACCCAAATCGCCCAAACTTTAGCCAAATCCCGCCAACCCAACTCGTATAGGGAAAAAACCACAAAACCTCTACTATTCGCCGTTCAATACCGCCCCTTTCACTCTGCACCAAACGGCCTTCTTCCTCGTGAGTTCCCTTCGGTACTCAATTCGAACTCCGGTGCACAAACGCCGGCTTTTTAGTTTGGGCGGTGTCCTAAAACTATTGCTGTTTCTTGCCGTTCTGGGCGTCGCCGCTTGGTTTATTTTCCAACAAACCGTACACGACCGACTCCACGGTGCGGTTCACGCGAAAATCCTAGAACAATTATCGCCGCTAGGTCTAAACATACAAATCGGTGATGCTCATTTCACCGATGGGAAAGGCCTCACACTGGATGATGTCGATTTGCACCTGTCGGCAAGCCAACACGGTTCACAGCCAGCCAATTCCAACCTGCAAATTGCCAAACTACAGGTCCATTCGCAATCAACACTGACCGACCTTGCCACCGGCGCCCTCAAACCTGACGCCATTGAACTCCATCGAGCCAAACTGCAAGTTGTTCGTGGACTCGACGGGCGCTTCGATTTCACCTCCCTTATCGACCAACTATCCCAGTTATCACCGGGCCAGACCGCCTTCGTTCCTGTTCTGTTACGAGACAGCGAAATTGAAATCATTTGTTTGGACCCAAGTCTGCCAACCATCACCCTTGGCGACATCAACTTCACGGTTTCACCAGTCCAGTTTCAAGGGCAACCGTTACTCCACGTTCATGGTGCATTTGACATGGACACGGTTTCAAATATCGGAATCAGTCTCTACTTCAACCAACAAACCAAAACCTGGAACACTCAACTTACTTGCGAGCAAGCAAATATTTCTCACGAAATCGCCAACTCGTTGCCACTCAACATCGCCACCCAATTCCAACAAATTCAAAACCTCGCCGGCAAAATCAGTTTTAACGCGACGGCCAGCGGAAATGATCAGTTCGACCAAATACCAACCTTTGAGCTAAACGGTCGAATCGACGACTTCGCGATCGATGACCCCCGGCTACCCGTTGCCGTCCAAGGATTTTCGGCCTCATTCATGGTCAACAACGATGGCATTGCTGTGCACAACGTACAGGGATTGATTGACCAGACGACCAGCATCAACTTGAACTACACCCAAGTCGGCATGTTCCCCAAGAAGGCATGGCGTTGCATCGGCACGGTAAACAATTTTGTATTGAACGATCGACCACGCCTATCGGCTTGGCTACCTAAATCCGGTCACAAGTTCATGAACGATTTCATGCCTGACGGAACAAGTAACATTGCGTTTGATCTTTCGCATGACGGCAATCACCTATCACGAAAAATCATCGGTCGCATCACGGACATGTCGTTCGCGTTTATCAAAATGCCATATCGATTCGACCACTGCACTGGCGAGATAAAACTAACCGACTCGCACTGTGATTTTTCGATTCATTCTGCCATTGATCGCCAACCCGTCAGCATGAGCGGATACGCGGACAACATTGGCATCGGAAGCCCAAGTTATCGTGTTAACTTGAATGTCCCAGGCAACGTCCCCGTCGATGAAAAATTACTCGCATCGACCGAAGCCCAACCTACTTTGTCACGGGTAATCCGCTCCTTCCGACCGACTGGTTTTGTCAAGGGCCGTGGAGTGATTGAACGAACCGTTCCCAACGGGCCAATTAACAAATGGTTCGATATTCGAGTCGATGAATGCAGTGTCAACCACACCAAATTCGCTTATCCAATCCACCATGTAAGCGGCCAAATTTTAGTGAACAACTTGGACTTCAAATTCCAAAACCTAACAGGCAGCAATAATAGCGGCCGAGTCAAATGCAAAGGAAACTGGGACCCCACCAACGGATTGCATTTAGCATTCGAAGGCCACGATGTGCCACTGGACGACCAGCTTCGCCAAGCACTCCAGCCGGAAATCCAAGAAATCTGGGACGGCTTTCGGCCTCGCGGGTCGGTCGAGCAATTAGACGTTTTTCTGAAATTGCCAATCGGTGCCCCCGAAGTCAACGTGCAGATCGAAGCAACCCTTCCCGAATCCGATGCAGCGGATTCGAATTACGTTTCGATTTTTCCAATTTGGTTCCCCTATAAAATCAATCACCTGACTGGAAAATTGATCGTCGGCCAAGGGCAAATTAATTTAGTTGATGCCAGCGCCCGCCACCACAAAACACGGTTCGCTTGCGAAGGGCAGGGCAGGTACTCCGCCACCGACTGGTCACTGCGATTAAAGAACCTTCTCGTTACCTCCTTGCCAGTCGACGCCGACCTTTTGGCCGCCGTACCCAAATCGTTAGTCTCACCGCTGGCACAACTACGGTTTGAAGGCCTCGCAAACGTTAGCGGTCAAATCACACTCGCCGGTGCTAAAATCCATAACGAGTTTTCACCGACGCCCAATTTCCAACGCGGCTATGCCAACCAAGCCGCGTTCGCAAATCAGTCTCAGGCAAACAATCGAATTCAACAGGCCGGTCATTCCGTGCCGGCAACGTACAGTCCGCCTGAATCGAGCATGGCATGGGACGTTCGCATCAACACCAATCAAGCCAACATGTTGGTTGGCTTGCCATTGAAAAATGTCTTTGGCGGAATTCGTTTAACCGGTATCTACGATGGAGAAAACATCGATTGCGACGGCCATCTTGATCTCGATTCAGTGACGGTTTACGACAACCAAATCACACAAATCACCGGTCCGTTTCGAATCGACAACCAACGCGTCACTGCCGGGCGATTCGTTAAAGAGCTTTCACAAAACAAGCAGACCATCAACTCAATTCAAACGATCGCACCAATCCCCGCCGAATCAATTTCTGGGATTATGTACAAAGGCGTCGTTCGTTTGGACGCACACATGAATACGACGGGGAAGAATGAGTTCTTTGTGAAATCATCAATCGCCGACGGATGCATCGGGACCACTTGCCAACACATTGCCCCAGAATTAAACAACGTTTCAGGTCACGCGTTTGCGAACTTCGAAATGACTGGCGATGCCTCTGGCACTCACTCGCACCGTGGCACTGGCAACATCCAGCTTCGCGACGCTGAAATCTATGAGCTGCCAGTCTTCATCTCGCTGCTAAAACTTCTAAACGTCCGACAATTGACTCGTACAGCTTTCGACTCTGGGAACATTGATTTTAACGTCATCGGCGAACGAATTGTATTTGAGCGTATGGAGTTCATCGGCGACGCAATCTCTTTACTGGGAGACGGCGAAATGAACTTGGACTGGGATATCGATCTTAATTTCTACACAGTCATCGGTCGCAACAAGATAAATATTCCGCTGATCAGCCAGCTGTATCGAGCTGGCAGTCAACGAACGCTCGCGATCAAAGTTGACGGAAAACTGGACAATCCCAAAACACATAGTTCCGTCCTGCCTGAATTCAATGAAAACGTTCGGCAGTTATTTAACTCAGAATCCTCTGTAGCGAATCGTTACCCCAGCCCCACCCAACTTCCGTCAGCGCAGCGTCGCCCGACGAGAGTCGGACAGAACTTTTTCCAGCAAACCGACCAACCGTCAGTTCGAATCGACTCTCGTCTTCAACGTTAGTTCGACTTGGATCAGAACTTCGCTTTTGCCTCGCAACGCTTTGAAATGCACGAAATTCGAGGAAATTTATCAATTTCACCGGCCCGGAATGTATCAAAGCGATGATTAAGTGTGACAGAACTTGCACAGGATAGAACTTAGGACCATTGATGAAACTCATTCCAGCATTTTTACTGCTGATGGCCGCTGCCAACTCTTCTTTTGCACAGCAACTCGCCGAAAAGGAACTCTCGGTAAGCGTAAAGCCGCTTATCAGCAAATACTGTTATGAATGCCACAATCAAGACGACGCCAATGGCGGTGTCCAACTGGACCAGCTCAGCGATAAACTCTCACAAGGCGAAGACGCCGAGGCATGGCATGCGGTTCTGGACGTAATCAACGCCGGCGATATGCCACCCGAAGACGCCGACCAACCGAGCCAAAAAGAACGAGAGCAGATTGCCAATTGGATCACAAGCTCATTAGCAAAAGCCGCCGACGCGAAAAAGCAAAACCGCAAAACATCCGTTCGACGACTAACCCGCAGCCAATACACCAACTCGCTCCAAAACCTACTTGGCATCAACGTTGATTTTGGCAAATCACTCCCAGCCGACAGCAAGTCTGAGATGGGTTTCAGCAACAACGGCGACGTTTTGCAAACCTCTTCGCTGCACCTTGAGTACTACGAAAAAATCGCTCGCACGGCACTTAGCAAAGCAATCGTTACGGGTGACCGACCGGAATCAGTTCACTACCGATTTACATTCGGCTCCGCAATCGATCGCAAACGCGACACCGGCACCGAAGTCGGGGGTTTTCAATCCAAAGCAATTAGCAGTTCCGACTTTTCAGTCGAACGAATGGACCACCCCGGTCAACCGGATATTGTGATGGCTCCTCAAACCACGCCAAAACAAGACAAGAAAAAGGACGAGAACGAAACGCTCCTCGCGCCAACCTTCATCGAAACAGAGCGAGCCAAAACCATGGGCGTGGGGATGCGAGGATCTGCGGCCGATCGTTACCGAATTACTCAAGACGGCATGGTCCTATTTTCTGCCGTGCCACATGTTGAAACCGCACCGAAGTCTTGGCAAGGGCCTTCGCCCAACATGAAACTGTTGTTCGAAAACAGCTTTCCAACCGAAGGTGATTTTGTCGTCCGAGTCAAAGCGAGTCGAAGCGACAAATGGAAATCCAACCAAACTGGATTCATTAGCCTTCGCGAAAAAGTTCCAGCCACTCCAACCGATAAGTCAATCCACTTAAAAGCGGCGGATTGTAAAATCTTCACCAACATGAAACTGATGGATGACGCTTGGTTGATCGCCGAAGAGTTACCACGTAAATCGTCAGCACTCTTCCAAGTCGAAGTCGCCGAAACAGGCATGTATCAATTTGATTTGGTACACCCCTACGTGGCCGAAGAATCAATGCCGTCGTTCCAACTAAAAGTCGACAAAACAAAACAACAAGAACGCTTGAACATCGACGCGTCACGAAAGAACGAATCCGAAATCACGCATCCAATCACGTTGGCGTTTCTCGAGAAAGGCACACATTTCGTGTCCGTTGGCGGTCGATTTTTCGTCGGTTTTAAAGAAGTCACAATCACCCCCCGTCCTGATCAAGCACAGGACCTGCTAGACGAAATTCAAACCAACCAGAACAAGTACCGGGAACAGACTCCCTCGTTGCGAGTTTTTGCCGGTACGCGTACCGACGACGGCATGGACTATCGAACCTTCGATTCGTCGAAACAAGTCACAGGCCCCATCGGCAAAACTCAAACAATCGAATTCAACGGACGCCTCGAAGACCTCCCGCTACCTTACTTTGACAATGTCGCCAACAAAGACAAACTCGGGGATATCACCGTCATTGGTTTGTGGAACGACTATCTCGTCAAAGATGGAAAGAAAACAGGTCCGCCTGTGTTGGTGGAGTCCATCGAGGTCGAAGCGCCGTATATCCCGCACTGGCCGCCAAAGAGTCATCAACGGATTTTCTTTACCCCGACCGACAGCAAACTTGAACACGGCAGTGACGCTTACACTCGCGAAGTGCTCAAACGTTTTTGCAATCGAGCGTTCCGAAACAAACTCAACGACACTGAACTCGATCGTTACTTCAATTTCTGGAAAGCCATCAAAGCCGACCACCCGACTTATGAGGCGAGCGTTAAAGAAGTACTGGTTGCGATCCTTGCATCACCCAAGTTCTTGTACTTGATCGAACCCAAAACGATCGATGAGCAATTCAAACTCGCCTCCAAGCTTTCCTATTTCCTTTGGAACTCTCCACCGGATGAAAAGCTGATCGAATTGGCCGCAGCGGGATCACTAAAAAAATCGCTCCGAGACGAAGTACAGCGACTGGTCGATTCGCCCAACACACAACAAATGATTCGATCGTTTGCCTACGACTGGCTTCGCATCGACCGTCACGACAACACTCAAGTTAACATCGAACGTTACCCCGGCTTTACCCGTTTTGTCAAAGCTGACATGCCGCAAGAAACGTACCACTTTCTGGACCACCTGTTACAAAACAACCTGAGCATCGACAATCTGATCGATTCTGACTTTGCGATGCTGAACCAAAACTTAGCCGAGTTTTACTCGGTTCCGGGCGTAAAGGGAAATCATTTCCGGCCGGTTAAAGTTGACCCAGCGGTCAACCGAGGCGGCTTGCTTTCGCAAGGCGCATTCTTGACGGGGCACTCTGACGGCACCGATGCTCATCCCATCAAACGAGCGGTTTGGTTAAAAGAAAAAATCCTTGGTGATCCTCCACCGCCACCACCGCCCAACGTTCCGGAACTCGATCCAGACACGCCCGGCTTCGACAAACTAACCCTCAAACAAAAACTGGAATTGCACCGCGATAAAGATTCCTGCCGCAGCTGCCACCAAAAAATCGATCCGTTCGGCGTCGTGTTTGAGGCCTTCGATGCAACTGGACGCTTTAACCCGACTCGTGACAACCAACCCATCGACGTCCGTTCAACTTTGCCAGACGGTACAGAAATTGACGGCGTCAACGAAATCAAAGAGTACATCCTCAAGAAGAAACATCGAGAGTTCGTCACCTCGTTCGTCGAACACCTATTTGCCTACGCAATGGGACGCGACGTAACCTTTGCTGACGAAACAGAAATCAATGGCATTGTTGATCGCGCGGAAAAAAGAGGCAACGGTTTCCGAACGATCGTCGAAGAAA
>CAZORR010000153.1:0-7367 GCA_964582115.1 uncultured Pirellulaceae bacterium
AGACGATGGCGTGGGCTCGTTTGCAAGATACGTATCCGACTCGTTTGGATGTTCCCGCGGATGAATGGGATGCGTTGGTCAAATCGATTGACGAAGAACATGGAATGTCCGAAATGGGCGTCGATGTCAAAAAGATGGGCGGCTTGCACGTGATCGGTACCGAGCGGCATGATGCTCGGCGGATTGACTTGCAGCTTCGCGGTCGTTGTGGTCGTCAAGGTGACCCCGGTAGCAGCCGGTTTTTCTTGAGTTTGGACGATGACTTGATGCGGATCTTCGCCGGTCCTGTTGTTAAGCGAATGCTTGAAATGGGCGGTTTCAAGGACGATGTGCCAATTGAGAGCAAGATGGTTTCTCGACGTATCGGTGCTGCTCAAAAGAAGCGTGAAGAATACAACTTCGAAATTCGTAAATCGTTGCTCGAATATGATGAAGTGATGGATGAACAACGGAAGCGAATTTATCGTTTCCGTCAGCGCATTTTGGACGGCCAGAGCTGCCGCGAGATTGTGCAGGATATGGTTCGCGATCAAATTGAATCCAATGTCTCCGTGTTCATGGACGACAATTATGGCTGCGAGACATTTGCCTCGCATGCGGGTAATCAGTTGGGAATCATGATGGATTCGAAGCTGTTCCGTAAATTGACACCGGAGGAAGCGGTGTCCGTTTGTTTGGATGAAGCTGAGCGTCAAGCAGAGTTCGATATTTTGCAGCAAATCGAAGAGTGCTTACCCAGCACCGAAGATGAGTCGGAATGGAATTGGGCATCGTTGGCTCATTTTTCCAATTCTAGATACAACATTGGTGTTCGCGAAAAGGAACTCAAGCAAACGGGGCGAGATCGGGTCGATGAGTTTTTGGTCAATAAGGCTCGCCAAGCAATCCAGAAGGTCAAAATCGAAGGAGCTGACGTGATGTTGGCTCAGGACTACAGTGTTCGCACCGTTTCCGCTTGGGTGGCCAACAAGTTTGGACTTGAAGTCAAGCCAGAGGAGTTTCAAGACAAGTCGATTGCTCAGGCAGTTGAAGTGGTCGAAGAATTGGCCATCGATGCTTATGTGAATCGCGAAGCCATTTACCCAGTGATGGCTGGGTTCTATCAGTTTAGTACCTCTGGTACTGCTGGTGCTCAAGGAAAGATCAATCGTGAAGGGCTTAGCGAATGGGCTAGTCACCGCTTCAAGACGGAAATCGTGGTTGACGATTTCCGTAACAAGCAGCGTGAGGATATTCGCGACTTATTGCTGGCCAAAAGCCGTGATAATCAGAGTGCGGCCGATGTTGCGTTACAAGAACTCAAGAAGCAGTTATCGACCTTTGATGAAAAAGGCATGCTGCCACTAGCGAATGCGAACGGTCAGGCATCCGAGTTGACCGGTTGGTTCAAGTCGAAATTGGATTACGAACTGACGCTGGACAAAATCGAGACGCTTGATCGCGATGAGCTCGAACCAACATTGGAGGCGGTGGTTGAGAACCATTTCCATCCTGAGTTCCGTCGGATGGAACGATTGGTATTACTAGAGATCGTCGATTCGGCGTGGAAAGACCACTTGTTGGCGATGGACTACCTACGTTCAGCAGTCGGGCAACGCGGGATGGCTCAATTGGATCCAAAGGTTGAATACAAACGCGAAGGTATGCGGATGTTCGATGGTCTTTGGACTTCGATCGGCGAACGGGTTACTGATTTGGTCTACCGAATGGAGCAATTGAATGAGTCGTTTGTCAGTCATACGTTGACTGAGACAACAGCGATTCACGAAGATCCTGCTGAAGTATTGGTCCCGCAACAGGGGGGCGGCGGAGGATCCGAAAGTGAATCGCGTCAAGACGCTGCAGACCGTTCTGGTAAGAAGCGACGAGTTGAAACGATTCGCAATCGTCAGAAGAAAGTCGGCCGTAACGATCCTTGCCCGTGTGGCAGCGGCAAAAAACACAAGGCGTGTTGTTTGCGAAAGCAATAGAAGCACTTAGTGGCTATGCCAGAAAACTTAGTTCGAACATCGAAGCCGAATCCGTCAGGGTTCGGCTTTTTTTTCGGCCAATAGGTTTAATTAAGTCTGTTGATCATTTTAGTAAAGTTGCATTCAATCATTCAGCTTTCTGAATCGCGAAGAAAAAGTTAACGCAAAGCCGCTAGGTCGCAAAGGCTCACTCGCAAACATTCTTTGCGTCCTGCCGACTTAGCGGCTTTGCGTTAAATTCACTTCAGAGAGAAAAGCCTAAAGGCGTTACTGCCAACACGCGACGTAAAAAAATGTCAGCCTCGGAGTGAAAGGCGACTAGGTGAGTCGGTCGAGTGTTGCGAGACAGGTTGGTTGGCTTTTTCCGGAGGCCGATAGGTGGCAAGTGGTGGTTGTTTTTCCTGCGACCGTTTCTTCGAACGCACTTAACACCAAGACTTTGCAATCGGATTCTGCTTCGGCCACAGCGATCAATTGTTCGAGGCTGCCATTGAATTTACAACTGGCTTGGTAGACACCGGCGAGGTGACCGAGTTCGGCGTTGAAGATTCGTGATGCGACTAAAAACGGTGTGATCCCCGTTAACCGAGGATTTAAATCAACTAAAAAGAACTCGTCGGCTTCCGTTTTTAATACGTCGAATCCAACGACCCCGAAGTATTGATTCGCGTGAAGGTAGTTCGTGATTGCTTCCACGAAAGGCTTCATGGGTTCTTGCAATGTTTGTTGCTGCCGAGCATCGTAGCTGCCGCCACACCAGCGATTGGTGTGATTGAAGTGTTGTTCGGTGAGGCCCATCCAAACGGTCGAACCATCGCGATGCAAATAAAACTGAATACCGTAGTCGCCGATGATGTCGGGGATGATTGAGTTGATCACAACCGATGCAGTGGGCCAGTACTGTTTTAAGTCGGCCAGCATGGCGGCATGGTCGCTCGCGTCGTTTAAGAAGAAGTTTCCTAGTCCGGCGTAGCCATGGGTTAGCTTGGCGATGCAAGGGTA
The DNA here is from genome assembly GCA_964582115.1 of uncultured Pirellulaceae bacterium. GTDB lineage: Bacteria > Planctomycetota > Planctomycetia > Pirellulales > Pirellulaceae > Mariniblastus. The sequence continues at coordinate 2,973 of CAZORR010000153.1, forward strand.
GCTAACTTGGTCCAAAACCGCCGCTTGTGGACAATCGATTTTTGCAATCGCCTCTTTGGAATGCATTTGGTAATAGACTGCGGGGTCGATTACCTGTTGCTGGGGCAAAAGAGACTGGTGCGGAAAAAGAGTCACACAGGAAGGCAGTGGGGGTGTATCGCAAGTTTGATCGAGCGATTGCCAGGTCGGAACGGCGTTTGGCCCCAAGGTTTGTTGCCAATGGTTCAGTAAGATTTCTTGCGGGTTAATCTCGGATGTGACGGGTAATGAATTGCCCCAGCCACACATCAGGTGATGTGGTCCGAGGTATTTGAGCAGTTCGCGTCGTGGTGGTGGGAACGGATCGTGAATTTGAAATTCGCGATCGTTTTGAAAACGAGTTTCTTTGCTGTTGGACGAGGGGTACTCTGTCAACAACACGCTGTCGGGAGCGTCGATGGCGTATAGTTCAGACAGTAGGCGGAAATTGGTTTGCATCGAGATGTTTGGCATTTATTTCGGAGCCATTGCGTCAGCGGAACTGTTTCTAGTATCAGTTTTAGCAGGGGTTAAGAGCTTATTCCACAACCTTTTTGAGCGACGCATTTTTCTACTTTGTCGCGAGGTATTGGGATAAGCACTAAGTAAATTCACTTTGAAGGGATAAGCCTAAAGGCATTACTGCAAACACACCCGCATATGCCGAGGGCAGCGCTACTTTTGTCGAGCAAAAGGCGACTATGGCTCTAGCTGCGCTTTTCCCAAATCGTCAATTCGGAGATGCCGTGTTGGAACTTCCTTGAGGACTCACGCATTAAGAACGGAATGTCTATCGCTTCGCCGACCATTTGGAAATTGGGTTCTACGATTGTGCGAATTCCTTCTAGTGTGGTAAAACTCTCGCCCGTGCCAGCTTTAAAGCCACCCAGCCATTTTTCACGGGGTGTGTGTTCTTCGCACCACGTGTACGGTGAAACGAGAACTAGTAGTCCACCGGGATTGATACGGGACTGAATTTCTTCGAGGAATCGCTGTGGATCGTAAAGGCGATCGATTAAGTTACCGGCAAAGACCAAGTCATAACCGTCGTACTTAGGAACCAAATTACACGCGTCGCCTTGCATAAAGGCGATTTTGGATTTGACTTCCTCGTAACCATCGAAGTCCGATAACAAGACCTCTCGGAATAGCTTTAGTTCGCCTTCGTCTTGGCAGATATAACGCTGCCTGCCGGTCGCCTGCAAGTTGGCAGGTGCTTCGATCGTTCGTACTGACAGATCGACTGCTTGCACGGAATCAAAAACTTTCGCCAGTTCAAAAGCAGATCGGCCAGCACCACAACCGATGTCCAAGGCCTTGCCGGTGGCACGCCCTTGTAACGCTGGCTTGATTGCGTCGATGCAAGCAACAGGGAAGTTCTCTTTGACCATTGCTGGGTTGGCAGGTTGACCGTAATGGAAATCGATGTATCGCGAAACCATCTGGTCGGTTTCGTAGGGGTTCACTTTCGGTGCTGGCAACGGATCGGCAGCGATGTAGCGAAGGCCCGAGTATTGAAAGAAATGCCGACGGAATGCGTATCGCGAATCTTGGATTGCGTAGTTTCCGGTCGATATCCAACAGCCGCCTTTGAACAGGTTGTGTTTTCCATCAAAGGTAGGCGTCGAGAAATCATCGTAGGTTGGGTGGATTTCAAAACCGTTGAATCCGTCGATCGGAGTTTCGGTCCACTGCCAAACGTTTCCAATCAAATCGAATAGGCCATTCGCGAATTCGTGCTGGTTGACGGGGCAGGGTGACATCGCCCCTTCAAGATTGATGTTTCCTGGTGCGGCATCCCAGTACGGCTGATCGGTTGCCAATGATTTTCTCATCTGGTGCCATTCCGCTTCGGTTGGCATGCGAATGTGTGTATTGGTAACTTCCGATTTCCAATTGCAAAACGCTTTTGCTTCCAAGTAGTTGATTTCCGCTGGCCAGTTCATCGGGAGGTCAATGAGCTGTGTCATTAATCGTAGACGGTAGCTTGGGTCGTCGCCTTCTTGCACCCAAAACACGGGATGTTCAGCACCGCTGAACGCAATCCAATTCCAACCTTCTTCGGACCAATACTTTTCGGTTTGATAACCGTCGGCTTGTATGAATTCTAAAAACTCTTCATTGGAAACTAGAAATTTCGAGGCTTTGAAATTCGAAACGTCTTCTTGATGGTAGCCGTATTCGTTATCCCAACCGTAGATTGGATTTGTTTTGGATTTGCCTAGTTCGACGGATCCACCCTCAAACGAAATCAATTCGTTTTTGGGGGCTGGACCGGATTCAGAACAAATCTCACTCCATACTGGGTGAGTTTTGACCATGTTCAATGGCAGTTCGCGAATCAAAATCGACGAAGTTTCAAGATGAATTCGTTCGTGTTCGATTCCCATCAAGATGATCCACATGGGGCTGTCCCATTGGATTGGCAGAGTGAAATCACATTCGCGGATGTACTTGTCGACGACCTGGCGAGTCGCGTCGCGGTGAGCTTTTACTTCTGCTGGTGTAGGCCAGTCGTAGTGATTGTCGTTTAGATCATCCCAAGACATTTCGTCGACGCCGACGGCCAGCATCGATTCCATTTTTTCGTCAATCCGTTCGTCGATTAGGTTGGCGACGTTGAGCTTGTTTAGATAGAAAACGGATGTGTGGCCGTAGTAGAAAATCAACGGCTGGCGCAAACGGTTGGCTCGTTTGTAGAATGCTTCGTCAGATGCCAAACAGTCAAACAAGCTCTCGTAGAGTGTGAACGAGTTGTGGAAGTAATCGAGAATTTCTTGTCGTTTTGCTTCGATATTACCAGCATCTAACAATGGCGTTTGAGTGACTAGGGCCGCAGTACGTCCAGAGCTAGATACAGTGGGTGTGATCGAAGAAGAAGTCATTTTAGCCTCTGGTTTTAAAGTCGGTATCTTAGTGGGACTGACGTCGTCGTTATAGAATAACAGGTAGAACGGCTAAGCCAAAGTGTTCCTGCGGAGATAACCGATGTCTGCTGGGGAAGTTAGTCGTCGAACGTTAATCGTTTAACCTTTGGTGCGGTCTTTGGTTTTGTCAACCACTAATCTTAAGGTTGAAGACTAGCGGGATTTAGGATCAACCCAAAAGTGAAGAAGTGAGTTTCTATTTGTTGTTATGATTTTCTAACTCAACTGCTAAGTCAGATGGTCAGTTAGTGTGCTGGAATGTAGGTTAAAGCGGTTGTCGATTTTGTTGGCAATGAGCCATTGTTTTGATGGCTAGTACTTTAGGCCTATTTTCGTAGTACGTTTGTTATTTATCCATGGACGCATTTTTACCACTGGATCGCGTTGCCAAGCTCGCCAGTGTGAGCGCTGCTGAACAGATTGAAATCATTCAGGCATTGTGGAGCGGTTATGGTCAGATCGTGCGAGTTCGCTTACTTGACGTTGGTTCGTCCGCGAGCTACACCAAGTCAAACACCGCGATCGTGAAGCATGTTGCCCCGCCAGAAAGTCGCGATCACAAGTATGGATGGACCGGCGATAATTCTCATCAACGCAAGTTACGTTCATACGACAACGAAACCCATTGGTATCGCAACGCAAGTCAGCATTGCAGCGGTGCTTGTCGAGTGCCCGAGTTAATAGGCGCTGAGGCAAACGTTAAGGGTGACGGTATTGCCAGCAAGAACTGGCTATTGGTGTTGGAGGATCTCGACGCGGCGGGTTTCGACCTGCGGCGGCGCAGCGTAACGGATGCTCAGTTGGACGCGTGTATCGATTGGCTGGCTAACTTCCATGCAACGTTTTTGTTTGATGCGTCTGAGTCCGGTGGAGCGACACCGTCTGATCAATATCAGTTGTGGCCTATTGGAACGTATTGGCATTTGGATACTCGTCCCGACGAGCTGGAAGTGATGGAAGCGGGTCCGCTAAAGCAAGCCGCCCAGAAAATCGATGCCACACTCAATGGTGCTCGTTTTCAGACGCTTGTTCACGGCGATGCGAAGCTGGCCAATTTTTGTTTTGCTGTCGATGATCGCGTGGCAGCAGTTGACTTTCAATACGTTGGCGGCGGTTGTGGTATGAAAGACCTAGCGTACTTTATTAGTAGTTGTTTTAGCGACGATGAATGCGAGCGTCGTGAACAGGAATTGTTAGACAGCTACTTTCGTCAGTTAAAAATTGCATTAGGTAGTCGAGCAGATGCTAAATGCTCGGGTGCAAATTCAGTTTCGTTTGCCTGTGTCGAAGAGGAATGGCGAAGGCTGTATCCTGTTGCTTGGGCCGACTTCTACCGATTCCTTGCTGGTTGGTCTCCGGGGCACTGGAAGATGCACGGTTATAGCAAGCGAGTTACTGATTCGGTGCTGATGGAATTTGACGGTCTGCCTTAGACCAATCGTTCCGTAGA
>CAZORR010000154.1:0-7353 GCA_964582115.1 uncultured Pirellulaceae bacterium
AAGCGTTGGTCAACGCCAACATCGACATCGTCGGCGGCGACAACAAGTTCTTCGATAGTATCGTCAACTCGATCACCGCTGGTAAACAGGTCGATCGCTTGGTCGACAACAGTTCCGTGCTTTCAGACGTGAAGGATACTTTCTTCACTGGCGATCCTGCTCAACTTCAACAGCAGATCACCAAGTACGTCGATATGTTCGGCATTACATCGGAAGACTTGAAAAATCTATCCGTGGCAGTTCTGATTGGCAAAATGATGGCTTCGACCTCCGACAAAGGTGTTATCGGTGAGTTGCAATCGTTGCTGACCGCCGCCAATCGAGTGGGAGTCGCCGATCAAAACGCAGGCACCGTACTCGATGCAGTCAAGGCAGTTAAGTCGTAACGCGTATTAACCACGCAATCGGCAATTCGTCGCCGACGACACACTTTAACTCCCTTGTACCAACTTCACAAACCTCTCGCGTTGTCACTCAGGCCTCGGCCCAAGTGACAGGCGAGTTTGTGAGGAGCAACTGAATAACATGTCTACCGATCCAACCCAACCTGAAAGTCTCGACACACCTGTCGACGAAACTGTGTCCAATGGGCCGCAGCTCGAACGAGGTACTTACGAGATCATTAAAAGCCGTTTGCAATCGCACGCGACCGAATTGCGTTCACGCATTGGTTTGTTGAACGAGGAACGCCGGTCTGTTTTCGGTAGCATTCCAACGGAACTGATTTCCACACAACGGATTACAACCGCCAACAACTGCGTTGCGCAAGATATCTTTCCATTGGGTGATCAGTTTGTATTTGGTTACAACGTTCATCTAGGGTTGAAAACCACGACCGAGCTTGCGGATGTCTTTGGTGTTTATAAGTTTGCCGACGGCAGTATGCACGAGCAACCGTTGGACATGTTCAACGATCGCCAGTTTTTGACCGATTTCGCTAGTCTTTACAAGTACTACAAAGACACTCATTTTCAGCGTTTCTTTACCGCTGGACCACATTTGTATTTGGTTTTCCAAACCGGAAAGTCGTACAACGATACGAAGGCGTTCAAGTTTGCTGTTGGCGAAGACGGTACGTTAACTTACATCGATAACCGCAGTGATCACGAAGTGGTCCGGCCGCCTCAGCATGATTTTAAATGGGTGCGGACTCACCGCGACTTGCATCGCGATGGCGAGCATCCGCATATCTCGATCGATGACCGGGTGTTCGTAGAAACCGTCGGTGGTGACCTGACGATCAAAATCGAAGACAACACCGAAGATGGTTCCGGAATTTATGCCGAACCGGTTGACGATCCAGATCAAACGCTTGATGACGCCGAATATTTTTACTCGATCGTCGGCAACATCATTTTGCTTAAGATCAAGCCTTTTAAAGAAGACGCTTACCGTTACCTCGTTTTCAATGAAAAAACTCAAACCGCTCGCAGACTCGATTCAATCGCGGACGCTTGTGTTTTCTTGCCAGAAGACCACGGTCTGATTTTTTCCAACGGTTACTACTTGCAAACGGGTGTATACAAGACATTTGAAAGCAACGTTAGCAACCTGCAGTTTGAACGACGTATTGCGGCCAGCAATGGCGAAGACTACCTGTACGTTTTCTCCAACCCGGCAACCGGGCAAAAGGTATTGCTGTCGTACAATATGATCGAACAAGTCGTTGCGACGCCCATTGTCTGTAGCGGATTTTCGATTTTTGATAATGGTCAGTTGGTTTACTTTAAATCAGATGTCGACCCACAAAAACACCACGCCATGCAAGTTTGGCAAACGCCTTATGTCGGAGAGGCATTCCAGGTTGGTGAAAAAACCGATTCATACGTTTACAAAATCGGAAACAAAGAAATTGTTCGTGCGATGTCTGAATCGCATGAGGTTTTGAATTTAATTGAACAGGACGACAGCTACACGAACCTGTATGTCGATTTGGTTAAGAAGTCGACCGACATTCTCGATTCCTACTTTTGGTTGACTGACGAAAATACATTTCAGCTGTCTGAACCACTCTCGCAGATCCGCGACGCAGCGACTGCTGCTGTAGACGAATTCGACAAAGTTGTCCGTGTTCGTAAAAGCACCGCCGAACAATTTTCAGCCGTCGCCAAGGCTGCTACTGACGCCGTCATGACGGCGACCAGTCGGCACTTTAAACACATCGATGACTTTGTTCAGTCACTGGCCGAATTGCGTACCGTTCGCGGGCAGGTGATCAGCCTGAAAGAGCTTAAGTACGTCGATTTGGATGACGTTGCCACACTGGAGGCAAAAGTCGCGGAAAATTCGGACCGGCTTTCAACTCGCTGTGTCGATTTCTTATTGAAAGAGAACTCACTCGACCCGTATACAAAACGAGTCGAAGACCAGTTGCAGCAAATCGAATCCCTCAAGACCGGTTTGCAAGCCAAACAACTGGATGAAGAAATCGCCGCCGGTGCAGGCGAACTTGAGATGCTGATTGAGATTGTCAGTAACTTGAAGATTGAAGACGCCACGCAGCGGACGCGGATCATTGACAATATCTCGTCGATTTACTCTAGTCTGAACCAAACTCGCGCCACGCTGAAAAAGAAGTCGCAGGCGTTGTTGTCCGTTGAAGGCGCTGCTGAATTCAACAGTCAGTTGAAACTGATTAGCCAAGCGGTTGTGAACTACTTGGACGTTTGCGATTCTCCTGAGCGATGCGATGAATACCTGACCAAAATGATGGTGCAGGTGGAAGAACTCGAAGGAAAGTTTGCTGAATTTGATGAGTTCATTATTCAGCTGGCTGAAAAACGCGAAGAGATCTACGCAGCGTTCGACACGAAGAAGCTGCAATTGGTCGAATCCCGTAACAAACGGGCGACTGCCTTAATGCAGGCAGCAGATCGAATCATCAAAGGCATTAAGTCTCGTGTTTCGAACTTTGAATCCGTTGATGAAATTAACAGTTACTTCGCCAGCGATCTGATGATCGACAAGGTTCGCGATATCATCGACCAGTTGTCGGAGATGAGCGAGTCGGTCAAGGTCGACGATGTACAAAGCCGTTTGAAAACCGTTCGGGAAGATACTGTTCGGCAGCTTCGCGATAAAAACGAACTGTACGTTGACGGTCAAAACGTTATTCAGTTCGGCAAGCACAAATTCTCGGTTAACACACAGGCGTTGGAACTAACCACAGTCATTAAAGACGGTGACATGTTCTTTCATTTGAGCGGCACCAATTACTTTGAAAAAATCGATCACGCTGAGTTGTTGGCGACAAAATCCGTTTGGGACCAACCCGTTGTATCGGAAAACCGAGACGTCTATCGTGGAGAGTACTTGGCTTATTTGATGCTGAATCAAATCAATGCCGGCCAAGTCGAACTGCCCAAATCAGACGGCTCTACTGACGACAGTTCGGATGACAAACTGTTGGAAGCCGTGCAGGCCTTCATGGCGCCTCGTTATAGCGAAGGTTATGTGAAAGGTGTCCACGATCACGACGCGGCAAAAATTCTCAAGCCACTGTTGGAACTGGACCGCAATCTAGGACTGCTTAAATACTCAACCCAAGCACGTACGCTGGCAGGTGTTTTTTGGTTAATCAAAGACGGGACCGATTGGCGAGTCGATTGGGAAAATCAATTTAGCATACTACAGTCGGCTCGGTCGGTCTTTGGCAGCATTACCGATCGCCAAAAGTACGTGGCTTTGTTGCAGGAGCAGATCGAACTGGAGCTTGAGCGACAACCGTTTTTCAGTGTGCAGTTTGCCAACGAAGCTGCCAACTATTTGTTTGATCAGTTTTCAACCAAAGAAAAACTCGCTTGCAGCAAAGACGCAAAGCATATTGCAGACGCCTTCGTAGCGTTCTTGAAAAAGAAATCAGCTACCGATCAATTTGCAGCCATCAACAACAGTCAGCTTGCTGCCGTTTCGCGATTCAATGCCGCCAAGCAATGGATCACTGCTTTTGTAGAACAATCTAGTGAGTCGTTAGACGCTCGCTATGTCGAAGAAGTCGCGATGATGCTGATCGACGGTTCGATCGAAAAGCGAATGATGTCGTCAACATCTCCAGAACATGAAATTTCGGGTTTGCTTGGCGATCATCGCCGAGTTGAAGGCAAGACGTATCATCTGGACTACAACGACTTCTCCGTTCGGTTGAACCGCTTTGCGTCCACGACGGTGCCCGCTTTCGAGGCGTACGTACATTTGAAAAAGGACGTCATCGACCGGCGCCGTGAAGAGCTCAAGTTAGAAGAATTCAAGCCGCGGGTGTTGACAAGTTTTGTCCGCAACCAATTGATCAACGACACTTACTTGCCGATGGTTGGTGCGAACTTAGCCAAACAGATTGGTGTCGTGGGCGAAGACAAGCGTACCGACTTAATGGGCTTGCTTTTGCTGGTGTCTCCTCCAGGCTACGGTAAGACAACTTTGATGGAGTACATCGCCAATCGTTTGGGCATTACGTTCATGAAAATCAATGGACCGGCGATCGGACACGAAGTTACTTCGTTGGATCCATCTGAAGCTCCCAACGCCAGTGCTCGAGAGGAAGTTGAAAAGCTAAACCTCGCGTTAGAGATGGGCGACAACGTGATGATTTATCTGGACGACATTCAGCATTGTAATCCTGAGTTCCTGCAAAAATTCATCTCACTGTGTGATGCTACGCGGCGTATCGAAGGTGTGTTTGGGGGAAAAACACGAACGTACGATCTTCGTGGTCGCAAAGTCGCCGTTGTCATGGCTGGCAATCCATACACTGAATCCGGTGAGAAATTCCAGATTCCGGACATGTTGGCCTCACGTGCTGACACCTACAACTTAGGCGATGTCATTGGTGGTAACGAAGGATCGTTCGAACTCAGTTATCTCGAAAACTGCTTAACATCCAACTCGACGTTGGCTCGATTGAACTCACGTTCGCGATCGGATGTTTACACAATCATCAAGATGGCCGAACTGGGCGATGATCAACCGCAAACGCTTGAGGGCAATTATTCGATTGAAGAGATCAACGAATTTGTTGCTGTCATGAAAAAGCTATTGGTTGCTCGGGACGTGATTCTACGCGTAAACCGCGAGTATATTGACTCGGCCGCTCAGGCAGACGAATTCCGAACCGAACCTGCGTTCAAGTTGCAAGGGTCGTATCGTGACATGAATAAAATCTCGGAAGCGATTGCTCCGATCATGAACGATGAAGAACTTGATACTTTGATCGAAGGCCACTACCTGAACCAAGCCCAAACCTTGACCTCGGGGGCACAAGCAAACCTGTTAAAGCTGGGTGAACTGACTGGCAAATTGGCTGGCGAAGAGCTTGAGCGTTGGTCGGATATTAAGCGAACCTTCAAGCGTAATCTAATGTTGGGTGCGGCTGGCGACGACGGTCAACTGGGGCAAGTGATCGCTCAGCTGACCAGTTTCAGTGAAGGTCTACATGACATTCGGTCGGCGCTAGATAAAGGCGTGAATCATCTTACCGCCAAACAAGTTCCAACTGAAATAGAAACTGCGACGATGAATCAGGTCGGTCAGGTCGTGACAGAGCTGTCCAGCTTTAATAAGTCGCTCGACCAAATGAAAACGGTGCTTGAGTCTGGGGCTTTGTCTGCAACAAGTAGTGGTGTGCCGGCGACTCCGCTGGCTCCAAGCGAACAGAAGATCGAAATCATTAACAAAGTTCCGAATATCTTTTTGGATATCATTCGAAATCAATTCCGTGTTTTGCAGACTTGGATGGAGCCAATTTTGAAGTTGTCAGAAATTTTCCCAGAGGCTGATGGATTGAAACGAGCGGCAGACGCTACGCTTGAAAACTACAACAAAATCATCGATCAAATTGCTGATGATGAAGAAGAGTAATTGCAATTTGTCTCGGTAAGTGATTTTGGTTGACGCGAGTCGCTCATTTTCTAGTTCCAAGCGAATTACCTCGGTCGACTGTATGACCCACTTGTTGATGATGGCCGACTGTAAGACCCATTGGTTGCACTAGGGCGAGGTCGAGAGGAAGAACCGCCTGATTTTCTTGGTCGAGAGGAGGAACCGCCTACGGCTGACGGTCGAGTAGATGATCCACTTACCGCTGCAGGTCGAGACGAAGAGCCACGTGTTGGTGCGGCGGATCCAGTGGAATATCCATTGGGTACAAGTCGAGACGAAGAGCCTTGGGTAGAGTTTTGGTATACCAAGTTTGGATCTTCGGCAATTGTTTCCGGCTTATATTCGTGGCCTCGGTCACGAATTACGGTTGCTTTGTTAATGATGGTGGCTTTACCACCGGCGCTGCGGATTCGGTTTACGGTGCTGAATCCGTAGACGATATCCAGTCCTTCAATCACACGTGCAAACGCAACGACTTTGTTTAATAAATTTGGGTCTGGTCGATGCAGAATAATAAACTGCGAACCAGCTGTGTTTTCGCCATCATTTTGCATCACCACAGTGCCAGCAAAATGGTGACGTCCATTGTCAAATTCATTGCGAATTCGATAGCCTGGATGGGTAGTGCCATCGTTGGCGGTGCAACCGGATCGAGCATAACTACTGGGTGCAACATGGAAGAACTCCAGCCCATCGTAATAGCCGTCTTTGGTTAAATTGATGAAGTTTGCAACTGTATTAGGCGCCTCATTCTCAAATAGCTCAAGCACCACGTCACCGTTAGTTGTTTCCAACTTAACTCGTGGTAAGTCATCGGCTTTGGCCTCTTTGTCTCGCAGGACTTTTTCTTTTTCCCACGCATCGACTGTTGCTTGGAAGGTCTCTCGCAACTTGGGGTCCAATCCGATATTAGTATTTTCTAAACGCGTAAGAAAATCGTTCGCCTTTTCAAAGTCTTGCAAGCCATAGCATGCCAAGTAACCTTGGAAGATAACTTGTAAGAACGGTGCTTCTTCAGGCGGTGGGCTCACACCAGGCTCCTTGCCGATGTCTCCTCCCCTGATTTCAAGAATCGTATTCACTAAGCGAAGGCCTTCTTTCGGATCATACTTTGAATTTCGTCCCTGTGGTGCGAGTTTACTCTCCAGCACTTCAAAAACTTTGGTCGCCGCTGCTTGGCTCGCTGATGGATCAGAACGAAACGCTTCCACCGCCGCGGGCTCAAGCAATTGATTCAAAACGGTAACTTCACCTTGCAGGGCAGCAATTTCGTTTTGGAACACTCTTTGTTTCGCCGGAAAACCAAGTGGTATGTTGATGTAAAGTTGGTTGATCTGTCGTTCGTCTTTGCGAATCCTGGCAACTATCTCTGCAAAGGTCAATTGCTCCAACTCGGCCATCCAAATTGCTCGACGCTCTTCAAGCGTCAGCTGGTCTTCGGCTGGGTTGCCATCGTCAGTCGTATTTTCGTCTTTCGTT
>CAZORR010000155.1:0-7322 GCA_964582115.1 uncultured Pirellulaceae bacterium
CGAAGCTCCGTTTTCTCTTTGTGATTTGCATATTACAAACTTAGGTACGTTTTGTTTTCAAGATCCATCATCTCGCAAATAAAAAAACTGGCGAAGAAATATTCGCAATGGGATGACGAACATCTATCTGGATTGGCATTGGATCTTGGGTTTGAGTCACGGCAATACGATGACATCACGCCATTGATTCCACGAGGCTTCGCACTGGTCCAAGTCGCCGCATCACGGCAGTTGGGGATGCAACATTACGATTGCCAGTTGCAAGGCGGGTATGCCATGTGTCGCGGTAACATCGCAGAAATGAGAACCGGCGAAGGCAAAACGTTGACCGCGACTTTGCCAATGTTCGTCCATGCACTCGCCGGACGTGGTGCCTTACTGGCGACCAGCAATGACTATTTGGCCGAACGTGATGCTGAAGAAATGAGTCCGCTTTATCGCTCGTTGGGTTTGTCCGTCGGCGTTATCTCTCAGGCGATGTCCCGTGAACAACGTCGAGCGGCCTACAAATGCCATATTACTTACGGCACGATGAGCGAATTCGGTTTTGACTTTTTAAGAGACCATTCCCAGCAAAGAGAACAACAGCAACGCGAGCTTTGGTATGGTGGCGCAGCGGGAGGTGTCGCCGAAGCGGCATCCAGTAAGCCAGTGCATCGTGAACCGCATTTTCTATTGCTTGATGAAGCGGATAGTATATTGATTGACGATGCTCGGACACCGTTGATCATTTCTATGTCCAATGACTCCGATGCTCAACAACAGCAACGATCGCTTTACGCGTGGGCCGCCGCAAATACCGATTGCTACCAAGAAGACGAACACTATTGGTACGATCGTGAAAATCGCAGCGTGGATCTAACTTCCGAAGGAACCGCGATGGTGCGAAAAGTTAACAAGCCGGCGGAGCTTGCTGGGGTAGGCTTACTGGAGATGTATGACTTCGTAGAGCGATCAATCAAGGTCCTACGGGACTTTAAAATCGATCGCGATTACGTGATTCGCGATGGCGAAATTGTGATCGTCGACGAGTCGACCGGGCGGATTGCAGAAGGTCGGCGGTGGAGCGGCGGGATTCACCAAGCAGTCGAAGCCAAAGAGAAAGTCGAAATCACAGCTGACACGAGTACGTCGGCAAAGATCACGATTCAGTCGTTCGTCAGTCGCTTTCCGTATATTGCTGGAATGACCGGCACCGCTGATACGGCGCGAAAGGAATTTAAAAAAATCTATCACACCGGCGTTCAGGTTATCCCCACCAATAAGCGGCCTCAACGAATCGAATACCCCATCAAGTTCTTTCACACCGAAGCAAAAAAATTACAACAGGTAGTAGCCGATGTTGCAGAGGTCCATCAGACGGGCCGTCCGATTTTGATTGGCACTCGATCGATTGCGAAGTCTGAACAGTTATCGATCTTGTTGCGTGAAGCTGGAATCGAGCACGAAGTTTTAAACGCTCGTGAAGTTGAACGAGAGGCACAGATCGTTCAGAGTGCTGGCGAATTTGCGCGGGTCACCGTCGCTACGAATATGGCCGGACGAGGGACGGACATTAAAATCAACGCACATGTTCGTGAACTGGGCGGAATGCACGTGATCGGAACAGAGATGCACGATTCCAGCCGTGTCGACCAGCAACTGTTCGGCCGCTGTGGGCGACAAGGAGATCCTGGCACGGTGCAATTGTACATCGCCGCCGAAGACAAATTGCTGGAATCGGCATTTGGAAAACAAACCGCACAAAAATTCCGTCGAACCGGAAAAACCCGCAGAACTTCTTATTGGATCTCACTTTTCCACAAGGCTCAGCGAAAGCTTGAGATTCAGCAGTATCGATCACGGCGCATACTGATGCATAGCGAAAAGCAAATGTCGAAGTCTCAGCGGGAAATGGGCTTGGACCCAATTCTGGACAACTTCGAGTAAGGGGGGCCCCATGAATTCCAGTAGTGCGTATGGGGCGTAAAAGCAGGCTCTTACGAGCGTTGCTTAACTGATTGCCCATTCCAGCGAAGCTGTAATTCGCTGTAGCGTACGTTTTTAATCCGCAGGTAAGCACTTGGGTGCTACAATAAGGTGGCTGCAAATTGGGCCTTTCCACAAAGTCACCTTTCGATGAAGATTTTTTGACTGCATTTCTGAATTCAAACGACCAAGTAAATGTCAACTGGCCAACAACAAACCCCTAGGCTCAACGAAATTCGCGACGAAGTTCGTCGGACGTTAAAAAAACTTAACGACCTTGCTACGGTCGAATCGAATTTCGATCAGTTCTGTAATATTGTCCTAGGAGACGTTGTAAAAGTCACTGGTGCGTACTGTGGAGTCTTATGGCAATTTGACGGGAAAACAGCGCCTAAAATCACGCACCGGTCCGGCGAATTCCCGCACGCTACGGCGGCTGAAATCATTTCTGGTGACAACAAACTACATACCAGCGCGATCGCGGAAGTGGTCACCAAAGAGCTGCCAGTTGGTATCGCATCGGAAGCCTTTACTGACCAAGGTATGGATGGCAATGTTCAGACCGACGAATCATCGTTCCTGCTATTGCTGAGCCCCGTTCACGATCGTCAGAAAAATTGTCGTGGAGCATTGGAACTAATTCAACGTGGATCGGTCAACTCGCAAGCACAAGAAGGATACTTGCGATTCATGACCCAGGTCGCTCGGCTTTTTCAACGCTGGAATGAACAGCAAGACCTAGCAAAGCTGTCCGAAGACGTTGGTAGCTGGGAAAATCGAATCGCGTTCATTAACGAATCTCATCGGTCAATCGACCCCGACGAGACCGCTTATTCAATCGCCAACGAAGCTAGGCGTTTACTTAAGTGTGATCGTGTAAGTGTTGGACATTGGAACGGGCGTCGTTGCAAAATCAAAGCGATCAGCAGCCAAGATCGGTTTGACAATCGTTCGAATGTCGTTCGCTTGCTATCCAATGTAGCAACCGCTGCAGTCAAATCCGATACATCACTATGGATTGTTGGTGATACCGAAGGCATTGCCCCAGAAGTCACCAAAAAAATCAATGAGTACCTCGACGAAGCGCACAGCCGAACCTTGGCCGTGATTCCGCTGATGGCTCGCCCGCCAGAGCTTGACGACCTAGAAATGAAAAGCAAGCGGCGGCCGAAACCTCGCAAGCTAGGCGTATTGGTGATCGAGTATTTCGACGCGGATGTGACGGAAGCTCAAATCGAAAAAGACTGCACGCTGATCGTTCGACAATCTGAAATTGCATTGGAGAACGCTCGCAAACACAGCGAGATTTTCATGCAGCCAGTTTGGAAGCGGCTTGGTTGGTTGCAAAAAGTTCTCTTCCGTGACCACGTCGCCAAAACAATCACTGGACTGTTTGCTTTGACTCTTCTCACCTTGGGGCTGATCTTCTTACCGTGGGAATTGAAAATGAAAGTCGATGGCGTGATGCACCCAACGCTCCGTCGTACGATTTTTAGCCAGTCCGAAGGATTGATTTCCGAGGTACTAGTTGCCGAACAAGAAAAAGTCGTCAGTGGACAACCGCTGTTGCTGATCGAAGACCACGATTTGGATACTCAAATTAGTACCGCACGTTTGGAGCACGAGTCAATCGGTTACCAGATTGCTGGGTTGAACTCAAAAGCAAACTTGCCGGGCTTGAAGATGCTGGAGCGGGACGAGATTCGGATTTCGATTATGACGGCCAACCAAAAGCAACAATCGTTGATCAGTCAGCTGGAAATTTTGGAAAAAAAGCGAAGCTACCAAACGGTAACTAGCCCAATCGATGGTGTGATTGTCACGCCGCGACCGGAAAAAACACTACCGCTGATGCCCGCAACCCGCGACATGGCTTTGCTAGAAGTTGCTGACTTGACAGGGCCTTGGCAACTGGAATTGAAAATCCCCGAAGGCCGAGTCGGCTATGTGGATCAAGCGTTAGCTGATGCTGACGACAAAAAATTACCAGTCGAGTTTAAAATTGGCTCCAATCCCAACCTGACGCTCGCCGGAAGCCTCGTCAAAGTGTCTCGTCGCGCGGTACCGTCGGAACTAGGCGTCAATGAATTTCGCGCGATTGTTGAAATTGATCGGGAAGAACTTGAAAACTGCCAAGACGAATTGCGTAGTGGCGTTGGCGTAACGGCAAGGATTTTTTGTGGCGAAAAGCCGTCGGGGTTTGTTTGTTTTTATCAGATCATCGACTTCTTGCGAACGAACGTATTCTTTTAAGGTAAACGCTGGCAAGTAACCAACCGACCACAAAATTTGCATTCCCTCTAATCCGCTTTAATCTCGCCACTCATGTCGATCGTTCCTCCTCCCAGCCCGACCAACGATCCTCGATCGAAACAGACGATGCCCTCGTCACCGCCGATCAAAATGAAGATGCGGCCAGACTTGACCTTCGACCCGATGACCTATCAAGGGGTTGAATATTGGGTTGTGAAGGAACCACTGGGACAAAAGTACTTTCAGTTCCCGCCGCACGTGTTTTATTTGCTACAGCAGCTTGACGGCACTAAGTCAGCCGAACAGCTTCAGGACGATTACCACCGTGACTTCGCGCCCAAGCGAATCACGCAACAGGAAATACAGCAGTTACTGACTCGATTCCACCAAGATGGATTGGTGACTTCAGAGCTACCGGGGCAGGGCGTGGAACTGCTTAAGCGAGGCCAAAAAAGCAAACGAAATGAGCTGTTGGGAAAATTCGCGAACGTACTGGCCATCCGCTACAAAGGATTTGATCCTGAGCGAATTTTGGATTTTTTGCTGCCGTTCACTTGGTGGATTTTCACCAAAGCCGGTGCGTTGCTGGTTGCTGTTTTAGCTACCATCGCAGTGGCGTCTGTGTTTGCAAACTGGGCCGCCTTTCAGGCTAAGCTGCCGGGGTTCGAAGCGTTTTTCAATCCTCGCGAGTGGTACATGTTCGCGTTGGTGTTGTGCGGAACGAAAGTGGGGCACGAATTCGGACACGGGCTCTCGTGTAAACGGTTGGGCGGTGAGTGCCATGAAATTGGATTCATGTTGCTGGTGATGACACCCTGTTTGTATTGCAACGTATCTGACAGCTGGCGTCTGCCAAATAAGTGGCATCGCGCCGCAATCGGAGCGGCAGGGATGTACGTCGAAATTATTCTGGCGACGTTGGCGACGTTCATCTGGTGGTTTGTCCAACCGGGATTCGTGCAAGATATTTGCTTGAAAGTAATGTTGGTTAGTTCCATCAGCACCGTGTTATTTAACGGTAACCCGCTGCTGCGTTTCGACGGCTACTATATTCTGAGTGACATTTTAGAAATCCCAAACCTAAACCAAAAATCGACCAAAGCACTTACCACATTGTTGGGGCGACATTGGTTGGGGCTAGAAATCCCAAACGACCAACTGATGCCAGCCAATCGCCCTTGGGCGTTTGCATTGTTCACCGTGGCCTCATTTTGCTATCGTTGGGCTGTGATGTTTTCGATCATTTTCTTTTTGATGACGATGCTCGAACCTTACAATCTAGAATCAGTTGGTATTGGATTGGCGCTGTTTTCGGTAGCGGGCATGATTGGAATGCCGATCTACAAACTGTACAAATACATGTCTGTTCCGGGACGGATGCATCAAGTGAAAAAAACACGATTCGGAGTCATCTCAACTATCGTTACAGCCGTGCTGGCATTTGTTTTATTCATGCCCTTGCCGCATTATCTGAGTTGTTCGTTCATCGCCATGCCAGGTGAAATCGAGACGGTTTGGGTTTGGGAATCCGGTCGGCTCGACGAATGTCTCGTGAAAGCCGGCGACACTGTCACGCAAGGCCAAGTGCTGGCGAGGTTGACCAACGAAACGGTTGACTATCAATTGCTAAGCGTTCAAGCAGATATCGAAGAAAAGAAAGCCAAATTAGAAATCATCAATCGACAAATGAGCATCGCCGACGAGCCCTTTGGCGATGATACGCGGAAGTTTTTAGCGTCGGAAATCACGAGCCTGCAAGCGTCACAGCGTAATTTGCGGTTGCAGCAAAAACACCTCGTCCTCAAGGCACCGATCACCGGCACCGTGTTGGAAGTCCCTTACGAACACCAGGGCAATCCCAATACGGAAATCACCGAAGGCAACATGCAGCCGCTGTTGTCTGGGCAACATACCAACTTGTTAGTCGGACGTGGGCAACGACTGTGCGAGGTGGCAGATTTAAGCAAATGGCATGCGGTGATTGGTTTGACCGAGCACCAGGTTATCTTTGCAAAAAAGGAGAAAGAAGTCTGGTTAAAGCTGTATTCTGACGCGGGGCATACGCTTGAATCCAAGATCGACAAGGTCGGCCCAACCACCTATTCGATTAGTCGCGAAGACTATGAACCAAGCCAGCAAAAAATCGTGCAAGGAGATGTGCGAGCCCCAGACCGGTTGATGGAAATGGTGGCCGACTATCAAAAGCAAGACTTCCAGTATTTCGCGGAAGTTCCGTTGGACGAAACCAACGGCCCACTGCGCATCGGCATGACCGGTCAGGCTCGGATTTTCACTGGCTACAAGTCGCTCGGTTATCGAGTCTGGTGGTGGTTCAATCAGAACTTCAGAAGTTAGTTGGTCGATTGGAAGAACGGGGCAATTTAAAGAACACTAATTGCCACTAATCTTCACTAATCGGGAACTGGCGGCGAATGAGCCAAGCATAGGATTAGTGACAATTAGTGCAGATTAGTGTTCCCAGGAAATATTCTGGAGGTAATAAAAATCTGCCACAGCTGGTGGCGGGAGAAGCATTTGGGGACAACCACGGTTGTCCCCAACTGTTCCCCCATTGTTGATTCAAAAAATCCGTCTGAGGTTTTACTTGTGAGAGTCGCAGTAAATGAAACCAAATGTTTCTTACCCAATCTCTCTCCGTTGACGTTCGACAGCTTAAGCTGAGGGTGTACACTGCTAATCGAATCGAGATCAAAATCCCCCTCTCCTTTAATAGTTACTGTTTGTTCTCGTTGCACTCCTTCAGCGAGGACTCCAAACGAGACCACAGCGGGGGAAACGTCATATCGTTTCTTTCTAATTGCTCCAACATAGCAATCTAGGATTGGCTGAGATTTAGAGTCAGTGACAATTTGAATCTTGTACCTTGACAGCTGCCCGTATCGCTTTGAAACCGAGTAATCGATAAGAAAAGTTGATATAGAATTCGGAGGAATAGAATCGCTACTAAGCTCACCAGTGGCACAAGGACATGACGAAAGCAGGGCCTTTATACCTATTGTTTCTTCCGTGTTGTTTTCAATGTTAAATCCGAATTTTATCTTTGAAACATCGTCAAAAATTTCAGGATTGTGTTCTCGTGG
>CAZORR010000156.1:0-7284 GCA_964582115.1 uncultured Pirellulaceae bacterium
ATCTTGTCGATCGCCCAAGGCTCTTGTACCAAAGCTAGTCGATATGGCGTGCCAGTGGAGCCAATGGCGTCTTTGGTGATCGGTGCGACTAAGAAGTTTTCGGACGTGCGAAGCGGCGATACGTCGTGGCCGATTGCTTCGATGCCAGCAGGAATGTTCCCGCCAACGCGGCCTGCTTCAGTACGACCAAAACCAATTTCCAAACCGATCGAACCATCGGCTTGGCCAGGTTGGATTGCGATAGGAACTTTGACTGGGTCCGAATCACCTAGCGTGATCGTGATGAACTGAGTGCTTGATCCAGTGCCCATGCCACCTTGGGTTACGCCCAATGCTTTGGCTGTTTTCGGGCTGACTTGAGCAACGTTGTCCCAAGCGATTTTTGTAAAGAAGTCAGGCAGCTCTTGCAGCCAAGCGTTATTGGCGAAGCGACCGTCGTAGATGCTGTTACTTGGTTTGAAAACCAATTCGAACGATGCTTCGTCCCAAACCTTCGACCAACCGTCTGTAGCTTCAATGCTCGGCGAACCAGCAAGGCTAACCGAAACCGGTTGGGCTTGGCTATCGGCGACAAAGCCGTTGTGCACGACTTGTTTCCACTCGTTGGAATCTTTCGCCAATCCAGTCGTTTCACGAACCAGCTTTTGTCCGAGTGACTCAGCGAATGCGCCCAAGTTTTCAGGAGCGACGGCATCGGCTTCTTTGCCAAGCAAAGTCGCTAAGGTCTCCAGTTCCGATCGACCGCCGTGTAGTGGGTTGACTAGCGGTTGGCCGATCAAGGTGGACCCTTGGAACGTCAGGCCGTCTTTCCAAGACGCAAGTGGATGAGCTGCTGCAGCAACCCATTTGCACAGAACGCTTGTTTCGTTTTTGTAGATGCTCACATGAGCCGACAAATCGGCTTTGGCGAGTGCTTCGGCGAACTTCAAGTCCTGTGGCGCGTCAAAGACAGGGTTGCCGCCTAGGATAAAGACTCGTTTGATTTTGCCACCGTTCAGCTGTTCGGCCAAGGTCTTGATCGAATCCAGTGAACTTGGTCGGTCGACTTCGGCCGGTTGAGTGAACGTGACGGTCTTGCCGTTGTTGCCTAGAAGTTCGTTGATGCGATGAACGACCGCGTGAACTTCAGGGGATTGGCTTTCGCCACAGATAACGACCGATTTGCCTTTGCTGTGCTTTAGGTCGTCAATCAACGCATTGAAAACACGTGTTCGGTAAGGCTGGTCTTTGGCAGGTGCATCGGCGTTGCCTTCGACTGCGGCCAGTACGGCACCGACGAAACCTGGGATGTCGCTGCTGCGAACGGCAAGGCGATGGTCGGCGGTACCGCCGGTATGTGAGAACTGGCTTTCAATCGCGTACAAACGATTCATCTTGCCTGCGTCAGCGTCACGAGCTTTGCCGAAAGCGATCGCGTTAGAGATACTGCCGGAGTCCATTTGGATTGGGTCGGCATCAATTGAAACGACTACGTCGGCGCCCAAGTCGTAATGGGCACGCAAGTTTTTGCCAAACGCCAACTTGGCTCCGGCGCGTGAGTTGTCATCGTTGATGGGAGCAAAGGAAAACCAGTTGCCGCCTTTTTCGGTAAACTCTTTCTTCAGCGCCATCATGCTGGGCGAAGACATTGGTTCGGCCAGAATCGCAACGTCCGCTAAGCTGTCGCTAAACTTGGCGGCGCTGATGAAGTCTTCAAAGGTCACTTCCTTGAAGCCGCCTTCAGTCGCCATCAGCGAATCGCGCAAACGATCCGGATCGTAGAACTCAAGCATGCGAGCTTGAGAGAAAGAAGACGAACAGCCTTTTGATTCATCGTGGTCCGGGTTGCCGTCCAGTTTGATCGGTCGGCCGTCGTAGCTGGTGGCCAGTAGTGGCTGAGCAACGCCGCCCAGTTCGGTGAAGGTGGTGTACTTTTGCGTCACACCGGGAATGCGGTTTTGTGGTCGGAACGCGAAGGTAGCGATCTTTTCTTCTTCGTAGCGACAACCGGCAACGCTGCCCAGTGCCAACGAAGCACCCATCAACTGGAGCCAACGACGGCGAGAAAATCCGTCTCCCGTTTCGCTGATTGCACCGCCAAAATCGCGGTCGATCGCTTCGTTGAACTCGGGCGTGCTCTCAACGCCTTCGGTCAAGCTCAGCGGCTGTTGGTCGAATGATTGGGTTCTTGGCTTATTCATAATCGTTTTTGCAAATGGTCAAAAAGGACGCTTGCGAAATCGCTGTGTTGATTTGTTACTTAGGTCTTGTCTATAAAGTCGCTGACGACCGGATCGTGATCGATTGGCCGACGTCTTGCGGGACTTCGTTGTTTATCGGTGACAGGTTGAACAGTTTACCTTTGGGTTCACTTCCAACGCTTCTGCCCAATGCTTGTGGTATTCCGCTTCGGTTTCAAAACCGTCTCGTTCAGCATCAAATTCCCAGTCAAGCTGAGTAACGAGTTCAGGGTTTCGGATGTTTTCTGTTGGGTTGCGGTGGCATTCGAGGCACCACTTCATTGATAGGGGTTCAACTTGCGTGACAATTTCCATCTTGTCGATACGACCGTGACAGGAAACGCAACTGACGCCTTTGTTAACGTGAATGTCGTGATTGAAGTAAACGAAGTCCGGTGTATCGTGAACTCGCTCCCACAAAATAGGATCGGCATCTCCGGCATTGTCTAAGCTGACGCGGATGAGCTCCAAGTTTTCACTGTCTTTATGGATCTGGCCGATGTCACGCCAGTCACCTTTGCGAGCACCTGGGAACTTCGTTGTCGCTTGGCCGCCATGGCAGTTACCACAAGTGGCTGTAGGAGGGATCGCTGCATGAGCCGCTTTATCTACCGTGTTGTGGCAGTAGCGACAGTCGAGTTTTAGCTGGCCGGCATGTAGCTGGTGACTAAACGGCACTGGCTGCTTGGGTTGATGACCAACGTTAACCACTTCTGGGTGAATGGACGCGAACAAACACGTCGCCAAGTAACCACCAACCGCCAAGGCACTCACGGCCATCAGCAAAGTGAACTTGTTTACCCAAGTTGGAAAATGAAACTCTTGCATGGATTTGCACCTGAACCGACACTGCGGAAACTCGCAGCAAACGTAAAAATTACACAGGAAATAACTCGACTTCGGCGATTACGAAAAATTTGTTCAACCCTATTTGAAAAATGGGGCTGTGACTCGAATTTGTAATAACCTTACCGACGGGATTAAACCGTCTTCGGACCTTAAAATGGTCTCAAAATCGGCTGCCTGTCTAAACTCAAACCGAGAATTTAAGTCAAAGTTCAGTTTTGATCGAGGGGTAAAAGTGTCGCACTTGCTTCTAGGTCGTCTCGGTTGCCAGCAACAGACATATTTCGAGATCGAGTGAGCCATTTTGACGCATCTGTTTGGTCAAAAAACAGAGCGTCGGGGAGAAGTCAATTTCGGAAGAAGCGGCAAACTGGGTAGTTGCTGGGGAAAGTAACGCAAAGCCGCTAAGACGGAAAGTCGCAAAGAGCGAATACAAGTGCCAGTCCTTTGCGTCTTCGCGGCGTGGCGTCTTTGCGTTAAATCTCTTTTGTTTCGTCTGGGAAGGTGTAACTCGCAGCACTCAGGCAGGGTCACTCAAGTACTGGCTCAGCTTTTCCAGCGTATCAGCCGAATCCAAGGCAGCTTTGCCAAAACCAGCCACCGCACCGTTTTGTACCGCTTGATCTTGGGCGTCTTGATAATTCGAAACGATCATCACCGGGATGTCAGCCGATGCAGGGTTTGACTTAAGCGAAGCCAAAACATCCATGCCGGCAGAGCCATTCGCATCTAGAAGCCGGTTGATCAAAATCAGATCGTACGCCGTACTGGTCGCAGCCTTGACCGCTTCGTCTAAAGAGTGGCTACGATCGACTTGCGCGTCAAAGTGCTTTTGTAGTAACTGCGAGATACGGGAGTTGTCTGCATTGCACTGACCAACATCCAAAACTTTACGCTTCACATCGACTCCAAGAAAAAGTTAACTTTGCCGCCGTAGCTGGGATCGCCAGAGTTCAGGCCTTTGCTAGCCACATTGTTGGAGAATTAATCGGTAAAATCAAGCTCTGTAGCTGGGCTCGCCAGAGTTCAGACTCGCCAGAGTTCAGGCTTTTGTTAACCGTATCCCGACGTCTGGTGACTCCGGCTACGTTCCAGGCGGTGGTTCGCTTTTGATATTACAAGTATTAAAAGTGTGAAACACATTGCAGTACTAGCCAACAGTGGTCACTCAAGCTTAAAGTTGTTTGGCTAACACCGTGATTCTTTTAGAGATACACATGAGACCATTATTCTTTTTACTGCCTTGCTTGATCCTTGTCGGGTGCGATCAGGTAACCTCTTCGCCTGAAACCGATGGTTCACAGCCGCCCACACAATCGGCCCAGCAGACTGAAAACGAAACAACGGTTGCTTCGCAACCCGAAGGCGATACCAAGATTCAAGCTGCAGCCGGCGGTCCGAAAGTCGAGTATTCGAGTTCTACTCCAATCGAAGCAGTCACGAATTTCACGGAAGGCATTGTGAATGACAATTTTGATCAAGCCAAATCGGCGGTTGTGTTTAATGAAAAAGTAAAATCCTATTTGAAGGCCAATATTGAAGCAGTTCGTGCAATGGATGGTTTTGCTAAAGCGGACAATGAGCATTTTGGTAAAGAAGGCGCAATGCCGATTGGTTTCATGCGGATAACAATGCTTCGCTCGCTCGAAGTTGCAAAGTCTGTTTTGATCGATGCCAACCACGCTGAAGTCACTGTCAATCCGCCGACCTCAATGAAGTTGGTTCGTCAGGCCGATGGCTGGAAGATCGACTTCACGAGTCCAGAGTCAGAACAATTGTTGGAGACGGTTTCGAAAGTGTTTGGGGGTACTGCAAAAGGGTATAATCAAGTTCGAGCGGGTGTTCTTGACGGAACCATCAAGACGCGCGACGAAGCTCGCCAAGAGCTAAAACGGTTGAAGGCAAAGTATGGGTTCTGAGCCAGCTTGGACTAGGCGAACCAATGTTGTTTGCTTGCTTTAGTCAGAGGAATCTGCGAAAAACCTTTGCGAGCTTCGCGCCTTCGCGTGACTCTAATTCTCCGAAACGGAAGCGTAGCACAATCGACACGCTTTTTTGTGCACTAAACACACGCGGCAACGAAAAAGCAAACCAGCTTAAGCCATCTGTGGTACATTTGTCCGCTCGTATTTACACCACCGGAATCTAAAACATGCTTACCGTTATCATCGGAGCGATCATCGTTGGAATGATCCTGGGACTGCTCGGGTCGGGTGGTTCTGCGATCATGGTTCCGATTCTCGTCTACCTGGTTGGCCACGACGCCAAAATTTCGATCGCCGAATCGATGGCCATTGTGGGCGCCATTTCGGTGGCCGGTGCGATCCCCTACGCTCGTAAGAATTTGATCGACTGGAATAGCGTCGGTTTGTTTGGCGTGCCGGCGATGGTGGGAACGTTCATTGGTGCTTGGTTGGGCGGCCTAGCGAGCGATGCAGTTCAGCTAACAGTCTTCGGCGCGGTGTTGTTGCTTTCTGCCGGGTTGATGTTTCGAAAAGCGTTCGGCAAAAAACAGAATGTTGATGAGGCTGAAGCTACTGAAAGGCCAACGCTTAATTTGCGAACAGGACTGTTGATTGTTGTTGAAGGAATTGTGGTCGGGGCGTTAACCGGTTTTGTTGGTGTGGGTGGAGGGTTCTTGATCGTCCCTGCGTTGTTTATTCTTGGCAAGCTGCCGATGAGGATGGCGATTGCGACCAGTCTGGTTATCATCGTGATGAAGTCACTGGTGGGGTTTCTCAAGTACCAACAATTCCTAACGCAACATGGCATGTCGGTCGATTGGGCGACGATCGCGATTTTTGTTGCCATTGGAAGTGTCGGTTGCGTGGTTGGTCAGCAACTTAATTCACGGCTGAACCAACGAGCCCTGAAGCAAGCGTTTGCAGTGTTCTTAGTTTTGATAGGTGGTTTCGTTATGTTTCGCGAAGGTGGTAAATTGTTTCGATCCGCTCAACAGCCGGTTGCTCCGGTTGTAACCGCTGAGGAGATTCGTACTTTTCAAGCGGATGAAAAGCACGATGGTGAGTTCGTGATTGTTGATGTGCGAAGCAAGACTGAGTCTGATGTGTCATTGATTCCGGGAGCGATCACTCAAGCGGCGTTCGAGAAAACGAAAAATCAATACGCTGGTAAGACGATTATTACATACTGTACGGTTGGTCATCGAAGCGGCATCTACGCGAAGAAGTTACGGTCCGCAGGCTGGGACGCACGGAATTATGAAGGCAGTATTTTAGACTGGTGTAAAAACCAATTGCCCGTCGTCACGCCAACTGGCGAAAGCACCAAACGTGTTCACACTTATAGCTCCAGTTATACGTTGGATTCAAACTATCAGGCCGTGTACTGATTCACTTCGAAGGGATAGACTCGGAGCAAAAGGCGACGATGAAAAACGGAACACTAATCTACTCTAATCATCACTAACCCAACACGCAGTCGCGAACTGTATCGTTTCAATTAGTGTCGATTAGTGAAAATTAGTGTTCTTCCTCATTCATATCGTTCATCAAGCCTTGCGCAAAAGACAAGCAGTTGAAAGGACGGAGTACGCTACTTTCATGGAGTGAAAGGCGACTGTGGTGTTGCCTTCCGGATCGTCGTTAAGCTAAGTAAACAAAACTAAACCAAGCTTACTTCACCTCGATCGCAACGCTATTGCTGTGGCTGTTGAACTCGGGAGCGTACATGCACTGGAGCGTGGCGATACCTGATTGGTATTCGCCGCGGTGCTGGACGCGAACGGAATACTCGAACACGTAAGTCCCTCGCGGCAAATAGTCGATAAAGAAATGACTGGCAGTATCACGAGTGGACTCGTAATACCACAATCCGTCTTGTCGCTTGTACCGAGACAACACGTTCACGGGCTCGGTGCCGCTGCCGCGTTGATCTTTCAAGTGAACGTACTCCATGTCCCGGTCGACCCGAAGTTCGACACGAGTTACCACTTCATCGCCAACTTCGACGGGCCCATCGATCGCAGTGATCGTCGGTCCATCTTTGGTGTTCTTTTTCAAGAACAAAGCCTTCTTCAATTTCAACGGCGTGCCTTCGTAAGGTTTGACCTTGGACACGTCTTCGAGGTACTTCCAATGGACGCTGCCCCAAGCAATCCCATCGTCAGACTTTTTGACTGTGATGTTTTTCATGCTGCTTTTAACATCGCTGCCGACGAACTTCTGCGAGTAAAAACCTGTGCCTGCTTCTACGTTTT
>CAZORR010000157.1:0-3975 GCA_964582115.1 uncultured Pirellulaceae bacterium
ATCACACCACCGATCCCTCGCAGGTGCCGCAGATCTTCGCCAAAGAAACGGTGACCGCCAGCAAGTCTGCGATCGACGAGCAACCATTCCTACCGCAAGTTATTCGAGCGACCCATGCCCTAGCCGATATTGATATGGAATCAGCGCCGTTTTTGCTCGGGTACGTTATGACGCGTCCCAAACCAACTTGCGAAGTGATTTTATCTACTGAAAAAGGCGATCCGTTACTGGCTTGGTGGCGATACGGCCTTGGGATGACCGCCGCCTTCACCAGCGACGCGAAAAATCGCTGGTCGGCCGAATGGATGACGTGGGAAGGGTTTGGAAAGTTTTGGACTCAGGTTATCCGTCACACGATGCGCAAAAGTGATGCTCGCGGAATTATTGTCGATGTCCAGCGCAACGGAAAGCAAACTTCAGTGAATGTCGACGCGGTCGACGAACTCGGACAGTTTTTTAATAACGCCGATGTCGAATTGACGCTGATCAACCCGAACCTAAAGCGGGACGCGTTCGATCTTGAGCAAACCGCACCTGGGCGATACCGCACCGAGTTCGACACGGATATCTCGGGAGCGTGGCACATGGAGATCTCCTTGAAGAAGAATGATCAAGTCATCTATCGGCAGTCACGAGGACTAACCGTTGGCTACAGTGATGAACTTCGCATCCGCCCGACCAACGAAACTTTGCTTCGTAACATTGCCGAAACGTCAGGTGGATCATTCATCAGCGATCCCACAGCACTTGCTGGGGTAACGGAGGCTGAGTTAGTTAGTCGTCCGGTTCCGTTGTGGCCATGGTTGGTGACCGCAGCGCTAATTCTGTTGGCGCTTGATGTGGCTCTCCGCCGGATCGATTTTTCATTGCACTGGCCATTTCGAATGATTGGCCAAGCCTAAACCGTTCATCGGCGGAATTCGGCACCAGAATCTGGCATCAAAACGTCCGTTTCAATAACAAAATCGCAACACTACCAATGACCCAGAACGCGGCAAACGCTTCACCGGTATAAACTTATAGTTATTCGCATGTGATCGCATCTCGAACCTCGGTCAGAACGAATCCCAGTAAGTTCCGCCCGCGCCTAGTCCGGGGGGGGGGCGTTTTCTTGTGACCGTAGAAGACGTCGAACCTGAATCGTTCTCCGGCGATTAAGAACTCCGCAATCGAAATCGTAAAAAATATGATTTGGCACCAATTTGCTGGACAACGGTCGTGATACCCGCCGTTTCCGATTGGGCTTTGGTTTGCGGGACAAATTCAATTTCCGTCTTTTGCAGAAATTCAGCTGAAAGATGTAAGATCCGTGATTGGCTTACGTGTAAATTGTTAGAGGAGTCTATTTCCGTCGAATTTTCGGCCTTTTGACCGCAAGCCAATCTTGAACGATCGACCTAAAACCAGAGTCAGCCTGATCCTACGGCTAAGCCAGCCTGCTGACGCAGAAGCTTGGGAAGAGTTTTGCGCGATCTACCTACCAGTCATCTTTCGCATTGGTAAATCGCGGGGACTCCAAGAAGCCGATGCTCATGATTTCTCCCAAAATGTGCTCGTTCGCGTTGCCCGATCCGTCAAGGATTGGAACCCGGACAAAGAATCGGGGTCCTTCGGCGGGTGGCTGGGAACGATCGCTCGCAATCTGTTGATTGACTTTCTTCGTCGTGATCAGAAACGCCACCTGACGGCCGACAATTCGTCGGTTCGAAGAGCATTGGACGAAGCTGTTGATCCGTGCAGTACAGCCGCACATTGCCAAACACTCATCGATCAGCAGCTGAAACAACAGCTGTTCATTTGGGCCGCAGGCAAAGTTGAATCTGGCGTGCAGGCGACGACTTGGCAAGCCTTCTGGCGGACGGCGGTGCTAAATGAGTCGGTCGAAGAGGTGGCAGAAGATTTGAAAATGACACCGGGTGCGATTTATGTTGCTCGTTCACGAATGATCGTAAGAATTAGAAAAACAATTGAATCGGCTGATGTCTCAGAGCAGCGAATCAGCCAAGTCCTACCAAGTGAGGGCGTCCAATGAATCGCCAATCAAATCCGGAGGCGGGCTCAAACACAAATGCAGACCAATGCGTTTCGACGGAACTGCTTCAGCAGGCGCTGCAGACGACGCTCAGCACACCAGCCCAACATCGGTTCGAAAGTCACCTCGCGGCATGTGAAAAATGTCGCAGAGAGTTTGAATCACTGGCTGGTGAAGCGTCCTTCTGGAAACAGGCGGCGGAATCGCTGAAGGATTCCGCGATTGGGACGAGTGCCGATTCGGGAGAACCGTTACCGCATAGTAGTGTCATCATGCGATTGGACGCGGCGATGGACGGCCCGGAAGTAGAACCCGTTTTTCCGGGAGTCTCGGATGAGGCGGTTCGTGAGAAACTGGATGCCGCGAAGTTGTTGGACCCGCCACGTCATCCCGAGATGCTGGGGCGAATCGACGGATTCAGTGTCGAGCAAATGATTGGCCGCGGCGGCATGGGCGTCGTTTACAAGGGCTTCGATTCAGAATTGAATCGACCGGTAGCCATCAAGTTTCTGGCTCCTCATTTGGCGGCCAGCGGTATCGCGCGACAGCGATTCTCACGCGAGGCTCAAGCGGCAGCAGCAGTAGTGCATCCTAACGTGGTGCCCATTCACTCGGTCAACGCCTCTTCGGTGCGTCCTTATTTGGTGATGGCGATGGTGCCCGGGCGTTCGCTGCAGAAACATGTCGAGGAACATGGCCCACTGCCCGTCAAGGATGTCGTGCGGGTTGCCCAACAGGTTGCCGATGGCCTGGCCGCTGCACATGCTCAGGGATTGGTTCACCGAGACATCAAGCCCGCGAACATTTTGCTGGGTAAGGACGTTAGCCGGGTGATGATTACCGATTTTGGTTTGGCGCGAGCAGCCGACGACGCCGCGCTGACGCAGTCGGGTTGGCTGGCGGGAACGCCACACTATATGTCGCCTGAGCAAGCAATGGGAGACGATGTTGATCAACGTAGCGATCTGTTCAGTCTTGGTAGCGTGATGTATTTCATGGCGACGGGGCGCGAGCCGTTTCGGGCGGATAAATCCTGGGCGGTGCTGCAGAAGATCATCACGCAACAACCGACTTTACTATGCTCGATCAATAGCGACGTGCCGCTGCAGTTGGAACAGCTAACTCTCCGGCTGATGGAGAAAGATCCGGAGCAGCGTTTTGCATCGGCCACCAAGGTGCAAGAAATCATGCAGGAATACTTGGCTCACTTGCAGAACCCCAAGGGGCATGCGATGCCCAAATTTAAAAAGTCCGGCGCGAAAACAAGCCGCTGGAAGCAAGGCTGGCCGTTGGCTTTGGCGGCCGTATTGATCTTGATCGGTGCCGGGTTCTCCCAGTTGTTCAGCTGGGGCAATAATGAAGCATCGAATCAGCCAACAATTGGTATGACACCGATCGTAACGAGCCTGCCCTCCAACTCCTTCACAGAAAAAAATAGCCCAACGGCCAAGCCGGCTTATCCGACGCCGGTAGCGACGAGTAATCTCTCGTCAGGCTTTGGAACCGCGTCCGACTTGGAAGCCAGAGAAATAGACCAAATCAAAATCGAATTGGATCGGCTGGAACGCCCGACGACGTCAACGCTTCAACCGATTGTGGAAGAACCGCTTCGCGCCGCCCTCAAATCCCTGGCTGACGACATACAGAGTTTAGAGATGCGGATGTCAGATCGCTAATCGTGGAACCGTTGGTGATTGAACCGCTAGAGACAAATCATTTTCAAGGAAAAGTAGATCAATGAAGCAAAGCAATAATTTGTTTTCGAAGCTGGTGAGGATAGCTGTCAAGCAACGGGTCCTGGTAGTGGCGATTTGCCTTTTGGGCCTCGGCTGCGGTAATGTCTACTCACAGGAGTCGCGAAACCAGCAAACTGTTACAGCGAGAGGTGTTTTTCAGAATTCGCCTTCTAGCAGTTTTACTGATCGTATTCCGGCTAATAACCG
>CAZORR010000157.1:4075-7233 GCA_964582115.1 uncultured Pirellulaceae bacterium
GCTAATAACCGCCAACCGCAGCAGCTGGAGTACCTGCCGCCTGCGCAGATGCGGTTTCCTCCTTCTCCATTGGAACAACAGATAGAGTACCTGCGGAAAGCGAAAACGGATGAACAGCGTGCCACAGCTCAACAACGGATTAAAAAAATACTGAGCGACCAATATGACTCGTATTTGCAGAACAGTTCCAATGAGCTGGCGGCACTGGAAGCGCGTTTAAAGGCTCTCCGTGACAAACTTCAATCTCGAAAAGATGCGCGTGATGAACTGGTCGGCAAGGAACTTCGTCGCGTCATTGGCGAGGCACAAGGAAACGGGTGGCCACGGCAAACACCGACCTCCTCGATCCGCGGAGCTACTTCCCGCCAGCAAGCCGGCACCGAACTTCAGGCCCAGCTGCGTCAACTGAGAGCACAGCAACAACGTAGTATTAGACCGGGTGCAAATGGTCGTTTCGCTGCTCCTTACTACGAAGACGGCGCATCTGTGCAACGTACTGTGTTGCCTGCGGTTGCGAAAAAAGAAAAACGCCCTGACCCAGGGCTGGAGGGCGCGGTTGCGGCCCGCAAGCCAGTTCCTCCTTCCGACATTGAAGTCGCAACCAAGAACGAAGATCCGGTATCGGTCGAGTTAAGGTTCATCGGTGAAGACAACAAAAAACCAATTGCCGGCTTGATTGTCGAAATGCTCTCATTAGATCGGTCCGAAAAGTTCGGAACGTTTACCACAAACGAAAACGGAGCGGTGACGGCCCAACTTGAATCCGGAACTTACCGTCTCAAATTGAGCGCTGAGCGAGAGACTGACTACCTGCCAGTTGACAATGGGTGTTTGGGGCTCTGGGAGCGTTTGGGGGGAAGTGCTTTGGCCCTAGTAGTCAAAGATTCACGCGTTAAAAGGTGGTTGGGCGGCAGAACAGACGAAGGCTATGAGCCAGCGAAGAACACAGCAGGCAACGCCGTCGTCACCTACCGTTTGCTCCCAGCCTGTGAACTGGTCCTTCGCGCTGTCGACGCAGAAACCGGCAAGGGAATTGCCGGCGTTGAATTCTTCCAGCAAAATGAACTCCGCGAAGACTGGGGGCGGCCCATCACTGGGCAGAACATCGGATGGAAAAAGAAAGATAACGTTAAAGCGGGGCTTACCGATGATGAGGGGTATTTCCGGCGTTTGGTCTCCGCCAACCCGGGATACACGTACTATATTTCGAAATCGGGTTTGGCGGTCACTAAGGACGCCGAAGTCAAAATCGTCTACGGTCAGGCCCAGGCCGAGCACGTCTTTAAACTCAACAAGGAGCAGGTTGCCAGAGTGACCGAAGCGGCTCCCGAAGACTCACCACCCAAGCAATGACAATGTTACCAACGCCGCATCCGGGGCGGTGGTTTGCATCGACAATAGCGAAGCTATCCACGAAGACCTCATTGGACCAGGCCCCAGCGGCTTCGTGTTCACCGCATTGTTATCTCTCGGCAGATGGTTCAATTTCGATAATCCAAAGATCTGGTCCGGCGGGCTCGAACATGACCACACGTCTGTGCAATGCAATTCAGGCAACTGGCGATAGGGCTATTTCTGTTGAAGGCTCCAGTAAAGCTGAGTTTCATCGCCACAGAAAAAGCCTTCGAGCTTGTCTTCAATATTAACCCGCTTTAGCGAGTTTTTAGATCCAGCGAAAAATGAGAAGTGACTGTCCCAGTGAACTGTCCAAAGAAGTGTCTTATCTGGAGTAAACACATTGCAAGTGCCAGCGATAGTCTCAGATTTTTCACTAAGTAAATCGTCGATCCAATGCAGTTTGCGTTCGCTGCAAAATTCGTCGCCAACCCACACCCAATCATGTCCCAACCCCTTAAACAAGCCGAGCACACTATCGTGTAGCAATTCCGAGTGGCATCCCTCGGCAGGAGAAATGGTTTGCGTAGACTTCAGTGCTCGTTCCAGTTCGTCGGCGTGCGATTCATTTGCGTGCTCAGGATTTAAACCGCCGATTTGTGTGCGCAGGGCGATATCCAATTCAGACAGCGATGAGAGATTCGACTCGGCAAGAACGCTCTGCCACCCAATAGGCGTGCATGTTTTGTTGACAGTGCAGCGGTCTGGGTAAGTATCACAGTCAAAAGGTGACAACGATGCGTTTAGCGGACGAATGAACGGACTCAATGAAACGTAAACAGAATCAAATATCCCATGATAGTATTGCAGCACTTTCCCGTCGCGTGGGCAGGAGGCATAGCGATCAGGGTTGGGCAGTGTTCGGTCAGCCATAAATTACCTGAGAGGGATAACGGCAACGATCACCGGACCGCGGCGAAAGATGTTGTTTCCAAAAGCCGCGTTTCCGTGTACATCGCATTGCCATTCCGCGTTTTAGTGACATGAGTAACCGTTGGCTCCGGCATTAACTTTCAACAATTTTCTGTCCCTTTTCTTCACCATACATCTCAATAACTCGAGCAATCCACACCTTCGAAGGCCATTTTGGGGTAACATGAATTCTCAACCTGATTCACGAATTTTCGATCCCACGTAAGCAAGCCTAAATATCGCAAATCAAATATGTTGCCGAATGTTTTCAAGAAGTCATCGGTGTCCATCATACCTCGTTTATAGACAGCAATGTCGATAGGCGTAAGGAATTTTTCGTCCTCTAAATCATGCTCTCCTGCAAAGCTATTCGTTCCCCAAAATTCGCAGTAGACGGTTATGCCACTCCATTTTTGATTTACAGCATGCTTTTCGAAGCTCTCAGCAAATTGCCGCAGGAACAGATCCATTGAATTGCCGAAAATTTCGTGATTCTCGTTGATTACACGACGTCTTGAACCGAAGCGAAACCAACCGCGTTTCCGTTCCCATTCAAAACGCAGGTTGGACCCATCAAGTTTCGCAAACGTGTGACCTCTGAAGCCTAGGTGTTTAGCCTCGCGAAAACGCTTAATAGCTGGATAGGTTTTCATTGTTGTTGGTGTTGGCGAACTAACGGGGGAAGTGTCACTGAGCGGATGGGAGAAGTTAGTTGCTGGTTCGCGCTTTTCGTCGAATTCTGGTCACCAATAATCGGAATAACTTGCTTATCACCGGTTGCTAACGTTGTAACAGGTTGTTCAAGTAAGCCGCTGTCGCGGCGTAGTCTCTCTGTGAAATTCTAACGAAAT
>CAZORR010000158.1:0-7133 GCA_964582115.1 uncultured Pirellulaceae bacterium
GGAGAGCACCGCCTTTGCAAGGCGGGGGTTAGGGGTTCGAGCCCCCTCGTCTCCATAGAGGCCCGCTTCAGCGGGCCTCTTTTTTTATGCGCCAATTTGTCCTGTCTTGTCTTTAAAGCAAACCGACCGCCTGTCGGCGCCATCGCAAATCGTCTTGACGAGGAATCCCCACACTGATAACTACGACTAAAAGAAATCCGGTTATCGACTAACGGCGATTCATTGTTTAACCAAAAATCAAAACACCTAGCGTTTTTGCGTAAATCCAGCTGCCTACCAGTACTTGGTTGCCTGCTCGTGCTAGCGTTGATGCCAGTGAACTTACACGGCCAACGTGTGCAACTTCAAGATTTCTTCGGTAGTAACCAACCAAACTTAGGTTTGCCAACACCCCCAAGCACACTCCCGGCAATCCCAAACAATCTCGGCCTCCCGCAGCTTCCACAACTACCAGCTGGCCTTAACCCAGCCAACCTGCCCCAATTCGATGGCTTCGCGCCGGGCGCCATCCAGCTGCCTCAAAACATCGTCCCGCCGGGGCTTGGAAACATTGTTCCTCAAGGACTTGGAAATTTCAGCCCACCACCAGCAGTCGGCCCTAGCCCGAACTTTCCAGTATTCCCAAGAGTAACTAATCCGTTTCCTAACCCGGGTACACTCCAAGGAAACCCTAACCTAGGCTTTCAAGCACCAAGCTTTCAAGCACCCGGTTTTCAAGTACCACCATTCACCCCTCAGCCTCTTAGTCGACAACCATTTCAGCCGGTTCCTCCCAATCGCTGGCCCTACGAAGGCACTGGAAGCAATTGGTTACCTTCGATTGACTGGACATGGACTCAACAAGCATGGTCGGGTTTTCGCAACAATTTTCTGCCACGCGTACTGGAACGACCTAGAGCCCGCCAAACATGGATCGTTGGCGATGGCGACAACCAGCTAAACTTAAACGACCTAGAACTCGCCACAACTTTGACACTGCCAAATTTTCTGGGTTCAACTCAACCACTTCGAGTCAGCCCAGGTTTTATTTTCCACTGGATCGATGGCCCCGATTCAAACATCGACCCAGGCTTTGACTTGCCGTCGCGCCTAAATAGCGCTTATTTGTCGTTCGACCACACCACCAACCCAGCCAAAAATGCTGGCTTCGAAAACAACTTCACGGTTGGATTTTACAGCGACTTTGACAACACCAGCTCCGACGGAATTCGGTTAACGGGGAAACTATTGGGCTGGAGTCGCATCAATGAGTACACGATCGGAAAATTCGGAGTCGAATACCTTGATCGTATCGATCGCAAATTGCTACCTGCTTTTGGCGTATTTTTATCTCCCAACCCCAACATCCGCTGGGACCTTTACTTCCCACGCACCAAGTTGGCCCATCGCATACCAAACTTAGGTAACTACGAAGTCTGGAGTTACGTCGGAGCCGAATACGGCGGCGGCAGTTGGGTCATCGACCGCAGTGATGGCACGGGAGATCAAGCCGATATCAATGACGTCCGATCCTTCTTAGGACTTGAATGGATAGGGCCTCGACGAGTTACAGGCTTCTTAGAAATCGGCTACGTTTTTGATCGCGAAATCGTCTATCGATCCAGTCCCAACAATGGACTCGATATCGAAGACGCTTTCCTATTCCGAAGCGGATTGGCTTTCTAATTCAGCCCCACGAAAGTGGTTCTGCTACAAATGTTACAAACCAACGTGAACAAACATTCGTGGCAACGACTCACGAAGCCAACTTCTTCGATACTTGAGATAGAATGAACTCAATCGCCTTCTCTAATGGCCGGTCGACATGCGGCACTTTCAGCGACGATTTTTCTTCCGTTTTTACTTCTTCTACTTCCGCTTCAGAGGATTCAGTTTGGTTTAACTCGCTAGGTGTTTCGTCCTTCGTTTGATCATCTTCCGTCTCGGGCACTAAACCACCAATGCCCAACGAGGTTCGTTGTTGGCGATGTTTTATGTTTTCGATGATCTCGTCGTCGGACATTTCAATGGCAAAGCCTTGGCTGGGCTGAACGCCCCAAACTTTCGATTTCTGCGATTCGGGATCGTTGCGATCAATCTGTTTGTCGCTTGGACGCCAATAACTGGACGTCGTTAATTTCAGCAAACTTTTATTGTACTGAATCGGAATGATATCCTGGACAGTTCCCTTCCCATACGACTGCTCACCAATCAAAACCGCTCGCTTGTGATCCTGCAAGCAACCCGACACAATCTCGCTGGCTGATGCGGAATACCGATCAACCAAAATGCAAACCGGTAAATCGGCCAAAAGTTCGGTACCGGCAGTCGATGTATACTCGCGGATCAATAATTTGTCTCGCCCTTTGATCCGAACAATCGGCAAGTCGGCTTCGAGAAACATGTCGCAGATCTCAACCGCAATGTCCAGTAACCCACCTGGGTTGGCCCGCAAATCAAGAATCAGGCCTTCGACGTTACTCGGTAGCGACTGCAATGCCGACTTCATTTCGCCACCAGTCATTTCACCAAATTGACTCAACCGAATGTACGCGACGTTGGGATGGTCTTTCAAAAAGAAATTCCAATTTCCGTCAGGTTTTCGATAGTCGCCGTGAGCACTCTCGATTGGAATCTTAGCACGTGTAAGCGTTTTGAATAAAACATTCTCGCCTCGAAGAATCTCTAAATCAACCGTCTCGCCAACTGGCCCTCTCAATTTCTGAATCACATCCCATTGCGCCTTATCCAAAGTGGGCTCACCAGCAATTGAAACGATCAAATCGCCGGCTTGAATCCCCGATTCGTAAGCCGGAGTATTGGGCATCGGCGCCAACACCATCAGAGTTCTACTCTTGGGATCCATTCCAACGAAAATCCCGACACCGCCAATCTCTTGCTTGAGATCCTCTTTGAACTCGCGAAAACCACTATCCGAAATGAACGAACAGTGTTCGTCCAGATTCCTAAGCATCCCGTCCATAGCTCCCGTGAATAGCTCTTCTTCAGAGGCCCCCGCCAATGCCTCTTTGTTGACAATCTCCAAGACTTCTGCAAACAGGTTCGCGTACCGGTTTTTAGCGGTCACTGAATAGCACGCGAACGAAATGATCGCGACGGCAAAAATCACCAAAAAGTTTCTTAATGGCATATCCGTTGACGTCCTAACTACCCGGTGAAGATTGATTCGCGAACCCATAGCCTAGCAAAGCAACGCTACTTTCGTCAAACTATAGAGCTGACTAGAACTTGTGGCCGACCAAATTAGCTTTCGTCTGCTTGGCCAAAAAGCACGCTTTACGCAAAGAAAAGGCGACAAAAAATACAAGAATGAATAGTCAGTCAGTAATTCGCTGACTCTCCCATGCTCATAACTATTGCCCAAATGCCAACCACCAAATTTACAAGTAATTCCGTCGAACAAACCCGATCACTTGGACGTTTGATTGGTGACAAGTTATCCGCCGGCACCGTCATCGCTCTGGATGGCACGCTTGGCGCCGGTAAAACCCATTTGACACAAGGTATTGCCGCGGGACTGGATGTTCCTAGCGGCGCCGTTGTCAGCCCGACTTTTACAATCTGTATTCCCTACGAAGCCCGTCTGCCGATGTTGCACTTGGACGCTTATCGAATTCGGTCCCCCGAGGAAGTCGACCAACTCGGGCTCGACGAAAGCGTCAGCGACGGCGCGGTGTTGGTGGTCGAGTGGGCATCACGGATCGAGACATTGCTGCCGCCAATTGACTTGAAAATCCACCTGACACAGACCAACCAAGAAGCTCGTGAGCTTGCGTTGGATCCTATTTCTGATGCAGGACAGCAACTGGTCCAACACGTGTCCCAAAACTGGCCCGAGTAGACAGCGAAGTTGTACTTCCCGAAAACGTGAAGCCCCCACAATCCTCTCGGTCGCAGAGCCGCATTCAGACACAATTTCCAGCTAAAGCCAAGTCTGCAAAGCTGCCAACCCATCGCCGATACGCCACTCGGGCGACCATCAAATCCACCGAAAAAGTCAGTTTCAGGCCAAAGTGTGGGCTTTACCGAGTTGATTATGAGAGATTCTAAACTAGCCTAAGGAGCGAATGAGCTGAGGTAATTTGGAACTTAGGCAGACGTGCCACAAGCGGACCTCACTCAATATTTCAGATTTGGTATTTTCGTTAGATGAAGTTAAGTCGACTTTTACTACCAGCAATCGGGCTGATCGCGTGCGTCTGCGCGGTTAGTGTCGCTGCTAGCCTGTCGGATACTCCCATCACGGTCTCGCCGCAAGTGCTGGAAAAATTAGCGGAACTCCCTGCCCCGCCGAGCCAAATGCTTGGTGAATCCACCAATTCGGAGATTCCTCAGCCGCCAACTCGTGGCCAATCTTCCATCCAATCACAGCGACTGGACCTCTCATCGCTGCCAACTCAATCCAATCGCAGTATTGCCCCAGCGCCGGTACCCATAATCGGATCACCGCCAGTATCTGTGACCAGCGGTGGCTTTTTACCAGACACTTCATCGGTACTACCGGCATCACCACGAGTTCGTTTACGCCGCCCCAGTTACCAGCAATTACCAGCAGGACAAATTACACCAGCGCTACCACTCGATTCACTTCCCAACCCAGGCCCAGCCGGTGCTCGACGTTCAGCCCCAACCACTTCAACCAGCCCGCCGAGTGCGCCCCTTTTCCAAAACTCTCAACCAAACATTATTCAGCCGAACAACATTCAATCGCCGATCGCCCCTCCGATTTTCCCCAGCCATGAAACCCCAGCGCCAATTCCCTACCCAAACAACGGCGTGCAATTCCAACCACCGGCAGCATCCAGCAGTTTAGTACACGGGCAATCCTGCCCATGCGGATGCCAACCACGTTGCACGACGCAAACCATCACCGTCCCCACGTGGGAAACGCGTTACGTAAATTCACTCCGAACTCGCTATCGCCCTGAAACTCGCCAGCGCCGCTCAAAGCGTTACTACACCGT
The DNA here is from genome assembly GCA_964582115.1 of uncultured Pirellulaceae bacterium. GTDB lineage: Bacteria > Planctomycetota > Planctomycetia > Pirellulales > Pirellulaceae > Mariniblastus. The sequence continues at coordinate 4,965 of CAZORR010000158.1, forward strand.
TTACGATGACGTCCCCAAAGTCGAAACCTACACCGTGAAAGTTCCCGAGCCCCGGACGCGAACTTACACCGTCGACATCCCACGGGAATACCAAGAAGCCAAGCAACGTAACTTTACGGTCATGGTCGCCAAACCGGCCCAACGTGAAGAAACCGTCGAGCGAGTCGAGACCTTTAAAATTCCGATCGTGACACCTTACACCGTGATGGTCCCAGAGCGTCAGCAGTATCAAGAAACCACCTACAAAACCGTCACCGATCGAGTGCCGGTTCAAAAGAAGTACGTTGAAAACGTCACCAAAACCAAAAAACGAGTCGTCACGACTTACGAAAAACGACCGTTTACCAAAAAGGTCCGCACACCTATCGTCAAGATGGTAGAAGAAACCCGCACTCGACCGAAGGTACGATACAAATCCGAAGTCGTTACACGCACCTTCGAAGAACCCGAGGTTTACTACTACGATGACATCATCAAAAAGAAGGTCACTCGCTATAGAACTGTCAATCGCCAACGCACGGTTGAACAAAAATCCGTTGCATACGATCAAAAACGAGGCACTTACACCAACCCAGAAACCGACCAACGCGTTGTGCCCTACAGTGAAAAAGTAGACTACAAGGTCACCGCCCCTTACACCGAAACCGTTGATGAAACTTATTACGTCAATGAACCGTTTGTCGAAGAGATCATCAAAACATTTCCAACCAAACGACAAGTCGAACGCACGGTCAACAAAACCTACCAAGTCAAACTCCCAGAGACCACACACATCAGCCAGTCCTACACCGTTCGGGTTCCCTACGAAGTCATGGAAACTCGCTACCGCACTGTGACTCGGCAAGCCCCCGTGACCAAGTACCGAGTCATCTCTCGTGACCTTGGTCGCTGGGAACGCAAAGAAGTCACCTGCCCGACTTGCTCCGTCCACCATGACGGATGTGGTTGCACGTCTTGTTCGGTTGGTTCTCAAACCAATACACGAAACGTTTGGTGCCCGCGCGTTGTTTCTCAGCGAATTCCGTACACCGACTACCGCGACGTTCAACAGCGACTGCCGTACCAGGTACCCGTCCTGAAGTATCGTAACGAAACACGAGTGCGAAACGTTCCGAAGACTCGTTACCGAAACGAAACGCGAACCGCGAATCTGAAGGTCTACGACTTGGTCGACTCGCAGCGAACCGAGAAATTTTCAGTTACCAAGTATCGCTGGGTGCCCAAGACTCGAAAAGTTACCCTCAAACGCGTCCGCGAAGAAATCGCCTCCCGTAATTTGCCGTTCGTCAAATACGAAACCGTCGACCTAGAACCACTCCCAATCGAGTATCGCTATAAAGAACCTAAGGTCGTAAACGAAAACGTTGTTGAAACTTATCAAGAACGCGTTCCGTACCTAGAAGAGGTGGAAGTCAAGGTCAAGGTTGCGGGCGAACGAACTAAAAAAGTCACGCGTGAGTTTATCGTTCGCGTGCCCGAACCGTACGACGAAGAGTACACCGTCAAAGTTGCCAAAACGGAATACATCGAAAAGGATGTCACCGAGTACGTTGAGTTCCCGGTCAACAAGGAAGAAGAATACACTGAAGTTGTTCCTGAGTTCCGAACCCGCATCGAATACAAAACCGTTGAACGCAAGGTGCCAGTGTTCACTACCAAGTACAAAACGGTAATGGTTCCCAAAATCAAAACTCGCACCAGCTATCGCACGGAAACGCGAACCGTATCCGACAGCGTGATGAAAACTTACATGACGTTCGTTCCCGAAATCAAAACGAAAACCATTTACGAGACCAAGGTCCGCAACGTACCACAGACACGCACCGAACTGTACTGGGAGAACGTTCCTAAAACTCGGTACCGCACGGTCATGATCAAAGTGCCACGACAGATTGCCCGCGAACACGTCCAAACGTACACCGTGAACGTGCCGTACCAAGTTCGCGTTTGCGTTCCGGTCCAAGTTTGCAGGATGGTCCAGAAGACGATCACGATCCCCGCCGAAGAATGCTGCGAAACATGCTGGGAAGGTTTCGAGGACATCAACGACGTCTCCCGCGCCTACTTGCAATACGGCTACCGCCGCTGGTGCGATCTACTAGGAAAGTAGTAAACGCAGCGTGGAATTTCTCACGCAAAGGCGCGAAGGCGCAAAGATTGTTAATTCAT
>CAZORR010000159.1:0-6992 GCA_964582115.1 uncultured Pirellulaceae bacterium
TATTCGTCTTTTTTCTAACGCAAATTTAGGTTCGGCATTGTACTCACAAACCGCGTTTTCGAGAATCCGCCCAACAAATGGTTGGCCATGTTATGGTTTAACCAAGCCTACGAAATCGCTGCCGCCAAGTGTGTAGCCTGTAACAATCGAATTTTGCCTGCGACGAACTGATTTTCGTCAAATTGTCCGGTTACTCGTTCAGAATGCCGCTCCAGTCGCCTTTGGCCGACAGTACCGACTAAAGCAAGCAAATCTAGGCAAACCACCCCTCAAGGCACTATAATTTTGAGTTTGATCTCCTGTTTCTGGTCGTCTTTGGGCGAATGTCGTTTATAAATGGCTTTGAGACTCAAATTTTGATCTTCTTAAGGCCGAATTCAACCGCAAGCCACGATCGTCAATTATTGTAAACTGCTATGTCTAAACCAGCCAAAAAACCGACCCCCAAGCCCGCTAGTTCTTCTGATGGCCCAAAGAAGACCATGGAAGAACGAGATGCGGAAGCGATCGACCGTATGGTCAGTCGCTTTGTGGAAAAAAAAGAAGAAAAGCCCGTCGACAAATACTTCCGCGCACTCGTGCGACTGGGCGGGTCCGACTTGCACATGAAAGTCGGCAAACCACCTATCTGCCGCGTCAACGGAACCCTAAAAGAACTCAAACGTGATCCCATCGAAATCGAAGAAATGGCTCGACTGCTATTTCCGATGATGAACGAACGCACCCGTGACATCTTCGACGAAGAAGGCGGATCCGACTTCGCTTACGTCGTTGATGTCGACGGCGTGGATTGGCGTTTCCGTGTGAACATGCTGCAGCAGCTCGGCAAAATTGGCTTGGTGGCTCGACGCGTCAACAACCACATTCCTAACTTCAAGGGTTTGTATTTGCCGGAAGCGATGGAACCGTTGTGCCACTTCGAACAAGGCATGATCCTACTGGCTGGAGTGACTGGCTCAGGTAAGAGTACTACGATCGCTTCGATGCTGAACTACATTAACAGCATCTACTCAAAACACATTCTGACTCTCGAAGACCCGATCGAATTTGTGTTTACAGATGACAAGTGCCTGATCAACCAACGCGAAGTTGGAATCGACGTGGTCGACTTTGGCGTGGGTATGAAACATGCCGTTCGTGAAGACCCTGATATTATCTTGGTCGGTGAGCTTCGCGACGAAGAAACCTTTATGACGGCGATCCATGCGGCCGAAACCGGTCACTTGGTGTTCGGCACGATTCACGCTTCGACCGCTCCATCGACGATCGGTCGTATTTTGGACTTGTTCCCTGAAGAAATGCACGGTGCGATTCGTGGAGCGATTGCCATGAACATGAAAGCCATCGTCGCCCAAAAACTACTCAAGTCGATTCGACCGGATGTGGGTCGAGTCCCGACTTGTGAGATCATGACGTTTAACCCGACGGTTAAAAAGCTAATCTTGGAAGAGCGTGACCATAACTTGTCCGACGCCATTCGTATCGGTGAAGAAGAAGGCATGCAGGATTTCACTGCTTCACTGAAACAGTTGATTGACGACGGCTTGATCGATCGCCCAACTGCTTTCCAAGTTGCACCAAACAAGGAAGAGCTAAAAATGAAGCTCAAGGGAATCAACGTGTCACAACCTGGAATTATTTAAGCATGGCTCGATGTTACATTTGGATGCCGTGCGTTGCGATACTTTGCTTACTATTGCTAAGTTCGTTCAGCAACACGACCATCGCTGGTCCCGCGATTGCCACGCCTACTTCAACGTTCCTTCAAGACAGCGACGACCGACAAAACGATGTCGATAACGAAGATGCCCAGGATGGTGACGACCTAGCAGACGATGCCCCAGCAGGCGACGCTGATCCAAGCGACACCGACCAGGACAGTCCTGCTGGTGAACCAGGTGATCAAAGCGAGGATCGTGTCGACGATGGCGCCGACAGCGAAGATGAAACGGAAGGCGAAGACGAGAGCAAAGACGAACCCAAAACGGCTTCCTTCAAACCCGAAGCCGGCAGCCTGTCGTTCCTGAAGCTAGGTTTGATCGTGATCATCTTTTTGCCATGGGTGGGGTACGTCGATTCGATCAACCGCGACACGATGCAGTTTGGTGACAAGCTCAAACTAGCACCCGAAATCTGGAGCCCAATTTTAGTTGGCAGCTTCTTGATCGGGCTGTTGGCGGTACTACTGGTCCCAATCTACTGGGCTGGTTTTCCGTTTTTCGTGGTGGCTGCTTTGGCGCCACCGATCACGTACTCCTTCATTCGTCGCAGTCGCGTCAAGAACGACGACTCCCTTGCCCGTGCAATTAGAAACAAGTCCGGCAGCGAGTATGAAGTCGAGGAACTTCCTCAAGACGACGGGGCCGACCTTTCCATCTCGACCGGCGGAGCAGACGCAAACGAAAAACAAGCGCGACTCATTCGCGGCCGACAAAGCGCTGAATTCCCAGTGGTCAAAGACATCATTCACGACGCTCAGTTTAAACGCACCGAACAATTGTTGATGGACTGTGGTCGCGAACAAACTAAGTTACGACTCCTAGTCGACGGGGTCTGGCACCCAGCACCGCCAATCGAACGAGAAATCGCCGACGGCGTGGTAATCAGTTTGAAAAGCCTAGCTGGTTTGAATCCCGCAGATCGTCGCAACAAGCAAAGCGGTAGCTTCGAAGTAAAATCTGAATTTGGGAAAGCAAAGATCAAGCTCGCCACTCATGGCGTGCCCACTGGCGAACGAGTTTCGATCAGCTTCATTCAAGCCAAAAAAGACGTCATGCGGCTGGACGAATTGGGCATGTTCCCGGACATGATGCAACAAGTCTGCGAGTCTCTCAACACGCCGGGCCTCACCATCATCTCCGCGCCCGCTGGACATGGCCTGACGTCTACTTGGCAAGGCGCGATTGCTTCCTCGGACCGCCTGACTCGTGATTGCATTGGCTTTTACGACGAAAATGAAACCGAAACCGATATCGAAAACATCGTGCCGCGTCCATACAACCTGGCCAACGGCGAAACGGCTTTCGCTTCGCTTCAGAAGACATTGCTGTCGCAACCCGATGCAATCATCGCCCCCACCATTGCCGATTCCCAAACGATGGACTTGCTAACGCAACAGGCCAACGAGCAAGAACGATCGGTCGTCACGCGAGCCAAAGCCTCCACGGCAGCCGAGGCGTTTTTGCGAACTTACGCTCAGTCAAAAGACCGCAACGCTTTCTTGGCCGCCACTAAAACAATCACCGGCCAACGCTTGTTGCGTCGACTGTGCAGTGACTGTCGCGTCGAAGTGCAAGTCAACCCAAAAATGATTCAGAAACTCGGCGGCAACCCCAAACAACAAAGAACCTTATTCACCCAGTATAAGCTTCCACCCCCTGAACAACGCATCGACGAAAAAGGCAAACCGATTGAATTCCCCCCCTGCCCGACTTGTGGCGGACTCGGGTACATCGGCCGAATCGCTACTTTTGAAGTCCTGCAACTGGACGAGCAGCTTCGAGCCGTGATTCGAAAACAACCGCAAGCAGCTGCGATCGAAGCCGCCGCAGTGAAAAGCGGCAAATTGCCGTTGGCCAACCAAGCCTACAAACTGGTTTTGTTGGGAGTGACTTCGCTTGCAGAAGTGCAGCGAATTTTCAATCCGCCAAAAAAGAAATCTTAAACTGAACCTGCTTGCCGACTTCCATTTCGGCAATGCACCAACACAATTTCCTCCGCAGACGCAACATCACTAACTTTTGACACAACCGCCATGGCGTATGACGACGACAACAACTTGCCACCGATTGAGTTCACTGCCGCTGGCGATACGCCCGAACAACGCGAACAGATCTTCGAACTAGTTGAGCCTTCACCGGGCTTTACGCCGATGGCACATTTCTGCGTTGACATCATCGTTCGTGATTCGACCATCACCGTGCTGGACTTTACTGCGCAGCAAGTCAACATTCGATTCCAGATAGACGGCATTTGGCAGCCTGGCCCAACACTTGAGCGTGAAGATGGCGACTTCATGTTGGCGTCCTTAAAACAACTGGCCGGTCTAGACTTTCGCGAACGGCGACAACGACAAGAAGGCAGTTTCAAAACGCTCTATCAAAAACGCGGTCAGAAGTTCACCATCGTTTCACAAGGCGTCAAAACGGGCGAACGCGTTGCGATCAATCTCGACTACAAACGGCCACCACTAGAAACTGCCGAAGAACTTGGCATGCGGGCCAGCATGAAAAAAGAGATCTCCACAACGCTTTCAGACCCAGAACCAAAGAACTTCTTGGTCGTCGGATACCCAAACGGCAACGGCTACACGTCAGCGTGGCGCGGAATCATCAGCTGTGCCGATCGACTAACGCGTGACTATTATGTGATCCAGCCAAAGGAACGTGGCGATAGCGAAGAGATCATCAACATCTTCCCTTGGGAGTACGATCCGGAAGTTGGCGAAACGCCGTTGAGCACGATCGCTGATTTGTTGCTCAAGCAACCAGATGTGCTGGCTTTTCCTGATTTAGATTCCGGACCCGTGATCGACCAGATCGTCGACCTTTCGCTCAACCAATCGGTGCCCGTGTTCACTCGTCATCCCGGTAAACATTGTTTGGACGGAATGTTACGAGTGCTTGTCAAAAAACCCAACATCGAAAAATTCGTCAACCACTTGAACGCAGTTGCAGCGATGCGGATCATTCGCAAGCTTTGTGACAGTTGCAAAATTGGCTTCACACCCTCGCCCAAGTTGCTCCACCAACTCGGCCTGCCTCAAGGCCGTGTCGCGGTACTTTATAAGCCCTTCATCCATCACCCTGACATGGTGGATGAAAAAGAAAACCCGATTCCACCCTGCCCCAAGTGCTCAGGCATTGGCTACCGAGGCCGCACGGGTATCTTTGAATTTTTGAAACTCACCGACCAACTAAAAGCGGCGATCATTCAAAAACCGCAACTGAAACATCTACAGGCAGTCGCTGAAGCTGGCGGTCATGTTTCAATGAAAATGGAAGGCATCGTATTGATTGCCAAAGGAATGACTTCCATCGATGAACTTCAACGAGTGTTAAAAGGCTAAATCCAAATGCTACTTTTAATTTACATTTTGATTGTCCTGTTGGTTCCCCTGTGCACTTGGTGGTTCGGTTTATGGAACAACATGCTCACGATGATCAACTGCCTATTGGCGGGACTGATTGCGACCAGTGCCTATCCGGTGGTCAGCCAAGCGATCACTGATATCGACAACGAATCATTCACTTACGTCGGTGATTTTGTTGGCCTCTGGGCTTTCTTCGTGGCTTCGTTCATGATTCTACGCGGCGTCACCGATTCGATCAGTAAATACCGATTGAAATTTGATCCGATTACGGAACTTGTTGGTCGGTCCATTTTCGCAATCGGAACTGCTGTCGTTCTGTTGTGCTTTGTCAGCTTCACCGTACAACTAGCCCCGCTGGACCAAGAACGATTCAGTGAATCCGGTCAACCGACAGGGCCAGCCGACGCTGCCGTTAGTTCGCTGCCAGACCGAATGTGGCTTGGCTATGTCCAATACGCTTCAACAGGGCCGCTGGATTCGGGATCAGCAATTCCCAACACATTCTATGAAGCCGCCAAACAATACCGCTACGATAACCAATCCAGTAAAGACAAACGCGCCGAAATGCAAAAGTAACCCCCGCAGCAGCCTCCTCTACTCGGCAGCCCACTTGAAGCAAACATCATGAGCGACCGAGGCACCAACGCTGGTACAAACGAACCGTCCAAGCTCACACCGCACACCCAGCTAACCAACCGGTTTCGATTTTTTCCTCAACTGAACGATTTATCAGATCAACGTTGGCTCCGATCCAGCGCAAAACTGTCTGAAAAAGCAGCGGCCAGCCATTTTGGATCCGATAGTTTACAAGACACACTGATACGAGCGATTGCTGACCAGCGAGGATTGTCCATCAAAGAAGTGATGGAGACCTTCGAGTTTTTCTCCCGAGTAAGAAAAACGATCAAAGCCGAATGCGTGGCAGATTTATGTTGTGGTCACGGGCTCTTAGGTTTGTTGTTCGCGGTTTTCGAACGAAAAGTTAATCGCGTCATTTTGTTGGACAAGTTTGAACCGGAAAATCGAGCCAAACTAATTACCGCGGCTGCCAGCGTCGCGCCATGGATCGCAGGCAAAATCGAAACACAACAAGCCAAGCTCGACGACGCTCAAGACTTGTTACCCCCGGGTTGTTCAATCGTCAGCGCCCACGCTTGCGGCGTTTTATCAGACCGCTGCATCGACATCGCCATCAACAAACAGGGCCAACTAGCAATCCTACCCTGCTGCTACCCAAAATCCGCCTGTGACGCTCCGCAAGCGATCCGAGCCGCATTTGGACTGACCGCAGCCTACGACATCCACCGCACGTACCGGCTAGAGTCCGCCGGCTACCTCGTCCGCTGGATGGAGATTCCAAAATTAATCACACCGATGAATCGAATCCTGGTCGCCCGAAAACCAGCTTGTTAGACGGAGAGTTTAACCACAAGGCAGAAGCCGACGTCGCGCACCGCCGTAGGATGGGCACTCCTGCCCGTCACCGCTGATCCGCAGTAGGCCAAGAGTGGCCAACCTACTTGTTTTCGCGAAAAACCAGACAACCGTCAAACATTCGCCAGCCTTACAAGGCAAACAGCACTTTTTAATACATCCGCCTAGCAAAGACCGGTCGAGTTCCTTCGATAACGCTGCTGTGTACAGTACGCCATCGTGTGTTTCTTTATCAACCAAGAGAGCACGCAATCCCGCCAAGCTTCATTCCTCAGTTTTGCTACTTCAGTACCGAAAAAAGGCCTGTGTCAACGAATCAATTCAACATCAATTTCCAAAACTATTCCATTTTTCAATCTTTAGAAGATCACATTCTGTTTGACCGTGTTCCGAACGTGACGTTCGCTGTACCACGGGCCAACGCCCAAAACCAACATCCAGCTCAAATGGAGCAGGTTCAACAATC
>CAZORR010000160.1:0-6967 GCA_964582115.1 uncultured Pirellulaceae bacterium
CGTCAGCATCATCAAAGTTCGTCACACGCGGGCAAGTTGTCCACGATTCGTGCATTTTGCGAGCGATGGTCTGCCGGATCTTCGGCATCTTTTCAACGCGAACAGGACCGAACCCGTCGGTCTCGCTTCCGGCAGGAATCGCGGAAGCCGCGCCTGCGCTAGCTGGCTGAGTCGCACTGCCGTCACGCACCACTCGCAGGACATCGTCGCGGACGATCCGTCCGTTGTCGCCCGAACCCGATACCGCACCGAGATCAACACCGACTTCGCGGGCGAACCGTCGAATCGCTGGCCCGGCTGCAATCTGTCCGCCACCAGGAACCGTAGAAACAACCGGAGCTACTGGCTTGACGGGCGCTGCTGGAGCTGGAGCCGGAACCGTAGCAGCTGGCGGCGCTGGAGCGACCGGTGCTGTTGGGGCAGGAGCCGGCGGCGCGGGAGCGGCGGCAGCCGCTGTAGGCTCGGGAACTGGAGCTGCTGCTGGCGGTTCGGGGGTTGCAGCCGGTGCGGCAGCTCCAGAAGCTTCCACTTCCATCAACACATCACCAGGCTTAAGCGTATCGCCTTCGGCGCAACAAATCTTGGTTATGGTTCCAGCAACCTCGCTTGGCACGACGACCGTTGCTTTGTCCGTTTCTAGCTCAATGACACCTTGATCGAGTTCGATCGTGTCACCGACGGCAACCATAATTTCCAATACGTCGCCCGATTCGACGCCGTCGCCAAGATTATCTAGTTTGAATTCAACAGCCATGATTGATTTGAAATGCTCGTAGTCGAAATTTGTAATATCGGTCGCCTGAATCAACGACCTTGTCTTTGTTTTGTCTTAGGTGAAACTCAGTTTCACAGGAACAGCCGAACCACCGCCGAAGGGACTCCCTTCAGCGGATTCCCGCTATTACTACGCGTATAGCGGGTTCACTTTCTCTGGATCAACACCCAAGTCCTTGATTGCTTGCTCTACTTCGCTAAACTCAATTTTGCCTTGTTCGGCCAACTGGTACAGCGAAGCAATCGTGACGCACTCGGCGTCCACTTCAAAGTGGCGTCGCAGGGCAGGGCGGGTTTCCGAACGGCCCATGCCGTCGGTACCAAGTGCCCGGAAGTCTTCGTCAATAAACGGAGCCACTTGCTCGGCCAACGCCTTCACGTAATCGCTGGCCGCGATGACGGGCCCTTCGGAACCTTCCATTACGGTTTCCAGATAGCCTTTTCGCTTGGGCATCGTTGGGTGGAACATATTCCAACGCTTGCAAGCTTGAGCATCGCGGCGGAGTTCGTTGTAGCTGGTGACGGACCAAACGTCGCTGGAGATGCCGTACTTTTCGGCCAATATTTTTTGAGCTTCCAAAACGCCCATCATGATCGCACCGCTACCAAACAGCTGTACGCGATGACGAGCGTTTTCGGCTTCAACGGTGCGGAACTTGTACATCCCTTTGATGATGCCTTCTTCACACCCCTCGGGCATTGCTGGCATGACATAATCGTCGTTGCCGACCATCAAGTAGTAGATCGCTGTCTCGCCGTCTTGGTACAGTTTTTTCAAACCGTCAAAGACGATCACAGCCGTTTCGTAATGGAAAGCCGGATCGTAGGCTCGAACAGACGGGAACGCGATGGCGTTCAACAAGCTATGGCCGTCTTGGTGCTGCAAGCCTTCACCGTTAAGCGAAGTTCGGCCAGCGGTTCCGGCCAGCAAGAAACCTTTGGCTCGCATGTCTTGAGCGGCCCAAATCAAATCGCCAACGCGTTGGAAACCGAACATCGAATAGTAGATGTAAAACGGAATCATGTTGATGCCGTGAGCACTATAAGCAGTACCGGCCGCATTGAAGGACGACTGTGCTCCGGCCTCGGAGATGCCCTCTTCTAGCAACTGACCGTCTTGCGACTCACGGTAGTACATCATCTTGTTGTCGCTATCGGCTGGCTCATAAAGCTGCCCCGCATGAGCATAGATGCCGACTTGCTTGAACATACTTTCCATACCAAAGGTACGCGACTCATCGGGCACGATCGGAACGATGTTCTTACCGATTTTTTTGTCTTCAACCAACTTGGTAAGCAAACGTACGACACTCTTGGTCGTCGAAATTGGCTTCTTGTCGCTGTCGCGATCGATCACCTTCCGGTACTCATCAAACGTCGGCACTTCCATCTTTGGATGCTCTGTCGGACGCGACGGCACGGGACCACCGAGAGCTTCGCGACGTTCTTTGATGTACTGAATCTCAGCAGAATCTTCAGGAGGCTTGTAGTAAGGCGCGTCGTGAACTTCTTCATCGGAAATTGGAATTCCAAATCGAGTTCGGAACTCCACCAAGTGATCATTTTTCATGGTCTTGGTATTGTGAGCCACCATCTTCCCTTCACCAGCATCCCCCAGCCCGTAACCTTTCACGGTTTTGGCCAAGATCACCGTTGGCTGCCCCTTGTGAAGCTCGGCTGCTCGGTAAGCCGCGTAAACCTTTTCCGGATCGTGACCACCACGACGCATACGCTCTAGCTTATCGTCGCTGTAGTTTTTGACTAATTCCAACAACTGCGGGTACTTGCCAAAGAAGTGTTCACGGATATAGCTGCCGGGCATACCAATATATTTTTGATACTGACCGTCAACCACTTCATCCATTCGCTTCATCAACAAGCCAAGTTTGTCTTCTTCTAACAGTGGATCCCAGTCGTCGCCCCAACAGACTTTGATGACGTTCCAACCAGCCCCACGGAACAAAGCTTCAAGCTCTTGAATGATTTTTCCGTTACCACGAACCGGGCCATCCAGACGCTGCAAGTTGCAGTTGATGACAAATTTCAGGTTGTCCAATTTCTCACGACCGGCCAGCGTGATTGCTCCCAAGGATTCGGGTTCATCGCATTCACCGTCGCCCAAGTACGCCCAAACGCGTTGGTTAGAAGTGTCCTTGATACCACGGTCTTTTAAGTATTCATTGAAGCGAGCTTGATAGATCGCCATAATGGGACCTAGGCCCATCGAAACCGTTGGGTATTCCCAAAAACTTGGCATCAACCATGGGTGCGGGTAAGACGACAATCCTGGAGTGTCTTGAAGTTCGCGACGAAAGTTGTTCAGAGTTCCTTCATCCAAACGTCCTTCCATGAAGGCACGCGAGTACATCCCGGGCGAGCCGTGGCCTTGGAAATAAATCTGGTCGCCATCGTAGCCTGAAGGACCACGACCGCGGAAAATATGATTGTAAGCAACTTCGTAAAGCGTGGCTGACGAAGCAAAGGTGCTGATATGACCACCAACCCCTCCCAAACCCGGCGCTTTGGTTGCACGGTTAGCTTTGACCACCATCGCCATCGCGTTCCAGCGAATGAAGCTTTTGATGCGCCGTTCGATTTCGCGGTTACCAGGATACTGGGGGGTGTTTTCTTTTGAGATCGTATTGATGTAAGCCGTGTTTGACTTGGCGGGCATGTCCACGCCTTCCATCAACGCCTTGGCTTCCAAAACCGACAGCAAGTACTTTGCTCGGTCCGGCCCCTTGCTCGACAAAACATACTCAAGCGACTCGAGCCACTCTTGAGTTTCTGCGGGATCGGCATCGGTTGTGTTAACGTAAGAATCTCCGGGATCGTTAATCGAGTTTGGGTCTGACTTGATCACATCCGACATATATCGTGTCCTTTAAATATCTAAGCTCACCATCAACCTAACGGCTGCAGTGAATTTGCGGCAAAATTCGTGTCCAGCTAATTCGGAACTCAACCCCTAGGGCAAAATTCCGATTCAGATCGAACTAACAAGCGATCACTCATTCACACAATCCATCAGTGACCAACACTTACCCAACTATCCAGAAATGGTCAGCAGGTGGTTACATCGAAACATATAACGATTGTTATGAATACGAGTGATCACAACTGGTGACGAAACTTCATCCTTCGTTAACTTCGGCGATGCGAGGCCAACGGTACTATTTCCCAACCACCAGTTGCTCCAAGCCGCCTAATTCTCGTAAAAGGAACCGATAAAGTAAAGAACTCAGGCATCAAAGGTTTGCTTATTTAACTCTAAGCAACCCAAAAGCTGGATAACGGTCCCCGAACCGACTTTGCAGTAGAATTTGAGGGTTAAAAACAGTTTGAGTCGACGGAAAAATGCCCATCCTTGAGGGGATATTCCCAGAATTGCTACGCCCCCCCAAACCACGACCCTTTCGAAAATTGCTTTAGAGCAACCTCTTCGTTTTCGTCGATCGTGAAAACTTTATCTAATCGCATCAACTTAAACACTTCGTCTACGTTCTCACCGATGTCACAAATTCGCAATTTAATGTCCAACGACTTACATTTTTTGTCGAAGGCAACCAACTTGCCGATCATTGCTGATGACATAAACCCAACGTTTTGAAAACTCAAAACGACACGTTTAGATTCGGTATCATGAACCAATTCAGTTAACTCTTGCCCCAAGGCTGCGATCCGTCGCTCATCAATGATGCGCACATCCTGAAGATAGATCACTAAAATGCCAGCTTCTATACGAGTATCGATGGTAGACACGGCAATGGCCTGATGTTTGAAAATGGATTTTAAAAATGGATTTGGCTTGGCTTGAACTGTCATCGTCGCCTTTCGCAAAGCGGCATTAGGAACAAAACCTAAAAGGCCTGTGCTCAGCTAACCAATCCAATAGAATTGTTACACAACCTGCTATTGAGATCAAATCAAAACCTCAATACAAACCTAAATCGCTTGATAAACCCTTATCCACCCCTTGTTCACCTTAACAGAATACTGTGTTTTCAATGAAGGTGCTTCTGTTTGAATGGCTTACTGGAGGCAGCTTGTGGCTAGAACCCACTTCGCTCGAATCCGCTGGCAGCCTACTACAGCAGGGAGTCGGCATGGTTTCAGCCGTTGGATTGGATTTGGCCAAATTCGCCGAAGTCGACTTACTGGTGGACTGCCGATTAAACCAGCCCAACGCTCGCGACAGCGCGAAAGTCACCGCCGCAAAAACCACACTCAGCAGACTCGCTCGCATTGCCAATGTTCACTCGATTGACAATCAAACTGCTTTAAAATCAAAACTCAAATCATTGGCCAGCGACGCCGATGCAATTCTGCTGATCGCCCCCGAAACGGACGACTGCCTTGCCGACTCAATTCGCTGGCTAGGCGACCAAGCGTACAAACTAATTTCGCCTGCCTTGGATTGCATCCTTGCGACGTCCAACAAAAACCAACTGGCTGACCTACTGACAGGCCATGGTTTTGACAACATCCCCCCGGGCATGGAGCTGGACCATTTCCAGCAACTACCCGACGAAAAACAAACTAACTGGCTGCCCATCGTTGTAAAACCGGCCGACGGTTGTGGCAGTGAACGAATCGAATTTTTCACGACCATCGAACAGTTTAAAACCTGGCTTTCCCAACAAACCGCCACTCAACGGGCTGAGTTTCGCGTCGAGCGATTCATTGCCGGTACTCCAACAAGCATCGCAGTGGTCTGCCGCCGCGGCAAAGAACCCGTCTTTTTTCCGGCCATGAAACAAATACTACATCCGCCACCCGTTGGCGAGTACCAACGATCCGAAGACTGCCTTTCCGAATCACAGCAACTTCGCGCCAAGCAACTGGCTGCCAAAGCCGTCGTTTGCTTGCCTGAAACGATTGGATTTTTAGGGCTAGACTTAGTTCTAAACGACCAAGGCGACTCGGCCAAAGACGTGCTGATTGAGATCAACCCTCGTATTACCATGTCTTATTTAACCCTCCGCCAAAAACTCGACGACGGCCTGATCGCCAAATTGATGCTTGATGGGCTTGATTCTGTTTGATGCCAATCCAGTAGCCACCACCGTCAATTAATTGAGTGTGATTTGCAAAGTCCATTGCGTTGTACGACAATTGCAGTTCTACTCAAACCGACACGGCGGCGAAAACTAAATCACCGTAAAGGTTGCTTAACCTACAGAAAGAAAACACCATGGGCCTCCCCAAAAATGTTTTAGGGTCTGAACTAGAAGTCTGTTGCTCATCCCCGATGACGGGATTCTTCCGAGATGGCTACTGCCGCACCGGCTTGGAGGACGTAGGTTTGCATTTGGTGTGCGCGATCATGACCGACGAGTTTCTCGAGTTCAGCAAGTCGGTCGGCAACGATCTTTCAACTGCGATCCCAGAGTATCACTTCCCAGGCCTCGAAGCCGGCGACCAGTGGTGCCTATGCGTGACTCGGTGGAAAGAGGCACTCGAAGCTGGCTGCGCACCGCAGGTTCGCCTGTTGGCAACGCACATGTCCACGATCGAATTCGTTTCATTGGAAGATCTTAAAGACCACGCCATCGATGCGATGGACTAGAACGCGGAACAACAAGCTCGACTAAAGAGAAAACTCAACCCCCGCCAACTCACACAGGTTTGCATCCAGCACCGCCTGCGGGCAACTCCACACTAAAAAGAACATCGCTTCTTGACACCAACGACCGACCGGATGCCCGCAAGTAAACCCCGCGCCCTTGGCCGCCACCATCGCTGCTTGAGTTGACCGCAGCGCCAAGCTATTGGCTTCCGTCCGCAGTTGCTCGTTGCTACAACTCGACTTCCCTCGCGTTGCCTGCAGCAGGGTCTCTACCATCGCCTCATGGCTGGCCTGCAATGCCTTTGCTCCCGCCAACAAATCAGGCCGGCGTTCAGCTTGATCGCCCAAGTAACCAATCGCAGCCGCTGACAATCCCAACGCTAATGCCGACGATTGAAAACTCCCTGTCGTAGGTCCCTTCGACAAAGACACCAACGCATTTTCAATCGGCCCCGCCACACAATCATTCGCTGATACAAACACGTCCGCCAATCGCACTCGGCCCGTATGCGTCTCCGAAAGTGCAATCAAATCAAAGCCAGGATCAACACTCACCCCTTCGGCATCAGTCGGAATCAACGCCAAAATCTGCCGCTTGAATTGCACGGCTGGATCCGCTGAACC
>CAZORR010000161.1:0-6936 GCA_964582115.1 uncultured Pirellulaceae bacterium
CTTTGTGTTGTATTTAGGCGTCAGCTGATTTGTAATTCCGCGAAGCTTCCGATTGCTAAATGTCCGTGACCTGTGGGAACAGGCTTGTTGCCCGGCCGTAGGCTCAGCACCGTCTGCAAGCCAGCCTCTTTGGCGGCGGCGAGCTCTTCGACGACATCGCTGATGAACAAAATTTGGCTAGGCTCACATTCGAATTGCTGACTGATCGTGCGGTAGCTTTCGGCTTCGCGTTTGCTGCCACTGGTCGTGTCGTAGTGACCACTAAACTGATCCAATAGATCACCCGCGATGCTGTGCCCAAAGAAAAGTTTTTGCGCGGCGATGCTGCCAGACGAATAAATTCGCACGTCTCGGTCGTTTTCTTTCCATGCCTTGATGCATGAAGCAACATCGTCAAATAGATGGGCTACCAGTTGGCCGCTGTGAAAACCAGATTTCCAGATCATGCCCTGAAGTTCTTTCAAACCCGTTGCTTTGATATCCGCATCCATTAAACCGATCACTGCCTTGGCAACAGTTTGTTGTTTTTCTTCGGTGGTTCCGACAAGCCAAGCCTGTGGGTCTTGTTCGACATCCGCGGCCAACTTGGGCAGGCAAGCCTGCAGGGCAGGGGAGTCCCAATTTTCGGCGAGGTAACTGGTTAACGTCTCGCGGACGAACGGAAACATTTGGTCGTACACGAAGCTGATCGATGACGTGGTGCCTTCGATGTCCAGTAGAATTCCCTGAGCTTGAATGGAGTGCATGAGATGGTCGGTGGGTTTGGATAAAAAATAAGCACGGTCGAAACCGTGCTTGCTGATTTAGTTTTTCAAAGCGTCTTTTTATAACCGGACACTGCCGTCAGCATCATCGGTGGTAGGAATGAAGTCCGGCCCCATGCACATTGGCGAATAGCCTTCGTGAACGGGTTGGTCCATGTACTCGGGTGTCCAACCGGATTTGTCTTCGAATAACCGAATGCAACGAATGCGTTTGGTCGTGCAAAGATTAAACCAATGATGAGTTCCCTCGGGAACGCTGATCAAGTCGCCCGATTCGACGGTGATGCTAAACACGGGTGCGGTCTGCGGGTTGATGTGAAACACTCCCGAGCCTTCGACGGTGAAGCGGACTTCGTCTTCGGTGTGCAGGTGCTCCTTGTCAAACTTCGCCAGCATGTCGTCTAAGCCGGGAGTGTTTGGGTTGACGTTGATCACGTCGGCCGTGACAAATCCATGAGCGTCTTTCAGTCGCTCGATCTCCGGAGCGTACTCGGCCAAGATCTGTTCGTCGGTAGCGTCTTCAGCCAAGCGACCAGCGACGTCCCATTGTTCAAATTGAATGCCGTAGTCGGATAGGAACTCACGAATTTCGTCTGGTTTTGAAATTTCGCGATCTTGTTTGGGGATGTGTACCAACGCCATGGAATCACCTTTGACTCTTGAATTGTTTTTCTGTTGTGATCAGTTTACCAAAAAACAGGCAAACAGGGATGTGGGGAATTTGCAAATCCTGGTTGCGTTAACCGCCCGATTTCAGGCCTTGAATCTGTCGAGCAACGCATTCGAACAAAAATTCGTAGACCTCGATATGCCGACGAGCCGCAAAAACGTCTTTGCCCCAAGTGTATAGGCCGTGCTTGCGAATCAGAAAGCCATGCGTCATCGGCTTGGCGGGGTCGTCCAATCGTTCACGGACTTCGGCGGCCAATTTCGGGATGTCTTGCGTGTTTTCAAAGATTGGAAGCCAGTGCTTGGTTTCGTGAGTGGGGGTTCCTTCGAGGCCTTTGAGCATTTCAAAGCCCTCGATTTCAAAACCGCCTTGTTCGAAAAAGTAATCCGAAAGCAGTGTTCCCCAGATTGAGTGGGTGTGCAGGATCGAGCCGACGTTCGGTTCGGTGGCCAGCACAACGTGCAACATCGTTTCGGCAGACGATTTTGGCTGGTCCGGTTCGATCGGTTTTCCTGCGGGGCCCACGTGAACAAAATCTTCTCGTGTTAGGCGGCCTTTGTCTTTGCCACTAGCGGTTACGATCAGTTCGACCGGGTCGCTTCCCAGCACCACACTATAATTACTGCTGGTTCCAACGGACCAGCCTCGCGAATGAAATAGCTGGCCGCATTCACGTAGTTGGTCGATATGATCTTCTTGACCCACCAAAGGGTGTTGAGCGGGCAGGGCAGGGGAGTCTGGCAGTGAGTGAGGCATGGAAATCCGAGTTTCAATGACGCGAGTATCGGTTTGAGCAGGGCTTGGCGGCAAGGCTTGCCATGTCACCTTCTTGGTCTTTGTGAAAGGCGACATCGAAATAAACGACAATAATACGTCCTGAGGTAGCGAATCGGAAGTGCGACAAGCTGGCAGCTTTACCGATGCAGCCAAAAAATGAAAACCGGGTATAATCTGCCGCCACCACAGGAGCAGCAAAGATATCGAGCCCCGGTTGCCTAAGCACCCAGCGTTACTCCAGAGCTTTTTGAAGAACTTTATGATTGAATCAGATAAGGCAACCAGAGGTCCATTCGGCTGGCTGTTGAATAGTGTGACCCTTTTTGTGATCAGCTTGATTGCAACCGCGGTTCTGTGGAGCTTGCGAACCGAGGGCGCGTTTTGGATTGAGGTTTGCTTTGTGCTTTCGACTGCCGTCGCGATTGCGATTTTGATTGGCGAGGCCTGTGATCCGTTCGCCGATGCCGCTCAATGGGTCGGCGTGCAATTGCGAGTGCCCTCGTCGGTCCGCGGTGCAACGTTGGATGCGGTTGCCAGTAGTATGCCCGAGTTGTTCACCGGAATCTTCTTTGTCTCGATTGCCCTGACGGGATCGACCGATCAAGCGGCACAGTTGGCTGAAACCGCTGAAGGGTACGGTTCGACGATTGCAACTTGCGCGGGCAGTTCGATTTATAACTTAGTCTTGATTCCCGCGGTGTGCGCGCTTGCGGTTTCGTTTTATCGGCCCAGCAAACCCTTTGTGGCGATTGAACGCGATGTCGTTAATCGAGACGGCGTGTGGGTGATCGTGGTGCAGTTTGGGCTGTTGTATTTTTTGTTTCAACCAGAACTGCATTGGTGGATGGGCGTGATCGCTTTGGTAGCTTACGCGATCTATGTTGCTCACCTGTACCTAGCAACACGAGCCTATCGTAGAAAACTGGCAGCCGCGAATATCGAAGTGGAAGAACCCAACGACGAGGCGTCGGTATTGTTTGGTTACTTTGATATCAAACTAAACCGCGTGACTGCGACGATGGTTTTGCTAGGGGCCACGATCGTCGCGGCGGCGGCTTGTTACTTGTTGGTTGAACTCACCAATTCATCGGCAGAAAAATTGGGCGTGTCACCGTTCTTTGTGGCGGTGATTCTGACGGCGGCGGTTTCGTCGATCCCCGATACGTTTATGTCGCTGGGGTCTTCACTGCGAGGCGATGATTCGGGGGCGGTGTCGAACGTGTTTGGGTCGAATATTTTTGACATCTGTATCGGCATGTCGATTCCTCTGCTGGTGTGTTGTTATTTGAACAATTGGGAACCGGTGGCGTTGGTGGGCGAAGATGGGCAAACGATGGCCGGCGTGGTGGGGCTGCGAGTGTTGTTGTTTTTCTTAAGCGTTTGTGCATTGTCGAGCATGTGGTATTTCCGCAAGATCACCCGTAAAACGGCGTTTGTATTCTGTGGGCTGTATTTGATTTTCGTTGGATATGCGGTGGTCGGCGGAATGATCGAACGAGGGGTGCTGGCTTGGGGGTAAAAAGAGGGGCTCAATCGGTTCGCCGCTGGAAGCTGAAACCAGAATCAGGTGAAAACAAACCAGTAGAGAAGCCGTAAAAACTTGGTTAACTGAGTTGGAAAGCCACCTTTAGGCGAACAGTACGTTGAACTAAAATGTGGATTCACTAAAGGTTACTTTCAGGACTTTTCACTGTGTCAGTTGGCAAGGATTTTATCGGACCGTATCAGTTGCTGCGCATAATCAGCGCTCGCAATTCGACCCAGGTTTGGGAAGCAGTTCGCTCTGGAGAAAAGAAACGTATCGCGCTCAAGGTCCTGACGACTCGTTTTCGTAAAGACAAAAAAGAGATCGCACAGCTCAAGCACGAAGCCAAGATCGGTAAACTGCTACGTCACGAGAATGTTATTGAGATTTACGACTACTATGACGAAACTGGTATTCCGTTGGTTGCGATGGAGTTGTTTCACGCGGCCAACGTAAAAATTTCGATCCGCGAAAGACATGAAACGCTACTGCCGATTTTGACCCCATTGATTCGGCAGTGCGTACTTGGCTTAAAAGAAATGCACGACAAAGGTTGGGTTCACTGTGATGTGAAACCCGATAACTTTTTGGCGGATGAAAATGGCTTAGTGAAACTGATTGACTTTTCTATCGGTCGCAAAATCAAGTCCGGTGGACTCGCAGGACTCTTTGGCGGAAAGACAAAAGCCATTCAAGGAACTCGCAGTTACATGGCCCCTGAACAGATTCGGCAGAAAACCCCGGATGCTCGAACTGATATATACGGTTTGGGCTGTATGATTTTCGAATTGATGTCTGGCAAATTGCCTTACACAGGTAACTCTCCGGACCAATTGTTGAAACGGCACTTAACCGCTTCGATTCCGTCGCTCGAATCGTGCAGCGACGCGTCGAGTGACTTCGCGGCGTTGGTGAAAAAAATGTTGGCCAAGAAGCCCGAAGATAGATTTCAATCGATGGCTGATTTTTTGGGCATCTTTGAGCGGTGTCAAATGTTCCGATCCGGAAAACGCCCCGAAGGTTTCAAACGCTAGAGCAGGGCAGGGGACGTTATTTTTGGCATTTCCTCTGCTTTAAAACTTTGCTCCAAAATCATTCCTTAAATTATTTAGCATCAAGAAAATTGTGATGGACGATTACTTAGACTTTGAAGAACCGATCGCGAAAATCCAAGCTGAGATTGATGCGGCAGAAGCTCGTAACGACGATTCCGCAGCGGCCGCCCAAGCATTGCGAGACCTGCGTAAAAAATTGAGCGATACGACGCGGGAGATTTTCGATAATTTATCACCGTGGCAGACCGTGCAAATCGCCCGCCATAAAAATCGGCCTCACACGACCGACTACTTGTCGTTGGTGTTTGAAGAGTTCATTGAACTGCATGGTGACAAGCTGTTCGGAGACGACCGAGCGATTCGTGCGGGCTTTGCGACCATCGACGGTACAAAAGTCATGGTCATGGGGCACCAGAAAGGACGTACTTTCAAAGACCGCACCGAAAACTATTTTGGGTGTGCTCATCCTGAAGGCTATCGCAAAGCCATGGCCAAAATGAAGATGGCCGAAAAATACAAACTGCCGGTCATCTGCTTCATTGATACTCCAGGTGCCTATCCTGGTATTGGCGCTGAAGAGCGTGGGCAAGCTCAAGTGATCGCCGAAAACATGTACGAAATGTCTCGGCTGGAAACACCCATTATCTGTGTCGTGATCGGCGAGGGCGGTAGCGGGGGAGCGTTGGGGATTGGGGTTGGAGACCGTGTCGGCGTCCTGAAGAACGCCTACTACTCCGTCATCAGCCCTGAGGGCTGTGCTGGGATTCTTTGGAAGGGCGCCGAGCATGCTGAGAAGGCAGCTCAAGCGTTGAAGTTCACTTCCGAGAACCTGTTACGTTTTGGGATCGTGGACGAGGTTGTGGACGAACCGCTGGGTGGTGCTCACCGTGACCACCACTCGATGGCAGCAAAAATGAAAGCGTTTCTCAAGCGAAACCTGAAAGAACTCAGCAAACAATCAACTGAGGAGCTGCTGGCAAACCGATATAAGCGTTTTCGAAAAATTGGTGTTTTCGAAGAGCAGGCAGTTTAGCTATTTTAGAGGGTGCATTTTCAGCGGATCAGTGTCGCTCTGGGCGGCCACTGCTGCTGGTAATGATAGCTTCTCAAGGATGGAAAAATGGCTTTGCTTCGTCACCCAATTCTAGGCATGTTTTGGCTCGTTTTTGCGAGTGTCTTGTTCGTGTCCGGTTGTGGAATGTTTCCCAGCAAGGACGGAATTATTGAGCAAGTCGTTGAGAACGGAAATAGTCTCCGATCCGAAATAGTGACTCCTACGGGTAAGTTCTCCGACTATCGAGTCTACCGAGAAGACGACGCCGATGTGGTCGTGTTCGAGCACAAGCTAAAACCGGGACTGCAGATTGACAAAGCCATCGCTCGGAGCGATCAATCCAAAGCCGACTTGATTGCTCAGTTGAATTCTCCAGGCAGTCGATCGGCGCTCGAATCCGGTATTGATTTCGTCTACTTGTATACCGACACCAACGGCAACACGATCTGTCGACATGCGATCACGAGTGCTGATTTTTAGTTGCTGTTTATTAAATCCTAAAATGACTTCGTTCACTCGCCGGTCGGGTACGCCTTTGTTGGATAGAGGTGTCGATTTCGACAGGGTGTCTAGGAGGAGCTGAAAACGTCGGTTCGTTTGTTTTTTTGATAAGACTGCATTCGATTGAAAGGGCAGGGGAGTGAGCCCGTTTTGAACGCCAGTAGGTGGCGTGCCCGGATCAGTGTCTGGCAAAAGAAAAGCAAAGAAATGACGCCCGCAGATCGCGGACGTCAGTCGACTGATTTACTCGCCACCGCGAGCCAAGAACTTGTTGGAAATTGTTTTGAATGAAATCCGATCTTGGCCCGAACCGGCAACCCAAACAAGACCTTCTCGTTCGGTGGCGTTGTTGAGCACACTTTTACCTTCAGCGATCTTAAGAATTTCGTCGATCGTTTCTGGCACGCCGCGTCGCTCGACGAAGGGTACGGTTTGCAAATTCAGTTGCTCACAAATCGAAGCCGTTTCTTCTTTTTCGACGTAAGCGAACGCGGCAAGATCAAACACATTGAACACGAACAGTTCAGTTTGTTTAAGCTTGTAGCGGTTGCCTTGAATTCCAGGTCCGACCAGTTCGCCTTGGATCGCAA
>CAZORR010000162.1:0-6862 GCA_964582115.1 uncultured Pirellulaceae bacterium
TCGCCAGAATTCAGGTCGTTCAATAAAAAACGAAGTCTGGCGATTCCTGCTACAGGTTAACATCCTCGTTCGTTAGTCGTTAGGAAGTTTGCCACGCAGTCGTTTGGTTTCCGAGCGTCGGCGTTTGGATTCGAGTCGCCGACGTTTAGCGGACGCCGATATCTTTTTCTTTTTGCGTGGCCGTGGGGGTTGAGCGACCGATAGCAACATCGCTTTCAGCTTTTCCAAGCAATCTTGAACATTGCGTGGTTGGTCCCGGTACCGGTGGCTGGTCAAAATGAATGTGCCTTCGGACGAGATTCGGTTGGCGAATCGCGTTACGAATCGTTGCTTCATTAGCGGAGGGATTGATCGGCATTCACCGACGGACCAGCGCATGACGGCTTTTGAGTTCACTTTGTTTACATTCTGGCCGCCCGGGCCTGGCGAGCGCGCAAACGAAAACCGAAACTCTGAGCGAGGGATCGTGATTTTTTCGTTGATGTAAAGCATGGCTCTATTCTAACTGGCTTGGTGCTTCGCTTGCCACGGGTAAAGGAAGGTCGTTTGGCTTTGGATATCGACAATGTCGACGTTAAAAGGTTCACCAAGCAAAGCCCTGCGACGGACAGCCATTGTGGCAGTGCAAGTATCAGCGGGCAAAATAATTGCGGGTTATAGGTGGGACCAATTGCGGAAAAGGTGAACTCAGGGGACAATCTGGGGGTATTACATCTGGAGGAATGGCTCACCGATGGCTCGTCCAGTGCCGACAAGCAAACGATGGTGACCGCCCAGTAACTAATGAGAGTGAAGATATTTATGGCAGCTAACGACATCGACGACATTTTGAAGCAGTGGCCCTTTGACCCGCAATCAGTGAACGTTCGTTTGCTGGAATTATCTCAGCGGCAAGTTTTGCAGATGCGTGTCGACATGGGAGTGTTGCAATTGGAGATCGATGGCCGTCCCGATGGAAATCAATTTAATGGGCAGCAAACGTACTTTGATTTTTTGCGGCAGCGTTCTAGCAAGGCAGCGGATGAGTTTGAGTTGAACGACGACATTTGTTTGGAAATTGATCGTGAGTTCGTTCAGTTCTACCATCGTCGTGTGTGTTGGTTGCAGTTGAAAGAGTTTGGTAAGGCGGTCAAGGATGCAGACCATACGTTAAAGCTGATGGATTTTTGCAAGTCTCATTCGCCAGACGATCAATGGACCGTGTCGCATGAACAGTATCGTCCGTTTGTTTTGTATCACCGTACTCAGGCGGCGGCGC
Source organism: uncultured Pirellulaceae bacterium (assembly GCA_964582115.1). Lineage (GTDB taxonomy): Bacteria > Planctomycetota > Planctomycetia > Pirellulales > Pirellulaceae > Mariniblastus. The sequence continues at coordinate 1,259 of CAZORR010000162.1, forward strand.
TATCGCATTTGAATGCGGAAGATGAAGAGGATGATGTGAAAACCAGTGATCGGCGTTCGGTCGAGTTGGCGATTGAGGAAGTCAACGAGGGCTTGGAGAAGTTGCATGAGCTGTTCGTTGAATACGAAGCGGATGAGCAATTTGAAGACGATGATTTGGTCGAGCGTTTGCGAGAGCTTCGTGAAGGCATGCGCGACAAGTACGATGTCGGGCTAACGTTGAAGGAACAATTGGCTGCGGCAATCAACAACGAGGATTATGAACTGGCAGCAAGTTTGCGAGATGAGTTGTCTAAGCGGTAACCAGCATGGTTGATGGTTCCTTTGTTCCGGCTCATTGCTAACTCGAAGGGTTACCATTGTTGCGGTTGGTTGGTTATTCGTTTTGGCTTTCGTGCTGGTCAAGCTGCTCTAGGGCAACCACTGGCCAGATCGAAAGGTCGGCTAATGTTGCGATCTCCGACACGCGAGCGACGAATACGACGGCATCGTCTGGGCCGACTAGGTTCAGGTCCACGTCGCCAATTCGGCGCCATTCTTTTTCTGTTTGCCAATCGATTTTGTCCCCTTTGGATTTTCGCATTTGGAAGTAAGGTTTTTGCGATTCGTCCATGGCCTGCCATTCGGCTTCGCCACCGTAGATCACAGGTTGTGCTTCAAACTTGCGCAGGAAAACATTTCGTTTGAAGGCGATGCCATATGGCTCAAAATCCCAGCGGCTTAAATGGACTCGAAACACTCGTTTAGAAACCATTTCTCTCAGTGTCATGTCGGATAGGCAAGTGACCGGACGGCGGTCGCGAGTAAGTTGGTTCGAAGCCAGTATTTTTCGCGAGGCTAGAATGCGGCATAGCGCGGCGAGTTCGTTGTGGCGACGACGACCGCTCTGGAAGATTAGGTCGTCGAGGTATTCGTCTTGAGTTTGATCGGGCCATGCTCCGACTCGACGGCGAGTCCAATGAATCAAGAACGGTTGGCCTTTGATTGCTTCAAAATCGGTTTGGAGGATGGACGTTTTTTGCGAGTGGTCGTGTTGAATTAGGCCGGGTTCTAAACCAGTTGCCGCGTTAGGTTGCTGAGTCGGCGCTTGATCAGTCAACCACCAGCCGACCGCACCGGTTTGCATTAATTGTTCGGTGATTTTCGGTTGGGTTAAGTTTGGATTGACTAAAATACGAGTCGCATTGCCGGGGCGAATTTGTAGACGCTGATTGCAGATTGCCAGCACGTTTCCCCCATTGCGGACCGACAGTAGTAAGGACATGGTTGCCAGTGACGCCAGTAAATGATCGGCGTCCGCACGAGTGGGTTTGGCGAAGCTGGATTGTGATCGATCGCCCGTCGTTCGTGGTTTTTTGAGCCAGTGGAAAAATGCCTTCAGTGGCGTCCCTTTGCGTAATGCTTCCGAATCGTAGGTGTCGTTGAGTTGTTGAGTCAGCCATTTTTGTTTGAGTTTGGTTGGTAGTGGTTCGAAGCGTACAACTGGCACACGAAATAGCTTTCCAATCCGACAAATAAATGGATCGGCGGTAACGTCGGCGGCGGTCATTAGCAACGCGTGGCCACCGACCGATTGCACACCGACGGTGCGGATTGCACTGAACCAATCAGTTTCTTGATCAAGCCTTTGGTTCAACCTAGAACTGGCGATGTGGACCCAGTGGGTGACGGATTCCAGTAATTGTTTTCCAAGTCCGGGCATCCAGATTAAACAAAGTGGCCGATTCGGGTCGTCCGAAATTTCGCCACACAAAGTGCAAGGATCACCAGCGAACAGGAATCCGTCGGCGTCAATTGAACGGATCCGTTGGATGACTTGATTGACATTGTCCGAGAGATGTTGGCCCGATACGCCTGCGGTCAACGAGTGGATTTTGGACAACGCATAGTTTGTTTCCGGTTCGCGTGTCAGTGACGCGTTCGTTCTTCGCGAGGCGGTTGGACGTTCAAACAACGAATACTCTGATAGTAGTGCCCTATCAACGTGTCTTGGTTGATCGTCGGACAATTTGTCGCTGCCATCACAAGTTGAATTTTCATTGTTGTCCATTGGGTCACTTGTCATAATCGTGACTCTCCAGCATCAAACGCAAGACGAAACCGGGGCGATAAGTTATACTTCCGGGTATGAAAAAGTTCGTATTCCCAATCATAATCGTTCTGGTTTGCTGTTGCACGATCGGAGCGATTTTAGCTGATTATTACCGCGAATCGCCGGAATTAGTCACTGCATCGTTGGTTGGGCGTGATCAGTGTGCGAGCTGCCACCAGCCGCAAGCAGACGCATTTCATGGCTCGCATCATGACAAAGCGATGGCGATTGCGACTGACGAATCGGTGCTGGCTGATTTTAACGATCAAACGCTGGAACACTTCGGCGTGACATCGAAGATGTTTCGTGATGGCGACCGGTTTATGGTCAATACCGAAGGCCCGGACGGGCAGATGCACGATTACGAAATCAAATATACATTTGGTGTCGAACCGCTACAGCAGTACATGGTCGAAATTGACCGGCCTGAAAATGCTGCGGAAAATGAAATCGGTCGAGTTCAAGTGTTGCGAATTTCTTGGGATACGCAGCAAGAGAAATGGTTTTACCTGTCGCCGCCTGACGTTTCCGAAAAAATTGATCCGACCGATCCGCTGCACTGGACCGGAACCACTCAAAATTGGAACACGACCTGTGCGATTTGTCACAGCACCGGCTATCACAAAAATTTTGATGTCGCCACCAATAGCTACCACACGACCTTTTCTGAAATCGATGTCAGTTGCGAGGCTTGTCATGGGCCGGCTAGTTATCATGTGGAACTGGCCGAACGGGCCAGTTTGTTTTGGGATCGCAAACATGGGTACGGTTTAGCCGAACTAAAAACCGAAAGCAATCTGGCTCAGATACACACTTGTGCGCCTTGTCACTCGCGGCGATCAGAAGTCAAAGAAGGATTTACACCGGGATGTAACTTTGACGAGTACTTTGCGTTGCAGACGATCAATGAGCCCATTTACTTTCCCGACGGCCAAATACGCGACGAAGATTACGTCGTGGGTTCATTCACTCAATCCAAAATGTTTCATAACGGCGTCAAGTGTAGTGACTGCCATGACGTTCATTCGACAAAGCTAATCCACTCAGGGAATAAGGTTTGTACGTCTTGCCATCAACACGCGGGCGGCAAGTATGACACTCCCAATCATCACCACCACGCTGTCGGCACTCCCGGGGCTCAATGTGTCAATTGCCACATGCCACAAACGACCTACATGGCCGTCGATCCTCGCCGCGATCATAGCTTCCGAGTTCCGGACCCTGCGTTAAGCATTGCGATTGGGACTCCGAACGCGTGTACTGGTTGCCACTTGGACGCTGATAAACTCGCCGGCCACGAGCCCAAGGTTCCGCTGTTGCAATACAAGGACTGGGTGGAAGCGGAAAAGTTGGGTGATGAAGTTGTTGCTGCGGAACTCAGCCGAGTCAACGATCGAATGATGTTGGCGATTAAGTCTTGGTACACCGATGATTCAAAAGATCGGACGACCTATTATCGCGATCTGGCGATAGGACTGACCGAGGCTTTCAAGAGAGGCGAAGGTGCTCGGGCAGCTCAATCTGACCTGTTGGGGTTGGCTAAAGACGCTCGAAATCCCGCGCTCATCCGCGCATCGGCTTTGGTGGCGATCAGTGATCCAAGTGTTTTGCGAGATGCTCAAGAAACGGCTGTTAAATTGTTGCAAGACGACGATTTGAAGTTGGTTTCTGCCTCGCTTCGTTTGCTGGAAAGTCAGCTTGGTGTTGCACTGACAACGCCTGCGGCCAACCCCGTTGCGTTTAAGCAATCGATCGATCCGATTGTTTCGCCGGTATTGAAGCTGTTGGATCATCCGACCAGTCGGATTCGGGTTCAAGCCGCACGAACGTTGGTTAATCTGCCACCCGAGTTGTTGGCACAGTTGACCGATGGATTGCAGCGAACTCAATTTAGAAGTGCGATCGCCGAATCACAAGCATCATTGATGTTGAACAGTGACCAAGCGATGGCGCATGCGATGATGGGCAGTTTGAATCAGCAGGTCGGGGATTATCGCCAAGCTGAAAAAGACTACCGAAACGCGATCAAGGTCGAATCGAACATTGCGGGTCCGCGTACGAATTTGGCGCTTTTGTTGGACGCCAAGCTGCGGGTGATGACGACCGAGGCGGAACGTGGGCGGGCGATGAAAGAGATAAAGAATTTGCGACGCGAAGAAAATCGATTGTTAAAGGTCGATGTTGAACGCGCAAAAGATTTACCGAACACTCACTCATTACATTATAGTTATGCGATGTCTTGTTACTTGCAGGATGATTTGGAAACAGCAACAAAGCACTTGCAGATCGCGCTGGATCAGCAGCCTAAAAGCGAACAGTACTTGCAAGCAATGACTTTGATTTTGGAGAAAATGGAGCAGTTCGAAAAGGCCGGTCGGATGGTTGATCGGTTGTTGGAATTGGCCCCTGATAATATTGGCTATCAGCAGTTGAAAAAGCGAATCTTACAGAATTTGAAAAAAGAGTAAGCTCTCGGAGAGACAAAGTCGCTTTTGATTTTCTGAAAGGCGACTTTGGTCAACGACGATACCCGCGTGTTCGATTTAGTTTTATGACTTGAGGATAACCATGGCGACTTACAAAATTGCTGGCGTTCAAATGGATGTTGCAATCGGCCAGCGCGATCAGAATTTAGCCGCGATGAGAACTCGCCTAGAGCAAGCGTTGGCTGCTGGGGCCGAGTTGATCGTGTTTCCCGAATGCACCACAACGGGTTATTGTTTTGAAACGAAAGCCGAAGCGATGGCCGTGGCGGAACCGATGGACGGGCCTAGCGTGCAAACTGTTATCAATTGGTGTCGTGAGTTTTCAACGTTTGTGATTTTTGGCTTTTTAGAGTCAGCCGATCAACACCTGTATAACTCGTTAGCACTCGTCGGACCCGACGGTTTGATCGGAAGCTATCGCAAAGTTCATTTGCCGATGTTGGGGGTGGATCGATTCACGACACCGGGCGACGGGTTTCGAGTGTTCGAGACTGGAGAACTGCGAGTTGGTTTGAATATCTGTTATGACTGTTCGTTTCCAGAATCTGCGAGAGTGTTGACGTTGCAAGGAGCGGATTTGATTGCGTTGCCGACTAATTGGCCACCTGGTTCAGGGGCCACTTCAGATTTGATTCCTAGTGCAAGAGCATTCGAGAACCACGTTTACTTTATGGCGGTCAACCGAGTTGGCACTGAACGTGGATTTGACTTTATTGGCAAAAGCAAGATTTGTGATCCAAAAGGCAACACGCTGGCTTTTGCGGATCACAGGGACGAGCAAATTATCTATGCGGACGTGGATCCGAGTTTGGCTCGTAATAAACACCTGGTCAGCGTGCCGGGACAGCACGAAGTCCACCGTATCAACGACCGGCAGCCTGGTGCCTACGGGCCAATCGTGAATGATCAAGCGTAGTTGATCAATGCTATGGTGACAGGCAAGAGTGCCCATCCTACGGAGGTACGTTCGTAGGTAACCGTTCACGGTTATTGTCGCTCGATTCTCCGAATCGAAAGCGTGCGGAGG
>CAZORR010000163.1:0-6853 GCA_964582115.1 uncultured Pirellulaceae bacterium
GGTGAAGGCAAGTGGAAACGAATCAGCTGGGATGAAGCTCTCGACGAGATCGCCGCTAAGCTTAAAAAAGTCCGCGACAGCGGCCATCCCGAAAAGTTTGCGTTCCACCAAGGTCGCCAGCGCAGCAAGGATGCGCTCAAACGATTTTTAGACGCCTTTGGTACGAAAACTCAGTTGAGCCACCGGTCGTTATGTTCGGGTAACCGTCGAGCAGCGAACTTGGCGTTCTTGTGGGAGAGCGACTGGGATTTGAACGACGTTGAACATTCCAAGTACATTTTGAACTTCGGTTCGAATGCTTTTGAGGCTCACCAAGGGCATATTCCTTTCGCCAGCCGAATTCAAAAAGGTCGCTTCGAAAACGGAGCCAAGTTGGTCACGTTTGACGTGCGACTTTCGAATACCGCTGGTGGCAGCGATGAAGTGTTTTTCCCTTTTCCGGGAACCGATGGCGCGATCGCGTTGGCGATGGCACAGGCGATTTTAGAAGCGGATAAGCAAGACACTGAATTCATTGAAACTTGGACTAATGTTTCAATTGACGAACTCAAGCAACACTTAAAAGATTTCACTCCGGAAAAAGTGGAAAAACTGAGCGGTGTGCCAGCAGCCGACATCCGACGAATCGCGTTGGAGTTTGCGGCAGCGGCACCTGCTGCGACCACGATGTGTAACCGCGGTTCGTCCGCTCACCTGAACGGTTTTTATAACGACCGTGCGATTCAAATGCTCAACGCGATCGTGGGTAGCGTTGGCAAGAAAGGCGGCTGGTGCTGGTCACCTTGGGGTGGTCTGGACCCGAACGTCAAAACTCCTGCGATGCCGCCATCGGCGAAAACTTGGAGCGTGCTGGAAGATCCGCCGGAATATCCGCTGGCCAATGTTTGGCGGCGGATGCGAGTTGGTGAGGTCATATATCTGTACTTGCAACAGCGTCGTGAAAAGATCGACGCCTACATGACTTATAACTTGGACGCTCCACTGACTTGGCCAGAGGAAAGCCTGACCAAGCAGGTGATGACCGATGAAGACTTGATTCCGTTTCACGTTTGTATCAACTGTTTTTACAACGAAACGGCACACTACGCGGACATCGTTCTACCGTGGACAACGTACATGGAACGTTGGGATCTGGATGCCCGCGGATCTTACAACCTGCGTCCGTACGTTGGAATTCGTACGCCGATGGTTGAGCCGTTGGGTGAATCGAAAGACGTGCGTGAGTTTTTCCCAGAACTAGCCAAACGAATTGGCGGTGGAATGGAGAAGGCTTACGAATACGGTTCGCTTGAGGACTACATGAAAGAATGGGCCTCTAACGTTGGCGAAAACCCAGAAACCGGCAAGGCTGGCCTGGATCGCCTGTTGGATGAAGGGGTTTGGGAAGACGAAAGTCGGGATCCGTTTTACGAACCATACCGTTTTGAAGTCGCTGCCGAGGACTTAGAAGGCTCAACGGTCGATGAAGAATCAAAGGTGATTTTCAAAGACGGCAAAGGTATCGGGATCATGATCGATGGAAAGCCAATTCGAGGTTTCAAGACACCAAGCCGTAAGTTCGAGATCCGAAGCTTGTTTGTTAATAAAATCGGCAAGAACGAAGACTGTAGCGACTTGATTGCCGCCAGTGGAGCCAAGGCGAAGAACCGTCCAAAGCAACACGCGGGCAACGATGTCGAAATCGACGAAATGCCGATTTGGTTTCAGCCGACCGAGCACAAAAAACTGCTGGATAACGAGTTGATCATGACTAGTTTTAAGTGGAACGTTCACAATCATGGTCGAACGATGAACTTGAAGTGGTTGGCTGAAATCGTTCATTCCAATCCGGCTTGGCTGAATCCGGAAACCGCTGCAAAGATGGGATTGGAAGACGGCGACTGGATTGAGTTGACCAGCTATTACTCAAAGACATTGGAAGAAAAGAGTCCGCATCTGAAACGCGACGATTTGCCAATGGAAAATGGCCGGCAAATTGTTTCGACAATGAAAGTGCCAATTGTCACCATGGCGGGGATCCATCCTAAAGTGATTGCGATGAGCAACTCTTGTGGTCATTGGGAATACACGAACGTTGCGAAAGGCATCAAGGGGTCGCCGAAGCCAAATGAGGGAGCCGCCGCAGGTAACGATATCGAAACCTATCGTGATGCCGACTGGGAACGAAATATGTGGTGGGAGGATCAGTCAAACGGTGATCCAACCAAATGGAAAAAGAATACCGGAAACGGCTGGAACCAAAACAAGTTAATGCCGATTTCGCCAGATCCAATTACCGGTCAGCAGGCGTTCCACGACACTGTTGTGGCGATCAAGAAGATCTAGACGATGTCTGTTTTGAACAAGCTTCTAATACGGCCGTGCCATCAACATTAATCGGTTAACAAACTCTAATTTGCCAACATCGAAAACTACCTTGTCAGACTCTGCTTCGCTCGCGAACGTCTATTTCCTCTTGGCTCGACTTTGGAACCACGAAGTCGATGCCCCGACGTTGCAACAACTCGCCTCCGACAAAGTTGTTGAAGTCTATGTGGAAGCAGGTGGCTGGGCCCCCAATGCTTCCGAGATTGACGAATCCTTGATCGATGCGTTAGCAGTCGAGTATTGCCAATGTTTCTTGGGGCCGAAAGGACACTTACCGCCGCACCAATCGGTCGTGGCTCATAGTCGTTTTCAGGGGGATTGTTGCGATTCGATCAAAGAATATGCGAAGCTGATAGATCCACCCGTGTTGCTTGCGGCAGAACAGCGGATGGTTGATCACGCAGCGTATTTGTTGACGATGATGGGGAAATTGCATCTTGATTTGCAACATGCAATCGATGTGGCTGATGAAGACGCGTGTCGAGCGATTGAATGCACACGGATTGAGTTCTTTCAGCAACACGTACTCTGGCTGACTGAGTATTGCACTGCTGCAATCAGCCGCGCTCAAAGTGAATTCTACTGCGGAGTATTCGCAGTCACTGAAGCGCTGTTAAGATCAGAATCGTCTTAACCGGACTTTTCCGCAAGCCTGCTTTCTGCTTCTGATTGTTCGAAAAGGCATGTCCCTTACGACCTGAATAGTCGTCTTTTTTTCAGCGGTAAAACTATTAGTTTACCCCCCGAAAAGCAGCTGATGGCTAAATCGCGATCTAGCTTTGTTGGGACGTGACTGTGTCAAACTAAGTACGAAAACAGTTTGCTGCATAGCGACCACTTCCAACAAATAATCGCTCGATTAAATCCGTTTTGCATACTCTACTCGCCACTGGCTGTTTTCATGTCTCAAGACCCACATAACGAAAACCTCCCAACTGAACGTCGCATCCTGACGCTGGACGACAACCCTGACATCCTTAGCGATTACCGAAAGGTTTTGCTACAGGAAGCGGTTGACGAAAATTTCGCTGCAATTGAGGCGAGTCTGTTTTCTACAACGGCCGAACCATCAGCTGCCAAAGTGAAGTACCAGATCGATTCAGCGAATCAAGGACAAGAAGGGCTTGAGATGGTTCGGGCTGCGATCCAAAGCAATCGACCGTATTCATGCGCCTTTATTGATGTTCGCATGCCGCCAGGTTGGGATGGGATTGAAACAGCCCAAAGAATCTGGGAAATCGCGCCAGACTTGCCCATTGTTTTGTGTACGGCTTACTCAGATTATTCGTGGTCAGAGATTTCAGAACAGCTCAAACGCACAGACCAACTTTTAGTATTAAAAAAGCCATTCGATTCAATTGAGCTTCGTCAAATTGCAGCCGCTCAAACGTCACGTTGGTGCTTGTCTCAAGTTGCCAATCAAAAAACAGAACAATTGGAAGGCATGGTTCAAGCACGAACCAAAGAGATTTCGGATACTCGCGACTTAGTGTTCTACACGCTGGCTCGTTTAGCAGAAAGTCGCGACCCTGAAACGGGCCAACATCTGGACCGCATTCAAGGCTACACGCGACTATTGGTGGACGACTTGGCTCAAAACAGTTGTTATGCCGATCAAATTGATGAAAATTTCAAAGACGAAATTTGTCGTTCGAGTGTGCTTCATGACATTGGAAAAGTTGGCATTCCTGATGAGATTTTGCTAAAGCCTGGTCGTCTTACTCCAGACGAGTTCAGCATCATGAAAACTCACGCCGAAATCGGCGCTGAAGCAATCGAAGATACAGCCAATCATGCAAGTTGTAGTAGCTTCTTGAAAATTGCCGCGGAAATTGCGAGATTCCATCACGAGAGATACGATGGGTCAGGATACCCCAGTGGCTTGTCGGGGCAAAATATTCCGTTGTCGGCTCGAATCGTAGCCGTTGCCGATGTCTTCGATGCGTTGACGACCGAGCGCGTCTACAAGGCTGCGATGTCGCCAGAAGACTCAAGGGAACTAATTTTATCTGAAACAGGACGACACTTCGATCCGGTTATTATCGAGGCGTTTGATCGTCAGTGGTCTCAGTTTTTAGAGCTTTATCGCTTGCTACGCGAGCCGAGCATGAGTAAATCAGACGCAGATTCAGACCCAACGGAAGCTGCCACCGTAACTGGCTAACATCGGACCTTCACTGTTGTCGCTTGCCGAGGCGTCATTTAGGAATTGTTTAACAAAGAAAGCCAACGATTGGGGTAGCGATTTATAGCGAATCGCAACATTCGTTCAACACTACAATGGCTACTTGCATTCATAACAACTTTGCATCTCAGGTTTTAGTCAATCTGACGCAAGCGGTTTTTTATACAAACCTTGCTGGAAATCTCTTGTACGCCAATGAGGCGTGCGGTGGTTTTGGCATCAATGGATGCGATGGCCAAAACGTCAACCAACTTCAGATAGATAACGTTCTTGTAACTTGCTTCGAAGAGTTAAGGCAGGTTGCACTTGCCGAACAGCAGTCGACAACTCGTTTCTTTTCTTTCCCCGGGGCAATTGCGCATAACTGTGCTGCCCATTGTCATTTGCTATTTGGAGAAACGAATAAAGTCACAGGCTTCGCGTACGTGATCGAAGGCGTGTCTCCTGAGCAAGTTCGTGATAAAGTCCTTGTCACTAACTTATTGGAAAACTGTGAGGACTTAATCTACTTCAAAGATCGCGATTCTAAGTTCCTTTGTTGCAGTCAGTCTCTGGCTAAACGTTTAGGCGCCAATTCACCCGAAGAAATGGTAGGCAAAAGTGATTTTGATTACTTCAGCCACGAATGTGCTGAAGATTTTTTTAACGACGAACAAGAAATCATTCGTACCGGTAACGCATTTACTGGTAAAGCTGAGGCCGAACCTCGACTCGACGGTACAGTGACTTGGGTGACTTCCTCAAAAATGCCCCTGAAGCATCTTAATGGCGAGATCATTGGGACGTTTGGGATTTCACGAGATATCACGGAGAAGAAAAACTTCGAATTGGAACTCGAAAAAACCAATAAGCAATTGGTAAATGCGTCTCGTCAGGCCGGCATGGCAGAAGTTGCGACCAATGTAATCCACAACGTCGGCAACGTGCTGAACAGCGTCAACACCTCGTTCACTCAAGTCCAAGAACTCTCAAAACGCACAAACATCGAAAACATCGACAAGCTGGCAACATTACTACAAGAGAACGTCCACCAGCCTAACTTCTTGCAAGATGATTCTCGTGGCAAGCAAATCCCAGACTATTTATCGATGGTCGCCGAAAAATTGACAACTGACCGCAAGGCGATTTCCGAAGAACTTGCGGCGACCAAACGGCATCTAGACCATATTAAAACCATTGTTGCCATGCAGCAGGAGTTTGCAATTACGTCACACGTCATCGAGGAAGTGAACTTGACGCGATTGATTGAAGATGCGATTGCAATCAGCAGTAGCTCACTTGAAAATCACAACATCCAGTTGGTACGCGATTTCCGGAAGAACATTGTTGTGATGATCGACCAACACCAAGTGATGCAAATCCTAGTTAATCTGATCCGAAATGCGAAACACGCTTGCCAAGACGCTGATCGCACCGATTTACAGATCAAGATTTCCGTCGTTGAAACGACGGACAGTATCGAAGTTTTAGTCAACGATAATGGAGTCGGCATCGCTCCCGAAAACCTATTGAAACTGTTTAGCCATGGATTCACCACCAAGAAATCTGGCCATGGATTCGGTTTGCATAGTGGTGCAAACTGCGCGAAATCAATGGGCGGGTCACTGACTGCTACCAGCGAAGGACTAGGACAGGGAGCAACTTTTACACTAACGCTGCCTCTCCACCAGGAAGGCGTCGAACAAGCTCCGCCATCGGATACTGTCGAATCAGTTTTGCTGAATCGCTAATGAACAACACCCCCAACCGCTGTCGCTTCGGTTTTGCAAGGACGCCACTGGGAAGTCTTTAGTGGGTATCCCGACGTGTTAACGAGGATTTTAATGGGGCCTCGCCAACTAGCTTTTTGAATCAAACGGCGCAAGTCTATTTCTTTGTTTGGTCCTGCGTGCCAAGATGAAATGGTGGGAGGCTGAGAAACTTAAGATCCCCTTTGTGGAGCAGCTCAAGCGAAACGAGGAGACGAAGGCACGCTTGCTTTCCTAACAGCTGCCGCACTTCTAGCTTGTTAGGCGACCGCAATCTTCTTCCGCGATAACGAACGTACAACGGCCAAGGAAAGGAACCAGGAGCGTGACGCAGCGCGGCCGAGACTGGGGTGGGAGCGAGAACTGCGGCCGGCTCATTTGAGAGAATTTTTAATTTGACTGAAGTCCACTGCGACCAACGGCCGAAAGTATGGCTTCACCGCTGATAAAAATTGTTTTGATCTTTTCATTGAATGTCTGTTGACACCATTAAAAGATCGCCTATTATCTGCGGCTCACAAGTGACGAGTAATCGTTGGCAAGTGAAAGTTTC
>CAZORR010000164.1:0-5319 GCA_964582115.1 uncultured Pirellulaceae bacterium
CTATTTTCTCAGCTTGTTAAAAAAGCTTATCGCTTTCAAAAAACAGCTGGCCATTACTAAAAATACCGTTGGCGTCATGGCAGCAACGATTGCGAATACACCAACTGCCGTGTCAACGTCTTTGGCATAGATCGCTTTCGAGTAGTAGTTCAAACTCATGCCAGAAGCTGCCACGACGGTTGATAAAATCAACAAGAACCCGATCGTGAAGCGAAACTTCGGGGGCCTTGAAAATATTTTTCGTTCATTGGTAATTGGGTCGCTCATTTAGCAACTCCACTTCGGCCAGGGTAAGCCGCCAAGCCAGCTTGCAAGCATTCCATGGCGGCTGTTAAGTCTTCACAATTGAGCACATACGCAATTCGCACTTCATCTGATCCTAGCCCAGGAGTTACATAAAATCCACTGCCCGGCGCCAGCATCAACGTCGAGTTATTATAACGGAACTCTCGCAACATCCACTCGCAAAATCGATCCGAGTCGTCCACGGGTAACCGGACCATCGCATAAAACGCTCCATTGATCACTGGGCACACGACACCGGGAATTTTTTGCAGCCAATCGAGTACCAAATCCCGTCGTTTTTGGTACTCGGCGATGTTGATCTCGTAATATTCGGCTGGCAATTGGTAAACGGCTTCGGCGCCGATTTGGCCAAAAGTGGGCGGGGAGAGTCGTGCCTGAGCCATTTTCAAAATCATCTGTAGTAGTTTGTGATTTTTGGAAATCACGTTACCGATTCGAGCACCGCAGGCAGAGAATCGTTTCGAGATTGAATCGATGACGATGATGTTTTCGTACTGCTGTCGAAAGCTTAATACGGAATGGTGTTTGTGATCGTCGTAAACGAATTCGCGATAGACTTCGTCGGCAATCAAAAACAAGTCACGTCGTTTCACCAAATCTAGCAATTCCGTCAGCGCCGCTTTGGGATACAAAACCCCTGTTGGGTTGGCAGGGTTGCAAATCATAATCGCGCGAGTCTTCGACGTGATCTTTGCTTCAAAATCAGAAATCGCTGGCAATGCAAAATCGTTTTCGATGTAAGAGGATACCGGCACCAACACACCGTCGTTAGCCATCGTAAACGACAAGTAGTTCGCGTAGTACGGTTCCGGAACAATCATTTCTTCGCCGGCGTCCAAGATGGCTCGCAAGACAAAATTGATCGCTTCCGAAGCACCCGTTGTGACCAACACATCATCGTAAACGACATCGCAGTCGTACCGCCGGTAATACTCTGCCACCACTTCACGAAGCGAAGATATTCCTGCGGACGGGCTATACGACAGTAGTGACGTATCGACCGCAGCAATCGCATCAAAAAAAACCTGCGGGGTTTTGATGTCTGGTTGCCCAATGTTTAAATGATAAACCTTAACACCATCTGCTTTGGCTGCATTTGCAAAAGGTGCAAGCTTGCGGATAGGCGATTCGGGTAAACCAATTGCGCGGTTGGAAATCTCGGGCATGGATATTAAAGAGGCCTAGAAGGCTTGATAGTCAGGACAGGAGTTCTTTGGTTCAGCACCAAAGCGATGCATTCTACACGATTTGGATTTGCGTGCGAAAGATATGTCTGGCATCAGCAGTCTCCACACGGTCGGTACTTTTCGCCGTTTCATACCGAGTCCATTCAGGCGAGCCCTGTTGTTAGTTGCCGGTTGCTTTTTTCACCTAATACTGCTGGACGGTCCCGCCAGATAACCATGTTGCATTTTTGAAACATGGTTGTGGCTGGCAACATGGAAGTCGTGTTTTTGCATCATCGCAAATCGTCAGTGCACGGTCCATCCGCTGGAATTCCACTTTTTACTAGGGATTCATCCCTTTTTCAAACTTCGACCTCGAAAAAATTCATTTGGCCCTCGGCTTGCTTTTGCTCTCTCTCAGAGAACACACACCCTTGCTAAGGAAGCCAGATGCCACGCACTACTCAATCTACATCTAAGTCAGGTCCACCCGTTTCCGCCACTAGCAAGAATGAAAAATTCGATTCATTGGCTGTCGACCCAACTTTAGACTCGGCCATCGACGATCCCATACGCGTTTACTTAATGCAAATGGGCCGGATTCCGTTGCTGACTCGTGAAGAGGAAGTTTCGGCGGCCGTCGCGATTGACAAAGCTCGTTTTTCCTTCCGTAACACGATGTTGGCCACCGACTTCATGCTCCACGGAGCCGTCGACCAACTGCAAAAGGTGATGGACAAAGAATTGCGTTTGGACCGGACGATCGAAGTGTCGGTTACCAACAAAGTCGAAAAAGAACGAATCATGCTTCGGCTTGGTCCAAACCTAAAAACGTTGCGTCAACTACTGGAACAAAACAAAGCAGACTACCTGGTCGCAATCTCTAAGTCGAATCCGCTTAAGCAACGCCAATCCGCGTGGAAGCGATTGGTGCGTCGTCGCAACAAATGCGTTAAGCTAGTTGAGGAATCGAATCTGCGAATCAATCGCTTGCAGCCTCTGTTCGATAAACTTGCAGAAATCAACACTCGGATGCAAGACCTCTGCCGTTTGCTAGAAGAAGTAAAATCACCTAGCTACACCGGCTCTCGTACGATTGAAGATGTCCGTGCCGACTTGCATCATTTAATGCAGAAAACCTTCGAGTCGCCAGCAACATTGAACCGACGAATTGCTAAAACAAAAAAGCTAAACGAAAGCCAAGACGCTGCCAAACGAATCTTATCGGCTGGCAACTTGCGATTGGTTGTTTCCATTGCTAAAAAATATCGCAACCGCGGAATGAGCTTTTTGGATTTGATTCAAGAGGGCAACACAGGGCTGATGCGAGCGGTCGACAAGTTCGAACACCAACGCGGTTATAAGTTTTCGACTTATGCGACTTGGTGGATCCGCCAAGCGATCACCCGAGCAATCGCCGATCAAAGCCGAACGATTCGCGTTCCTGTTCACATGATCGAGACGATGACCAAAGTTCGCAACGCGATGCGAGAGCTCGTGCAAGACCTCGGGCGCGAGCCTACCGCAGAAGAGATTTCAATCAAGGCAAACCTGTCGATTGATGACACTCGTGTCATCATGAAAATGGCTCGAACACCACTTTCGCTCGACCAACCCGTGGGCGACCAAGAGGACAGTCAGTTCAGTGACTTCTTGCAGGACCACCGCAACCACGATCCGCTTCAAGCGACTCACCAAGCGGCTTTGAAGTCTCGAATCGAAGAAGCCATGGATCACCTGAACTATCGCGAACGCGAGATTTTGAAGCTGCGATATGGCTTGGCCGACGGATACTCTTACACGCTTGAAGAGGTCGGTAAGATATTTTCGGTCACTCGAGAGCGTGTTCGTCAAATCGAATCCAAAGCCGTTCGTAAACTTCAGCAGCCGTATCGAAATCGTTCGTTGTCAAGTTTCCTGGAAGGCTACGAACCAACCTACGACGGCCGAGCGGTATAGTCGCCTTTTGATCTGAGCCTGGCATTTCCTACGTCGTGCGTTCGTAGTTAATGCCTTTAGGCTTATTTCCATCCCGATAGGGATCGCCACCCACAGCGATATGCGACGGCCACATTCGTGGCGGCTAACAGGCCTCCGACGAACGGCATTTCTACAAACCATTTTGCTGAAAACGAATCCGATCACCGGGGCACAGTTGAGCCACATCGTTGAGCGCTTCATAGTCAACGACACCGATCCTCGGATACCCACCTGTCGTTTGAGCATCTCGCATCAGCAAAATACACTGGCTGCTTGGGGTCACTTGAATCACGCCCGGCACCACCGCTGACGAAATCATCGACGGCAATTCGCAATCTTGATCTAAAAAGCTCGACAATCGAAACCCCATCGAATTAGAATTCGCTAATACTTCAAACCGGTGCTCGAAAAACGCTGACCGTTGCCGATCAGAAAACCAATCCCACTCGGGCCCTTTTGAAATCGAAATCAAATGCTCGACCGGATTTCCAGACGCCTGCTGGCAATCGCCCACCAAACACGCCGGTCGTAGCTCGACAGGAAAAATTCGTTTATGTGAAACACTCGGTCGATTTCTGGAAACGGTTACCGTTTGCCCCTTCAACAACGAACCGCCTAGCAACCAACCGTCATCGGCCATCGGGGCACCGGTCGCTGACGGCGAGGAACTGCCGAGTCGCTGTGGTGGTTCGAAGTCGCCAGCGATTGCTAAATAGCAACGGCAACCAACTTGCCTTGCTCCAAAGCTAAGCCGCTGCTGGCCAACGACCGAAACAGTTTCCCACATCGACACGGAATGACCGTCCAACTTGGGAGACAAATCTGCGCCAGTAATTGCAATTTGACAGTCGCCGCTGAACTCGATCGCAGGGCCTAGAAGAGCGATCTCTATCAACGTCGCATGGTCGGTGTTGCCCACTAACCGGTTTGCAATCGTAGCGCTAAACCGATCCATCACCCCGCCAATGGGAATTCCCAAATGCTGACAACCAGTGCGGCCAAAATCTTGAACGACCGTACGTAAACCCGCCATTTTGAAATTCAACGAAGTCGAATCATCATTGACTTGGGTTGTTGAAGCGGCTGTCGGTTGATTGACCGCTAGGCTCTTTTCTAGGATCGAATCAAATTCGGCTTGGTCGATCGGATAAAATTCAACCTCGTCACCTGGAGCAATCAAAAACTGATTTTTGTCGCTATGGTCATGAGCATCTGAGGCATCGCTTTGGCGAACCGTCGAAATTGGCGTGCGGCCAATGATCTGCCAACCGCCAGGAGCATCACAAGGATAGACGCCGGTTTGCTCCCCCACGATCCCGACCGAACCAGCAGCAACCTTCAGCCGCGGTTCATGCCGCCGGTCAACTCGCAAAGCGGCATCGACGCTTCCCAGATAAGCAAAACCGGGCAAGAAGCCAAGCATGTACGCTCGGTAGGTCTTGCTGGTGTGTAGCTCAATGATCTGTTGGCGACTCAAACCAGTCGTCTCACTTACATGCTCTAGGTCAAAGCCTAGGGTAGGGGAGTAGCATACTGGGATTCGCACCTTCGGCCGCTCGCGTTCGCCAACCCCCGATTGAATCAAATCGAATTGCTGTTGAACAAGCAAACACAAATCGGCATAGCAAATCGCCACAGGATCATAACCGATCCCCAATGAACAGAACGCTGGTACACAAAACTCGATCGCGTCGTTTGCAAGTTCCACCAACCGCTCGAACAACGCGATGACTTGGTCGTTTACCTCAGGCGCAATACGATCACCAAAATCAACCAAGATCGCTCGGTCGCCCAGTGGGATAATTGGTAACCGCATGAGCAGCCATCTCCGATTGGTCTGTGGCACAGGCTTCTAGCCTGTGGTTGT
>CAZORR010000164.1:5419-6840 GCA_964582115.1 uncultured Pirellulaceae bacterium
CCCCCAGCTGAACGCGTTATGCCACCACGGAATAAACGTCGACGCCTTTCAGATAGTCGCTAAACACTCCATGGCTTCGCATTGGGAGCCGCTGCCTTGACTAAAACCGTGGGCTATCGCCCTGCGGCCCATGCGACAACCGTAGGTTAGGGGTTTGCCGCTTTTGGTTCGCAACTGTTAGTTCTAGAGATCCTCGTACGAAATCTCCAGTACCTTAAAGATCAGTTGGCCTTTGGGGACCGCAATCTCAGCCGTCTCTCCAACTTTCTTGCCCAACAAGCCCTTGCCGATCGGGCTGGTGATCAAATACTTGCCGTTGTCGTAGTCTTCGTCACCGTCTCCGACCAGAGTAATGATTTCCTCGTCGTCGATGTCGACATCCAAAACCTTCACCGTCGCACCAAACGCGACTCGATCGCGTGGAATGGTACTTGGGTCAATGATTTGAGCCATTGAAAGCTTGCCGCGAAGCTGATTGATTTTGGCTTGCACCATCCCCTGCTTTTCGCGTTGAGCATGGTATTCGGCGTTTTCTTTCAGGTCACCTTCGTCCCGCGCCAACGCGACATCCGAAGCAATCTGTGGCATGGTGACGTTTTCCAGTTCATCCACTTCCGCTCGAATTCTAGCGTAGGCTTCTTGAGTCATTGGTACACGTTCCACGATAGGCTCCAGTCAAAAATATAGTCGCAAGGATCGGCGATCACCGTTTGCCAGCCAAGCGAGCCGGGTAATGGGGTGACGTCCAAGAGTTAATTGCAATTCCCGCAGGATCACCGAATTTTCGGCCGTCCGCTGGGGCTTGCGAAAGCTTGATAATTGTCGATTTTGGCTTTACCAAAAAACCACGACCTGTTCGCTTTGTTAAATCGAACAGGTCGTCAGTGTGAATATTATCGCAAATTTGAGCCAAGATTCAACGTTGATTTTCGCGGCACAAGGTAGGAAAAAATGCACTTTTCGAAGCAAACGGGAGTAAATGCCAAAGTGGCATAGGCTTCCAGCCTGTGTTTACATAGCCGAAACCGCAGCCATAGTTGTTTCCAAAAACGCAAGTGAACCGGCCATATCAGATCATCAGTCGACTAATGTTTTCGACATTCCACCACAAAAGGAGCGTAGAGCCAATCATCCCAGACGGAAAATTTGGATTTTGAAATTGCCCAACTAGGAAAATAAACCGAAAATTCGGAGAATTCCCCGATCACCTATTTTTCAATAACCGATCATTTGATAATAATACGCCACGAGCAACGAACCCTGATATCAGTGAAGACTCTTTACTGGAAGATGGCCGTCACTCACTGCCCGATAGTGTAATGGTAACACCACAGTTTTTGGTTCTGTTATTCTAGGTTCGAGTCCTAGTCGGGTAACCTAAAGCCGTTGGATCCTTCGCAGGATTCAGCGGCTTTTTTCGT
>CAZORR010000165.1:0-6774 GCA_964582115.1 uncultured Pirellulaceae bacterium
TCCATGACACAGCACAGTAACCTAATCTATCGGTAAATTATTGACCAACACCGATTTGTCACTTTTTTGAATCGTGTTGATGAGAAATGATAGCACATTTTGACCGGCTGAAAAATGAGCTTTGTGAAAGGGATTGACTGGTTCAGCGGCATTGGCAAATTGCGGTTCAGCTGACGCGGCTGGAGGCCGTTCGTTGAGGCTGTTTAATGGGCGAGTGAGTGCTATGCTTCACGGCTTTGAGGGTAAGACTCAGAAGAACCTATTTACGCTGTCTTGATCGCTGCCACTGCCTCATCGTTTTCGCTCGTTCTTTCGCAGCCGCTTGACGTGTTTCGTACTCTTTTTTCGCCTTGTCATAATCCGCTTGTAATTCCTCGACGCGTTCAAGTAACGCTTGGTCATCGGCAGCGATTTCGGTTGCAGCGGCCAGCAAGTCTTTGTCCATCGACAGTTCAATCAACTCGTCAAATAATTCTACTGCGGCAGCCAAGCCATCCACCGCGTTCTTGTCTCGCAATAGATCGCCAAAACGCAGGTGGGTTAGTCGATGTTGAGCATACCTTTTCATTGCTAGATCGAGTGCGCGTTCTGTTTGGCCAGCCAAACGCATCACATCGATGGCCAACTGTTGGTGCTGTGATGATTCGGTCAGCCATTGTTGATCGATATTTGCGAGAGTTTCTACGGCGGCTGTTGTGTTGTCGCTTTCGCACTGGCGTAGTGCAATTGCCAGTAGTGTCCAAACGATGGTGTCTGATTTTTCAGTGGCGTTTTTTTGGCATTCCGCCGCAGTTGTTGCTGCAGCGACCAACCATTTTTCGTTGTCCTCGTAGTTTGAGGTATCTTTAGGAAACATACGGATGAGATCGTCACGCACTATTTGAAACAGAGATTCTTTTTTCTGGTTCAGGATGATTGTCAAGCATTGTGTGGCCAGTTCATGGTCACCGTTGCGAGCGAACGCTGATACGGCAGGAACCAGTTTCCAAAGGTCTTCGGATGTCTTCGTTTTGACTGCCGTCTCAAACAGAGAACGCGATCTGCTGGCGGCTTCCGCCGGGCTTAGAAGTTCCTCGCGTAATTTGAGTAACTGCAAAGTGTTCTGGGAAGTTTGTCCTGACACTTCAAACATGGATTCGGCAAGCTCCATTAGTTCTGAACCCGAATAAACTTCCGTTGCTTGGGCAAGTAACTTAGTAAAACTAGGAGATTGGCTGGCCATGCCGCGGATACCGCTCGGCGCGGAAGCCAATAATGCACAGTGGCGATAAAGTGCTGTCGCGCGTTCGTGCTGACCGGCTCTTGCACATAAATCTGCTAGTTGAGCCGAATGGCTGGCGTTCGTGTAATCCAGATGGCTGAGTAACTTTTCGATTACTGATAGACTGGCAGCGCTGTTGAGACTCTGGCCGTCTTCGAGCATCGTAAAGAATCCATCCATGACGTCATTGCTAAGATTTCCCGAACGGATTTCTTGAACCAAAGATTCAAAGATTGCTTCGTCGCCATCTCGATTGCGACTGGCTTTTAATAGGCCTAGGGACACATCTTTCACGGCCCCATCGTTGGGTTGTGATCGGAACCGCATGATCAGCTCCATTTCTTTGACCGCAAATGGATGTTCAGCTAGTTTTTCCCATGCGTTGATGCCTTTTTGGGGTGCTGTTCTTTTTTCGGTGGGAACAAACGTTGCCAGTCCACCGCGTGCAATCTTGCGAGTTTGGTCTACCGCCTGTTTGTCCTGTTCGGTTTTGTTATTGGATTCTCCCGCATTTGAATTTTTTTCTTCGGCTGGCCATTTCAAACCGTTAACGGCAAGGTTTTGATTTCTGTGGTAGCGAGGTTCGGCAATGCCGGGCAGCTTCCGCCATATTTTGCGAATCGTCTGTTCTGCCGCCTCGAAATTTTCGTCATCGATTGCTTGCTTGACACCTTGAATCGAGGATGCGTAATTTTTTTGCTCGGCATCAGTCGTTGCGACCTTGGTTTTTTTCTCCAGCAGGGTTTGGGTTCGTTTTTCTTTTAGACTCTCGAACGCCGATTTTTTCTGATCATCTGCTGCAGTCCAATATGGCATGGCCTTGGGAAGCTGATCGAACGCGACTAAAAGGTCAGCGAGTTTTGCTTCAGTACTTGGGTTCGTTGTATCCGCCAATTTTTTTTCGTAAAAATCAATGAGTGCGGCTGGTCGCCGATACTGTTTCTCAAAACGTTCGTAGGCGGTGACGTATTTGGCTACGTCAGAATGGTCTTGAATGGCTTGGAGATAGGCGCTGCGCAAAGCATCTTCGTTTCCAGATTGCCTGATGATGGCCAGACGTTTATCGGTCTGAGCTACCGTCGGTTTTCCATCCTTGATGTCTTTTTCGATCAGATCGATTTGGCGGTCGATCGCTGTTGAGGTGATTTCGCGATCGAGCCAGTTGCGAAAATTTCTAACTTGATAGTTAGCACTGCTTGGAGAATTTTGTCGAAGCGTCGTCGCAATTTCGACTGCGGCATCGGTTTTGCCTGACTGGTACAAAGCAACCGCCTTGACGCAGTTGACTACTTCAGGAATCCACGCGTCAGTTTTGCGGACCTTGTCGGTCAACAAGAGATCAAGCATTGAAATTGCCAACTCCAAATTGTCCGCACATTCTACCGCAGTATCACTTCGAGGCAAAAATCGGTACAAGCTGGGAAGCCTTTTATTCTGGATTGCAGGATCAATGCCGCTTTTAAAAGCTTCCAAAATGACAGTGGCAGATTTTGCGTCGATAGGTTCTTTGAGTTTAAACGGGACTTCGGCTAGGTTGATCAGTCGGTTTTCTTTGGGGATCCTCGCCAACATGATTTCAATTACGTCATGCCGAATGGACTTCGGAACTATTTCGATCGCGTCAATAAATTTGAATTGATAAGAGACTTTCCAGTTGTTATCTTCGATTTGTTTAAGAATCTCTTGGTCGCTCAGAATGTTATTTCGAAGATGGTTGGCGTAGTTCGAAACAATCCATAGGTAATCCCTGAGGCGACTTGAATCTTCTTTGTAAAGATTGGCTGAGTAACGAACGAGGTCTGCGAATGGTTCTTCGGGCAAAATACGTTCGTAGTGTTCAAAGGTGGTTGCCGTGGTTCCGGTGTAGTATGAAGGCTTGTGATTTTTTACATTCGAACGAGCGAACTGCAACGCGAGTCCTTCGTCGCCTAATTCTAGAGCGAGTCGCATCCAAACCGCAACGTTGCTTGACGCCGCCTCCCTCCGGGATCCAGGGGCAGCGCTGGTTTTCTGATCCACACAACGTAGGGTCTGCTTGGCAGTTTCAACGTCGCCGTCCAACAAGGCGGGTAAGACCCGTTGCCACATGTCTTTTGGCGATAGTTTACGAGTGTTGGATTTTGGTTTGGTTTGTTCCAACATTCCTCGTAATTGTTGGCGGTCGTTTTCTTTAAGGTTCGGAGCTTGGAGCATTCGTTCAAGCGAATCGTAACGTCCCCAAGTTACCAATTCGCTGGCAAATTTCTTGACGAGACCCTTATCGTCGGGGAACTGCTGGGCCAAGGCAGCATTCATCGACTCAAGGTCTTCGATTCGGTTTAAAGAGAAGTACAGGCCACGAATGATGTTGGTCTGTTTTTCAATGCGAGGTGCGTCGCTAAGATTTTTCGCAACGCGTCCTTGTTCCCGCGCCTGTTCAAGTTCGGCTAGGTTTTCATTGAGTAATTGGATTTGGCCGTTAAGTAAATCGTCGATTTGGTCGTTTGGCAGCGTAACGACTAACCCCTGCCGCAATCGTCCGCTGTATTTTTCGAAGGTGTCGAGATTGCGAGCGTAGTACTTAACCGCTTGCTTACTTTTTTCTCCGGTTGTCAGTGGGGTTTGGGCAAGTAGCAGGTTTAAACCGCGTTGGTAAAATCGAAACGCCACATCGCATTTCCTTTCTTGCTCGTTCAGTTTCGCTACTCTGGCGATCAAAGCCACATCTGAGGGGCTGGTTCGAAGTAATTTTTCGTATCGTTCAAGTGCCTCTGGGGTTTTACCCGCACTTTCAAAGATCATGGCAACTTCACGCTGGTAAGCACGCGGGTCGGCCAAGTTGCGGGCCATCGCAAACGTTCGCTCCGCACCAGCAGTGTTTCCGTCACCTAAAAATGCTTGGCCTAAATCTAAAAACACTTGTGGAGGCAGTAATTCGCCCAAACCAATCAATCGCCGACCAAAGGCAAAGAACGGTTTATTACCTTTGTTCGATGGCCCGCGGGATGAACGGCTGGAATAGGCACCGCCTCGGATTCTAGATGATAGTTCCATGCACTCTCGCAGCACCGAAAGGCGGCGAGTCCCGGAGACGGCTAGCGAATTTTCTAAAGCGAGAATCTGTCCATTCTTGTTGTTGACTTCGGCAGACAAATCGGACAGCAGTTGGTACAGATAGTTTTTGTCTTCGCGTCCTGCTAGTCGTTCGAGTGTGATACGACGGGCCCATTGCATACGCTTGCTGTCGGCACGCATGTTCAGCAATCCGTCGATTGCGATCGTGAACAAGTCGTCACGTTCGGCATTTTCCGCCAGAAACTGAAACATGCCGATGGCTCGATTGGTTTCTCCCATATCGTTCAGAAGATTGGCCAATAACAAATACGATTCAATGCGGTCCGGGTGAGCCGCAATCCCTTTGCGATAGGCGCCGGCAGCTTCGGTCTTCATGCCGACCAAAGACAACACGCCTGCTTCGAATTCGCCACCGATTGAATCCTTGCCATCGTCCGCATTACGCAAGGTCATCAGGACATCGCGAGCTTGCTGTGATTTGCCACGTTCGAGCATGCTAAGTGCCAGTTGACGTAGGTACTCTGTTTTTCCGGCTGGATCGACTTCGATCAGTTCTTCGATAACTTTTTCGTAGTTCCAGTAGTCGTTACATACTTGGTAGATACGACCTTTCTCTTGTAGTTGTTGGACTTGGTTCTTGCCGGTCTTGGCCATGTACTCTTCGGATATCTCCGTGGCAGCGACCGAGTCGTTGACGCGGCTATAGATCCGGATCAGTAAGCCAGCTTCTCTGGCGTCAGCGGTCCCGTCGGCGAGTTTTTCTTCCAGTTCGATTGCGATGTCGGCAAGCGTGCCTAGTCGACTAGCGACGGTCATCAGGCGGTCTTCAATATAACGCCGACGAGGAATCGATTTGACCTTTCGCCACAGTGCCAGCCATTGTTCTTGGGCTTTTTCTTCATCGCCAATTTCGCTGTACAACCACGCCAGGCGCAGTTCCAAATCTTCCGCGACTGTTTCGCGGCTGGCTCGGATCGCTTCGTTGACTTCGATGGCTTTGTCTTGTCGTCCAATCCGTTCGAACGCGCTGGCCAGTTCCGCGCGGATGTCGTCGGTCGTGTTCATCGCGTGGATACGGTTGAGCGTTTGTTCGGCAACGTCAACATTTCCTCGTCGTTGTTGAAGGTCCGCCCAATACAGTAATGCTTGTCCTTCGTTAGCCTTTAACTGGACCATTCGTTCGATCGTTGCTCTGGTTAGATCGTCCATTCCAAACTCACCCAATGTTTGCGCTGAACGCAATAGCGTCGTGGCATTGGTTGACTCGTTGATAAAGTTAGTCCAAAGCGACCGGGCGTCCGCGTCCAAGCCTTTCTCCAGCAGGATCTGTGTTAATCCAGATCGCCACGTCATTTCTTTGGGGTTCGATTGAATCAATTCGTAATACGATTGAATCATGCGATCTTCGTTGCCGGCTTCACCTTCCATCTCCAATAACTCGCGACGCATTTCGATGGTGAAGGCTGTTTTGTCATCGGCGGTCGACTTGAAAAGTTTGATCGCGTCATCGTAGCGGCCAAGTTCTCGAAGCAGACTGATCCAAACCAGTCGAGTCTCGTCGGCCATCGGTTCGTTGGAATCATTCTTCTGTGTCAATTCCTTGACCAACTGTTCCAGTCCGTTCGTGTTTTCTTTTAATCGATACGATTCGACCAGTAATGCCAGCGCGTAATTGCGATCGCGTTTTAGTTGAGCAGAATTAACAGCGTCCCAAGCAGCGGTGATTGCCTGTTTGCGATCTTCGGCGCGGATCGCCCACTCCGTGACTCGGCTGGCATTACGAAACCGAATGGTGCCTTCGCCCGTGATGGTGAATAGCTTGATTGCTTCGGTAGGTTGGTTTTGGACGGCCAGTACGGTCGCCGCGCGGTTGCGAAACCCTAAGTCTTTTGAATTTTCGGCGAGTTCGATCAGCGGTTTCGCGCCTTCGGATTTTTTCTTGCCATCGATTAAACCAATCAACGCCAAACGCAGACGAACCGTTTGCTGTTGTTGGTCGCTAAGGTTTTGCTTGGCTAGGTTTTCATACAGCTCCCGCGCTTTAGGGACATCGCCCAACGCGTCATGTAGTTTGGCGTGCCAAATTTGCAAATCAATGCGTTGGTCGCGAAGCGTTTTGATCTCTAGCAGTTTGTCCAGTACTTCAGCGGCTCGTTTAAGATCCCCGCGACGA
Source organism: uncultured Pirellulaceae bacterium (assembly GCA_964582115.1). GTDB lineage: Bacteria > Planctomycetota > Planctomycetia > Pirellulales > Pirellulaceae > Mariniblastus. The sequence continues at coordinate 6,489 of CAZORR010000165.1, forward strand.
GACGCAATCTGGACCTCGATTTCTGCAACAACTTGTCCACGGGGTTGAGTAATGTCTTCTCGCGATTCGGCTAGCCATGCCAGTAAATTTTCAACGCTTCCGTCGCTCAGAGTTGCACTGCGGAACAATTGATCGACTTTATCACGGTCGAAGCCATTTTGTATGGATACGTCGATCAGCGAACTGGCTTCGTGGACCAGTTGCCTATTTAGCGTAGCAGTGGAAGCTGCGGTTTCTTGAGCGATGGATTGTTGGCCCATTGCCAAACAAACGACCAAGAAAGTTG
>CAZORR010000166.1:0-6764 GCA_964582115.1 uncultured Pirellulaceae bacterium
ATTGAAATACATGTCGCCCCTTCAGGGCTTTTATACGACTGGCGTTTTGCCCATGGGTTTACACCCATGGCTACAATATGTCACCCCATTCGGGGTTTAAAGTGAGTGCCATCAGGCTAGAGGCTGGCGGGTTTGTAGTATCCGCTTTTGGGGCGGAAGAATCGGCTTTAGCCGATTACTGTAAACTCCAAAATGCGCTTGCTTACGAGGCGTGCTGTGCACTGCCCCATCTTTCGCTATCTCATTTTGCTCGGCAAACGTATGATAATCCACATGTTTTTAGGTGGTTCTCTTGTTCGATAGCAATATTCTTGTAATTCCTGTAAGGCTGCAGCCTTGAAGAGCATCTAAGCCACAAATATGATCATTTGCAGGCCTATTAAATAAACAGCCAGCCTGGCTTGGGCCTTTCTTATATATCCACCAAGGACCTTACCTAACATGTTTCAATTTTCTCTGACCAAAACAGCCGTGATGTTTGGCTTGTGTGCTTGTGTGGCGATGCTTGCAGATACTGCGAATGCCCAGTCTGGATCACGCGGCTCGGCCGCATATGGTTCAGCTACACGAGGCGCCGCGCCACTTGGCTCATCAACACGAAGCGCTGTGCCGCAGGGGTCATCGACGCGAGGTGTAGCACCACAAGGTTCAGCAACACGCAGCCCTGCTCCTGTACTGACCTCGACCTACCAGCAGCCCGCACCAATGCCTGCCGAGCAAAATTTTGCTCAGCCTGGCAGTTCTAGCAGGTCAGTCGGTAGTTCTAGTCGGCCCGTTGGCAGCCCGAGTTACAACTCTGGCTGCTCAAGCTGCAACCACGGAGCCGCCGCACCTTGTGCTGCTCCAATTCAGGTGGCGCCAGCAGCGTTTCCGCCCACCCCAGTTTGTGTCGCTGGCCCAGTTTATAATTCGACACCAGTAAATTACCACCCCGGTAGTTTCTATCGACCGCGACGATCATGTGGTTGTGGTCGTTAATTTAGGTGACCAACCAGTAATTGTATCCGACATATGCCAAATCACACATCAATTTGTGTGTGATTTGGCAGTTGTGATTTAGAGTTTTTTCAATGGAGTGTTTTCGCTTTAAGCTTGGATCGCAGTTTTGATGCGGTTGGAGATTAAGTGATATTTCGATATAGTTTTACCCGATAGTGTCTTTTGCTAAATCGGTCTCAATGTTCTAAGGAAGGTGATTTGAGATGAGAAGTTTTATTGTAGGTTCGTTGTTCCTGTTTGGTATTTGCTGCTTGTCTGCAATGGGTTGCCGCACTTCGGGAGCCAATTCTTATAGCTCTCCGACAAGCCCGCAGGGCTCCCAAACTCACGGAGGCCAACCGTCGTACCAAGAAGCAAGCGGTGGATCGGGCAGCAGTAGTTATGCTCCTGCGCCACAGGGATCGTCTTCACAGGGATCAGCTTCGCGTTAAGTCGATGCCGATGGTGATATAACGAGTGCCGAGTAACGGTCGCTACTAGTTAACCTGCCGCAAGGGACATGTACACCGGTGTCCCTTGCCGCGTCTTTGGTTATAGTTTGAGTGTCGATTCTTTGACGCTTTATCAACCGATGCAAACTTACTGAGGGTAGCTAGATGGACAACCAATCTCTAAAGCAGATTGACTCTAGTTCTGCAGCGATCGAATCTTCGGTGGATGTGGTGATTCCTGCTTATAACGAAGAGCAATCGCTGCCGCTGGTGCTTAAGGATTTGCCTAAGGTACGTAACGTTATCGTTGCGAATAACGATTCGTCTGATCGGACTGCCACGGTTGCCGAAGAAATGGGCGCGATCGTCGCCTTTGAGTCTCAACGCGGCTATGGTTCAGCTTGTCTGAAAGGGTTGGCGACGATCCGAGAGAGAATTGAAGCCGGGGAATCTGAGCCAAAGGTGGTGGTTTTCCTGGACGCAGATTACAGCGATCACCCCGAATGCTTGACCGACCTCGTGCAGCCCATTTTTGCTGGTGAAGCTGACTTTGTGCTCGGCTCACGTATTTTAGGCGAGCGTGAACCAGGTGCGATGCCGATGCAGAGCATTTACGGGAATAAGTTAGCCTGCTTTTTGATGCGGTGGTTGTTCGGAATCAAGTACACCGACTTGGGACCGTTTCGCGCGATTGATTATCAATCATTGTGCTCCCTGGAAATGATCGACGAGAATTTTGGTTGGACGATCGAAATGCAAATCAAAGCTGCTCGGGCTAATTTGAAAACGATCGAAATCCCGGTCCCTTATCGTTGTCGTATTGGGGAAAGCAAAATCAGTGGAACGATCACGGGTAGTATGCGAGCAGGTTACAAGATTTTGTATACGATTGCCAAGTATGGGTTGGGAAGAGGCAAGTAGAGCCTAGAAGGTTGTTTTAGTTGAAAAGCTAGAGACGTCGTCGTAGTTGGGCTCGACCGAGTTCAAGTCTTGCCGAACCAGCCCCCCGAAGCCTGCCGACTCCGGCTACATTTCACTGGAGACCAGCGTTTAGCGGTTGAGACCGACTTCGAAGGCGAACCCGCGGAGGCCAAAGTTGCTTTCAGAACTTACGGCCGAACCGCCACCGACCCACGACTGATGGGTGATACCTATTCGAGCGTAATAACCACGGTTTTCTGCGGTTTGTTTTTTCCACTGAACACCACCGTAAAAATCACTTGTCAAAACATATTCGTCGGCCCCGAATCGATTGACGGCTGGGGTTTGCAAGTTGGTTACGATTTGGTCGCGTTCACCGAATAGGACGCTGCCACCAAACGCGGTAATGAACTCAAGTTTAGTGTGCCCGATTGGGCGATAATATTCGAACCTAACTTTTGGCCCGTAAGCACGCAGGTCTGATGTCGAACGTATTGCGCCAGTAACATTTCCACCAGCATCGGTTAATTCAGCATCGAGTTCTTGAAAGACGCTTGCGTATTGGAAACCAAACATTCCGTTAAGTCTAGAAATTGGGAATTTGATTTCTTTGAAAAACGTGACACTGAAGGTTTCAATGTCAATCGAATGAACCGCCGAAAGTCGATCGCCGGCGTTGACCGCTTCTAACGTGGTAAGCGTGCTTGGCCCAAACAGTCCGGAGCTAAGCTGGCCCGAATTGCTACCGTTAGAAGTGAATTCAGAAACGTTTGACCCTTGATCGTATTGCCAATAGTCTAGCTCCACCCCTGGTCCGAATCTGGATTCAAAACCGAGTCGCAGTCGTGGAGCGCCTTCGTAATCGAAATCAAACGACTGGGAACTGGCAAAGGTTGCTGCAGAGGCCGACGAGTTGAATTCGGTGATGACGCTGTTTTGCTGAAAAGCAGGCTGTAGGACCAGTGCGGAAACTGAACCAAAGTATCGGCCAGTTGCCAAAATTTCTCCCAGACCAGGATACTCTTTTTTCTTATCCTCAAAATCTAATTTCAACCCACTATCGTGATCGCGGCCACGGAAGGTTGGGTTGGGTGTGCGGTGACCGAGGTCTGGTCGAAATGTCGGTAGGCCGTTGATTGCCTGTTGAATTACCGGTTGTTGAATTACCGGCTGTTGGATGATTGGCTGTTGGATAAAATCGGCATGTGGAAGCGTGGGGCTTTCCGGTGTTGCTAGTAGGCTTCCACTGTTGATACCAAGTGGGTATCGGTCGTTGGGGGCTAGGGGTCCGCTAACTGTCGGTGAGGACACTGTAGGAGCGTGCGTTAAATCGGTCGCTGGGAAATTGTTTTCGGCGGTAGGAGCGAAGCCCAATTTGTCAGTATTCGTAAGGGGGATTGCTCCCGGTGTGCCAGTACCCGATAAGAACGGGTTAGGAATCGAGTCTTGGTTGGAGCCACTCGACGGTAAACTGGCTGTACTGCTTTGCCTGTACTTTGCTTGTTGAAAGGGGGATTTTACAGTGTCGCCAGGTTGACGGAGTAGCGAGCCAGTTTGCAGGCGAAAATCATTTGCGGTAGCAGCATTCAGATTAGGGATCGAAGGCGAAGCACTTCTTGGCGAAGTTGGTCCGCTCAAAACACTTTTTTCCAACTGCCCTGATGTAGCCAATGGGTGACGTGGTGAAGCGACTGTCGTATCGTTAGGGAAGTTAAACCGTTCGGCTAAACCATTCGTAGCAGCGGTGGCAGGGACAGCATTGGGAGCAATAAACGGAATCGCGTTTCTGACGGGCGGTGCTGACCAGCTATCTGGAGACATCGAGCTATGATCAATGATTGCGTGACCGGAATTGATTTGGCCGCGTACGGTCCCTGTTATTAACAGACAGACCAATACGAAACTGCAAACGAAAATTAATTTGCGAGACAATAAGTGCATAATCAAACGAGGCTTTGATGGGTGGGGCCGAAAGCCGATTTTGCCTTGCATAGACAGGAAACCGGTATTAGCCTCAGAATCGGTACAAGCAGAACCATAAGGCGAGAAAAACCGGAACGACCCGATCGACCGATAGAACGGTTAAAACCGGCACAACCACGAAATCCACAGTAACTGAACCAATTTGGTCAATCGCTACAAATTAACACGACGCATCTACTGCCCTGATCTCGTCAATGCTCAGTTTTGGTACGATATTCGTTTCATATTTCATTTTTAGATCACAAGCCAATGAACGCCGCACAAATCATTGCCGACAAGCGAGACGGTAAATCGCTTGAAGACAATTCAATTGAATTCCTTGTCAAAGGCTATACCAGCGGTGAAATCCCGGAATATCAGATGGCCGCGTTTTCAATGGCGGTCTATTTTCAAGGCATGACAGCAAGTGAAACCACGACGTTCACCCGCTGCATGCTAGAGTCGGGCGAGCAAATGAAATGGCCAGCCAGTCCTCCGGCTGTTGATAAGCACTCTACTGGCGGGATCGGTGACAAGGTTTCCATTCCGCTGGCACCGCTGCTGGCATGCTGTGGTGTGGTCGTGCCAATGGTTTCCGGACGGGGGCTTGGGGCAACCGGCGGAACTTTGGACAAGCTTGAGTCGATTCCAGGCTATCGGACGGAAATGTCCAGCGACGAATTTCGCAGTGTGGTTAATTTTTGTGGCTGTTCGATCGTGTCGGCATCGGAGTCGCTAGCTCCTGCTGACAAACGGCTCTACGCACTTCGCGATGTCACCGGGACGGTGCCTTCTATTCCGTTGATCACCGCATCGATTCTTTCAAAGAAAATCGCCGCTGGTAATCAAGCTCTGATTCTGGACGTAAAATGGGGCAGCGGCGCGTTCATGAAAACGCTCGACCAAGCTCGTGAGCTTTCGCGGAGCCTCGTGTCGGTTGGCAATCAGCTGGGGTTAAAAACGACCGCGATTGTGACCGACATGAATCAACCGCTAGGAAACATGATCGGTAATGCGGTAGAGATCGATGAATCCGTCCAAGTTTTGAAAGGTGAAGGGCCTACGGATGTCACGGAGCTGACGTTGGAGTTAGCCGCTCGTCTGTTGAATCAAGCTGGAGTTTGCGATTCAACGGATCAGGCTCGTCAGACCCTGCAAGAAAAGATCGATTCCGGTGAAGCCTATCAACGACTTGTCGAGATGGTTAAGGCTCATGGCGGCGACATTGAAGCTCAGCGATCATTGGCGAACAAACAGCCCGTGCTTGCCAATGAAAGTGGATTTTTAAGCCGAGTTAATGCGGAGCGATTAGGATTAGCGGTAATTGAAATGGGTGGTGGTCGGAAGAAACTAGGTGACCCGATTGACCATTCAACAGGAATTGAGTTCTTGCCTAAGATTGGTGACGCTATTGAAAAGGGCCAGCCGATCGCCCACGTTTTTTGCAACGGCTCAAAATCCGAATACGTTAATCAACTCGTCAGTGCTGCCATCGGAATTTCACCGATCCCGGTTGATCGCTTGCCGTTGATTGCCGACTAAGGTGGCATTGCATATGCTTGATGAGACAAATTGAAAGAAAGACCCACAAGATGACCCATGCCGCCTTTTCGGCCACTGAAGTTAGAAAAGACTTCCCGATTTTGGATCAACAGATCCATCGTCAGCGAGACTTGATCTACCTAGACAACGGCGCCTCGACTCAGCATCCACGACAAGTGCTCGACGCGATGGACCGTTGCTATCGGTCTACTTATGCCAATGTTCATCGCGGCATTCATTGGTTGAGCGAGCAATCATCGGCCGAGTACGAGAATGCTCGCACTGCCGTGCAGCGTTTCATCAACGCGCCACACAATAACGAAGTGATTTTTACTTCTGGAACCACGGCGTCGATTAACTTGGTCGCTCACGCGTGGGGCAATCAAAACTTGTCCGCTGGCGACGAGATTTTGCTGACGATCTTCGAACACCATTCCAATATCGTTCCATGGCAGCAACTGGCTGCTCGAACGGGCGCGGTGGTGAAGTTTGCCAATATCGATTCTGCGGGTGATCTTGATTTGGATGACTTTCGGGAAACGCTAACCAATCGCACCAAGATGGTTGCCTTTGCTGCGGTATCCAATGTGTTGGGAACAATCACGCCGGTGGTTGATTTAGTGAAGCTTGCTCATGCGGTCGGCGCGAAGGTATTGGTCGATGCGGCTCAGCATACACCGCACAGCCAAACCGACGTACAGGCTTGGGGCGCCGACTTTGTTGCGTTTAGTGGTCACAAGATGGTTGGCCCGTCCGGGATCGGAATTTTATGGGGCAAGCAGGACATCCTTGAATCCATGCCGCCTTTTCTGGGCGGTGGCAGCATGATCGACCGAGTCACCACCGAAGGGTTCACCCAAGGCGAACTGCCGGCTCGATTTGAAGCTGGGACGCCACCGATCGTGGAAG
>CAZORR010000167.1:0-6751 GCA_964582115.1 uncultured Pirellulaceae bacterium
GATTAAAAAACATCAATGGTATTGGCATTACTAAATTGTCCGGCCAAGATATCGTTCGCCACAAATTGGTTACTGACATTGTGAACGCTTATGATGGCCCTCACGACAACGACTCCAGATCCCGTACTGGCAACAGTTCCACCAAATAAAAAACTAATCGCCAGCAATGTCCACCTCATCAACAAATCGCAATCGCTGGATTCCAGCTGCGCCCAAAGCCCCACATCAGCTCGTCATTGAGTTCCTTCGTCGTGGTGACGTTTGGCTTCGGATTGGCCTGTGCACCTTCGCCACGGTCATGTTATTGCTGGTCATGAACGGGTGGGAACCGCCTTTCAAGTATCGTTTACGCGAAGCCCCACATCGCAACCTGCACGCCCACACCCAATTCCAGTTCGCTGACTTGCGGGCCACTGACGACGAGCAAAAACGGGTGTTGCGTAACTTCCGCAATTACTACGAAAACGACACCCTGCTGCTAGACCAACTGCGGAGCGCGTTGACCGAAGATCTTTTTTTGATCGTTCAAAAAAACTACGAAGAAGCCAAACCCACCAAAGTCTGGGACAAATTCTATCTCCCCCCTGATGACAACAAACCGCCTACCGAAAACAAGCCGCTAGCCAAGCCAACCGAAGAGACGTTTGCTCACTTTAAAGAAGCCATTGGCGCCGACGAAAAACTAACCAAACTGCGCAGCGCCGTAAAAAAAGCATTCATTGACATTGATGAAAATGGGTTATTAAAAGGACTAGAACACGGCGTCGACAAAGGCAATTTCGATGAAATTGAGGTCTTCAACAAAGGCAACTTCGCCGGCGGCTCACGAGTGGTGAAGGTCTCGGAGGTAAGGATCGCTGAAATCGTTGACACGTTGCGAGAACGTTTGATTGAGGAAATCTCCAACGAATCGGAAACGATCACCGAACCACAATTTGTTGCCCAGCGACTTTTTGAATGGCTGCGGCCGCAATTGCCAGAGACATTATCGTGGGACAAAAACCGGTCGGTACAAGCAGCCGAAGCCGCTGCTCGTGAAGTAAAGCAACAAATGAAAGTTTTCGCGCCCGGCGACCCTTTGGAGTCCGATCGAAACGCAATCGTTTCTGACTCTCGCGTCATCCGAGCGAGCGTTCCACTCAACGAAGACGACATCAAAATTCTCCGCGCCGAACACAATACAAAAGTCGCTAACAGCACCGTCACCGACAAGCTGCTCAGGTCGGTTTTCTTTTTCGGCCTCTACGCCGGCATGTTTTTATTGATCTCACAGTATTTGTTTTTCCGAGACAAGGAATTACTGAGCGATTTTAAACAGTTTTCGATATTGCTTGGCCTGATCTTCACGACCCTAACCATTGCTTGGCTGGTCACCCTCCACAGTGAATGGCGAGCGGAAATCATTCCGATCACGATGTTTTCGATCACCATTGCGATCGCGTACCACATTGAACTGGCGTTGCTGCTAGGAGCATTGGTTTCGTTTGCGTTTACGATCTCTCATGGGTTCGGCATGTCAGAGTTTGTTATTTTAGCAGCCGCATCTTCGTCGTCAGCATTGATGTGTCGGAAGATTCGAAGTCGCACCAAATTAGTCAGTGTCGGCCTAATGGTTGCCGTATTGGTGCTGCCGACGGCATTGGGTGCTGACTACATGCTAGGACAACCGTTCGGTTGGGCAGCCACCAAAAACGCACTCTGGTTTGCTGGCGGTGCGGCGGTCGCGGGTTTGTTAATGACAGGCGTACTGCCTTTTCTTGAACGCTTGTTCGATATTCAAACCGACATTAGCTTACTTGAACTAAGCGACGCGAACCATCCATTGCTTAAAGAACTCGTTCAACGCGCCCCCGGCACTTACAATCACAGTATCAACGTGGCTTCGATGAGTGAAGCGGCAGCCGAAGCCATCGGCGCCAATGGGTTACTTTGCCGAGTCGCGGCCTATTTTCATGACATTGGAAAACTACGAAAGCCGGACTACTTTATCGAAAACCAAGGTGGTGGCGTCAACAAACACGACGATCTTGCCCCCACCATGTCCACCTTGGTGATCATTGCCCATGTTAAAGACGGTGCCGAAATCGCCCGCACACACCGTTTACCGCGTCGGATCATCGACTTGATTGAGCAACACCACGGCACCACATTGGTTGAGTTTTTCTACCGCCGAGCTGAACAACAAATGCTTGAAAAGAATGAAAACCCAGACCAAGATGCCGCACTGGACCAAGGCGACTTTCGGTATCCCGGTCCGAAGCCACAAACGCCCGAAGCCGCCGTGATGATGCTAGCCGACACCGTAGAAAGCGCCAGCCGAGCGCTTCGTGATCCGGCGCCTTCTAGGATTGAGGGGCTTGTCAAAACAGTCACAAAGAAAAAAATGGACGATGGCCAATTCGACGAGTGCCAAATCACCATCGAACAACTCAATTCAATCGAAGAGTCACTGATTAAATCGCTAAACGCGATGTACCACGCCCGAGTCAAATATCCAGAAAAGCAACCAGGATAACCAGCCGGCGAAATGACCTTGAACCAAACATCTCACACCATTGAAATTGCTGATCAGCAAAACGCTGATTTCGACGCGGCTCCGCTGATTGCTGCGATCCAAATGATCGCTGACGATCATGAGATTGGCCAAGCAGAAATTAGTGTTGCGATCGTCGACGACCCTACGATTCGCGACCTCAATCGACAATACCTTGAACACGACTACGAAACCGATGTCATTAGTTTCGTTTTGGACTGGAACGAAGACACCGGAGCGCTCTTGGGCCAACTAATCGTCAGTACTGATACGGCAGCAACTTTAGCCGAAGACGTTGGCAGCACCATGCAAGAAGAATTGTTGCTGTACGTGATCCACGGAATGCTGCACTTAGTCGGCTACGACGACAAACAGCCCACTGCTGCGATTGAAATGCGAGCCGCCGAAAAAGAGTATTTGTCTCGTTTTAACATTCAGCACCGCGGATTTGATGGAGAGCCACAAAACCAAACAAACGAGAGACAAAACTAATGTCGTGGCTTCTAATATCAACGATCATTGGTTTGGCTGTGAATGCTTTCGCGTCAATTGGTTCGTTAGTACTGAACGAAATCGCTTGGCATGACTTAGAAGACTATTGCAAGAACCGGCAAAAACCCAAGCGTTTCAGCGACATCTTTGAGCTTCGCGACCAAATGGAAGTGGGCTGTGGCTTCCTACAATTGATCGGGACCGTTGCCTTGGCGACTTCCATGTTCTATTGGTTGCTGAGCTATCGCGAGATCGCCACACCATCTGTTGTGGACATTCTGATATACGGCATTGCGTTGGGTTTCGCATTACTGCTAACCAATCATTGGATTCCATGGGCGGTTACGCAAAGTTCGGCTGTGCCGTTTCTCTATCGCACTTGGCGATTTTGGGGCGTGATTTCACTACTGGGCTGGCCACTGGTCGTCGGCCGACGAGTGTTCGAAGAACTATTCTCTCGCGCCAGCGGAAACGAGGAACCAGAAGAATCCGAAGAAGAAGCATTCGAAGAAGAAATTCTATCTATGGTTTCCGAAGGTGAACACGATGGCTATCTAGAAGCCAACACCCGTGACATGATCGAGGGTGTAATGGAACTCGACGACAAAACCGTCGGCGACATCATGACGCCTCGTAACAAAGTCGACGCACTCAACCAATCCACATCTTGGGACGGAATGTTGGAATTCGTGATTCAATCCGGACGAACTCGAATCCCAATTTACGACGAATCACTCGATCAAGTTGTCGGCCTGTTATTTGCCAAAGACTTGTTGCGTGAGTCTCGACTAAGCAAACCGCGTCCATTGCAAAAATTACTACGGGCGCCCATCGAAGTCCCCGCGACAAAAATGCTTGACGAAATGCTTAAAACGTTCTTACGTGGAAGAACTCACATGGCGATCGTCAAAGACGAGTATGGCGGAGTCGCTGGTGTCGTCACGATTGAAGACGTACTAGAGGAAATCGTCGGAGAGATCGTTGACGAAACCGACAAGGATATCAGTGATGACATTACGTTTTTGAATAACCGCCAAGCCGAAGTGTTGGGCACGATGCACATTTCAGTGTTGAATCATCGCATGGGAATCGAATTGCCCGAGGACGACGAATACGCAACCGTATCCGGATTGGTCATGAACAAAATCAATGAGATTCCTCGTTCTGGCCATGAGGTATCGATCGGCAATGTCCAACTAATCATCCTTGAATCAACTCGTCGGCAAATCAAAACCGTACGAGTCACCATCACAAACGAACCCGACTAGTGGTCCGGCCAAACTAAATTGAAACTTAGCTGGAGTCGCCTTACGTCGGGATTCTCGAATTTGCTAACACCGAAGTTCGTAGACGTCGTCGACCTTCCTACTTCGGGCTAATACTGTAGTGGCCATTCTGTTGTGTCAGGCATAAGTTCACATCGAATAGTTCGCAGAGCGTTACTTCGGTCAGTAACGTTTGCTTGTCGCCTTGCTTGAACACTTGGCCGTTTTTCAGCAAGATCACGTTGTCGATCTCAGGAGGAATTTCGTGGACATGGTGCGTGACCAGTACGATGGTTTTACCCGACGTGATTAATTTTTTGGCAGTGTCAAAGTAACGAAACATCGAAGGCACGTCCAAGCCGGCGGTGGGTTCGTCCAGTACCAACACTTCGGGGTCGTTGACGAGAGACCTTCCCAGCAAGCAACGCCGCTGTTGGCCTGTCGACAGATAACGGAAACGTTTTTCTAACAACGTCTCAAGCTGTAACTCGGCCACGACTGAATTGAAAACGTCCATGTGCTTTTCAGTAAGTTCGTCTTCGCGGACATTGCCAATGGTAGAAAAGAAACCCGACAACACGACATCTCGTCCGACGACTTCCGAGTTATAACGTCGTTGCAAGTCCAGTGACACGATCCCCATCCGGTCACGAAGCTGCCAGACATTCCAGCGAGATCGTCCAAACAGTTCCATGCAACCATTGCCCTCAAGCGTTGGGTAGAGTTCGCGGTAGAGCAATTTCAGCAACGTTGATTTGCCAGCGCCGTTAGGTCCAAGAATCACCGTGTGTTGGCCGGCTTCGATGGTGAACGAGATCTTGTTGAGGGCGAGAGTCGTTGTGCGGTAGGCGGAGACATTTTGAAAGTTGAAAAGCATAGTGCCAGATCGATTGCGTTCGAAAGTAAGTAAGCCTTAAATGATAACCACTGGTCGGATGCCCGCGACTGCCAGCATTAGTGAAATGCCTAAAACCCATCGTGCGGGAGCAACATTTTTATATAAGGGGTGTTTTTACCCATGGTTCACGCCATCGACTACAGCCTCTCAGCCCATTCGGGGTTAAAGTGAGTGCTATTGCGCATTATCCTACTAACGCGATCGACTTACGAATCCGGAGTTTGATGGCAGTCATTTAGCTCACCGATAACTTACTCAATCAACAACCTGTTTAATCCGAGTTAGCCAACGTGTTACGCGCTATACTGATCCTGCATTTCGTCCGCTTAGCTTGTCTATTGCTGATGTTGATTGGTTCAACCCTGCACGGTCAAACTAAGTCCGAACAAGACATCCCCAATAGCCAACCGTTGACGATTCCAATGACGCCGCCGGAAGACGCGTTGGCGATGATCGAACTGCCAACGGGCTTTAGCGCCACGCTTGCCGCCTATGAGCCCGAAGTCCATCAACCGGTAGCCGCTACGTTCGACTACCGCGGACGATTGTGGGTGGTCGAATGCTACACCTATTCGGAACGGCCTGGGAATTTTGACCTGAATCTAAAAGACCGCGTCTTGATTTTTGAGGACACCAATAACGACGGCGTGTTTGATTCTCGAAAAGTTTTCTGGGATCAAGGAAAACAACTAACCGGAATCGAACTTGGTTTTGGTGGCGTCTGGCTGACGTCAGCCCCTCATTTAATCTTCATCCCCGACCGAGACGCAGACGATCGGCCTGACGGAGATCCAGAGATCTTGCTGGACGGTTTTGCGAACAACAAAATCCGTCACAACATCGTCAACGGCTTACGTTGGGGACCTGATGGCTGGCTGTACGGTCGCCATGGAATCTTAGAAACCTCGCTCGTTGGTCGCCCTGGTTCGACAGCGTCACAACGTCAGAGTCTCAACTGCGGCATCTGGCGATTTCATCCCACATCACATACGTTCGAAGTGGTTGCCCATGGCTCTACCAACCCTTGGGGTTTTGACTTCGACCAGCACGGCGAGATGTTCATGATCAACACCGTGATCGGCCATTTGTTTCATGTCGTGCCGGGAGCTCGCTTTCAACGGATGTACGGCGCGCATTTCAATCCGCACACCTATCAAGTGATTCCGCAAACCGCTGACCATGTCCACTGGGATACCCAAAAAGAAAAATGGAACGACGCGAAGAAATCGGCGTTGTCGGATGCGACGGATCAAGCTGGCGGCGGTCACGCTCACTGTGGGATGCTGATTTATCAAGGCCATAACTGGCCACAGGAATTCCACAACAAAATTCTAACCGCCAACTTTCACGGCCGCCGAATCAATAGCGAAATCATCGAGCGTCACGGCAATGGCTACATCGCCACTCATGGTCCCGATTATTTCAAAACTCAAGACCCATGGTTTCGTGGGATCGAACTGTTGTCTGGCCCCGACGGTGGCGTGTTTGTACTGGACTGGTCTGACATTGGCGAATGCCATGAACGCGACGGGGTACATCGAACTTCAGGTCGTATTTTCAAAA
>CAZORR010000168.1:0-2596 GCA_964582115.1 uncultured Pirellulaceae bacterium
CAGCAATTTCAACAGTGGCAGTATCAACAATATCAACAGTGGCTTGCACAGCAGGAGCAAGCTCGTTTGCAACGTCAGTCCAGCACGGTTGGTTATCGTGCACCGCAGGCTCCGGCTAGCGGCGCTGCCCAGCCGACAGCGGCCACACGTGCAAGTGCTCCTCAAGGAAGCGCCACACGTGCGAGTGCTCCGCAAGGAAGTGCTACTCGTGCAACAACTGCCCCACGACCGACCACTTCGAGATTCAATCAACCCGTCGTGCAGCAGGTGAGTTCGACCACGACTGGTAATCGCGATAGTGCGGTTGCTCGTGCAGCTTGGCCCACGTCATCGACTACCAATAGTACCTCGGTTGCGAAACAGGCGACGTCGGTTGCGAACAACGTTGCCAAGCCGCAATGCTGTTGTGTGCCTCAGCGCTGTTGCGTGGCAGCTCCGGCTCCAGTTCCCGCGCCGACGACTCCGGCACCGGTCTTTCGTCCTCAAGCGGTAAATCAGGCCCCTAACCAAGCGGCCAATCAAGTGCCTTCGTTGGGCCCAAGCGTTGGTTCGACGTTCGGCGGTTTCTTGGGGCAAGCCGGTGCCAACTATCAGGTTCAACCGCTGGGTGGACAGCAGTTTCAGACGGGGTTGGGTGTTCCGCAATTTAGGTCGACGGGAACGTTAGGCAGCGGCGGTTGGTTTTCGAATGGGTTGTTTGGCACTGGGGCTTATACGCCTTTGTTGCCGATCGTGTCCGCACAGGGAGCCCGACTTGGGCAAGGGATTATCGGTCAGCCAACGGCCTACATGGACGGCCAGCCAATTCGCAATTTGTTGCGTTACATTTTCCCGTAGTAATGGTGCCGAGGTAGTGGCATGAGGTTCTAGTATGGTGGCTGGTCTGCTTAAATGCGCTTGCTTGCTTACGCTGTGAGTTTTTATTTCGGTGGACCACAAGCTGGAAGCGTATGCCACTTTGGACGCTTTGTTTTAAGTATCTGAGTTTGCTTGGCACGGGTTTTTTCCGGCGCATAGATCCGTTAGTTCGCAAAACGGGCATTGCTTGACGTTCACGTCGTCCGGTTCGTCGTCCATTTCGTCGCTACGATAGCCGATGGTGTCTCGCCAGCCACAGTTGAGGCATTTCAATTCGTAAGCGTCGATGGTGAGATCGTCGGATTCGAAATGGTTGTACTTGCAAACCAGCTGGCAGGTGGCTTCGCCCTGATGGGGGCATTTATCGTTGGGCGGGGTATTGGGACGCATTGAATCCTTTCAAAAACAGGAGCGATATCGATCGGGGCGAAACAGCGATTCAGCGTTGGTAACAGCGATTCAGCGTTGGTATGACGGGGCTTTGTCCAAATACTACGGAAATCGCATTTTCTGGCTCGAAAACCGATTTTAGCCGCAATGCCTCGTTGATTCGATTGGCTGATTTAAAAAGGTGGCAATATGCTGGCCAATTCACGTTGGGCCGTTGTTATTAAGTTTTTGTTAAGACGCTGTATGAGTTGGTAAAAAACATCATTGGGTTCGATCCCGAATATGTTAAACTGTGGCCGAATTGGCGGATGAGGCGCTTTTGGAGGACTGGTTCCTTTGGTTGAGTCCCGCCAAGATCAAATGGCCGACATGCATGTCGGCTGTTTTCAATTTTGAATGTAAAGCTTGAAAAAAGCGAGGCCCGCCGCCAGCTTATTCGAGTGGATGTTGAATACTTTAGACCCATTGTAAGTTCGGTCATTTGCCGACCCATACAAATTACCATAGCCAACCGACCCAATGGCCAAATCGAAAAAAACGCTCGCTGAAAAAGCGGATAAGTTTCTTTGTTATCAAAAGTCCGTTCAGTCGCCGGACCACGAAGTCGAATTTTTTGAGCAAGCCTATCGCGATGTGTTTAAGGAGAAGCCTTATTCGTTGCGTGAAGATTTTTGCGGTACGTTTGCGGTGTGTTGCAATTGGGTTGCGACCAGTCCAAGACGAACGGCGCTGGGGGTTGATTTGTGTCCGGAGACATTGCAGTGGGGCCGCGATCACAATTTGGCGAAGCTAACGAACGCCCAACAGAAACGAGTGCGTTTGTTGGAGCAGGACGTCCGGAAGCTCAATCGTCCTCGCGTGGATGTCTTGGCGGCTCAGAATTTTTCGTTTTGGATTTTTAAGACTCGCGCCGAAGTGGTGGCTTACTTCAAGGCTGCGCTTAGCAATATCAATGATCATGGTGTGATGGTCATGGACATGATGGGGGGCGGGGATTGTTTTATTGAAGGGCACGTTGATAAACGGACCATCAAAAAAGGCAAGCGCGGGTTTAAGTATTTGTGGGAGCAGGTTTCTCATAACCCTGTCAATCACGATGCTTCGTTTGCGATCTCTTTTAAGTTCAAAGACGGAAGTAAGCTCAAGCGAGCGTTTGAATATCACTGGCGTTTTTGGACATTGCCAGAAGTGCGTGAGATGCTGGAGGAGGCTGGGTTTGCTGAATCGCACGTGTACTTTGAAGAGGAAGATGAAGACGGCGAGGACACTGGCGAGTGGAGTCGACGGACCGTTAGTCCGAGTGCGCCTTGCTGGATTGCCTACATGGTGGCAGTGAAAAAGTAGTGCA
>CAZORR010000168.1:2696-6740 GCA_964582115.1 uncultured Pirellulaceae bacterium
GGAGCAAAAGGCGACTTTGGCTGATTGCCGGTTCTTTTGTGTGATGGCAAATCAATAAAGCACTTGGTGAGGCGCTGCTAGCAGTGTAGATCAACCTATGCTTTTAAAACTCTCTAGATTAAATTTTGAAGTCTAACCAATCTACACACCCGTGAATCGTCGAACGGAGTCGACATCCATGACGTTACGAGTTTAGGCGGCATCGTCTAAACGGAGCGTTTGGATGCTCAACATGGAGCGAACAAATGAAGCTGGAACAAATTGACATTGATGCAGCCCCAGGCTTGCAGCCAGTCCAACTGAACGAAATATCGAACGGTTTGACGTTCGTGTATGGTGAAAAAGCGGCAGGTAAGTCCGCGGTCCGACATTTTTTCCAAGACTTGTTGTTTGGTCAGCCAGGCGAATACGCTGCTACAACCAATGCTCGTGTCGGACGTAGCCGAGTAAATCTGGTCGGTCAGCGTTTCGATTTACATCGTCGCCCAGGATCTGAAAACCTCTTGTCAGTACAGGCACTCGACGGTTATCAACCTACCGCTCCAATTACACAGGCGGATTTGACGGCCAATGTATCACCGACGGTTTACGATACCGTGTTCAATTTTAGTTGTCGCAACACGCGTGAAAATGCGAGTCGCTTAGCAACGGTACTCCATCGTGAGCTCGGTGTTGAATTAGGTGTACAAGCTGCCGGCGACGATTCCGGATTGTTAAGTCGCCAGCAGAATCTCGAAGCATTGCAGCACCAGTTGGTTGCAATCGAAGCAAAGATAACTTCGTTGAAAAATGAGCGAGCTGATATCTTGCGGCTCGAAACAAGCCAAATTGACTTTCAGCGTCAACTTTCGTCATTGGATGCATCGATTGCAACCACGCAGTCACGGATTAGCGAGTTGGGATCTAATTCTTCAATCGATCATTTGTCGCGAATTGACGCAGAGATTCAGTCGTTGCAACTGCGGATCGATCGTACACCCGCGGAAGTGATTTATCCGGTTGTCGAAAAGCCGGTCGAAGATACTTCGTTGTATAGCCGACTGGACGAATTAGAGAATCAGATTCGGCGATGGCGGAATGTTCAAACGGATGTTCAAGACCAACGCGTTCGATTACGTGACGAGATGTTGGTTTGGAATGAACTGACGCTTGAGTCGAACGAGCATCCCTATCATAACGCACGAGAGATCCTAGTTGCGTTGGAGAGTAAAGTCGACCAGGCCGAACGAAGTGCTAATCACTGGGCCGGTGTGGGCGATTCATCGCGGATCGATACCGATCAATTGGCTGGGACATTGGGCGATTTGTGTCAGCACATGCGAGATGATTTGTATCGTTTGTGCAATGAGTTGTCTCATCAGTACAAGCATTTGCGACATAAGTCAGCCGCGACTGAGCTGAAGCAACTTCGACGATGCTACACGGAGATGGGCGAGAACATCGAACGTTTGGTGCAGCGACGTGCGAGTTTGATCAAAGAGATTCAGATTCATGACCCTGCTGGTGCGGATTTGATTGTTCGTGCCGATTCGAAATTCTGTCAGTGTGCGAAGCACGAAGGTTACCTTGAGGCTCGTAAGCGATTCGTTGGGCCAGTAGCTACCGCGGCGCCACAGCCAGTTCGTATCGAGCCAGATTTGACACATGAACGAAATCGGTTGGCATCATTGGAGGCTGAACGAGCGGAGTGGTTGGCCAAACAAGGTCGTTTTGACAGGGAGTTGAATGAGTTGAATCGTCAGCTTGCCAGTCAGCTTCGGCAGCGAGACGATTTGGTTGCCAAGTTGATCGCGTTTGACCAAACACGTGTAGCCACTATTGATGCAGAGCTTATGCGTTTGGAGGATCAGCGTCGATCGATCCTAAATCAGCAAACTGTTCGTACAGACGTGGTCGCTAAGAATCCAATTTTGTTACGAGCTGCAAACTGGTTGGCACGGCTGACTGCCGGCGAATACGTTCGGGCTTACCTTGCCAGGGAAAGTCGTTCGGAACGGTTGCAATTACAAGTCCAAAATGCCAATGGGCAAAGTGTTGCGTTTGGTACACTGCATCCGGGGACTCAGGATCAAGTTTACATCAGTCTCGCGTTGTCAGTGAAAGAGCAATTGCAAGGCACGTATGGTGTTGAGTTACCAACGATGATCGATGATGTTTTTGCACATATCGAAAACAATCAAATCACGCCGACGGCTGATTTGTTGACCGAGGTTGTGCGGCAAGGACACCAAGTGGTCTTGTTCTCGCAGCATCGATACCTGTCTGAGCGTTTCCCAGAAGTTCGTGTATTGGAGATGGATGGCTCGTATGGTCGGCAGCCAGTCCCCCAGCCGTTACCGTTTCGTCGCGAAACTCAAACCATAGAAACTCGAACCATTCAAGATAATTCCCCTAGTTATCGCACGCGGGATTTAGATGTTGATGGGGTGGATCGCTTGCGTCATCAAGTTTCACGTTCACAGATCAAGCAAAACCAAGCCGCGCCGTATCCATTGTCGAAGTACCGACGTAACGATGATGTGTTACTGGGTGGGCGACCACGAATTTATTCGGAGCCGCCAACAAGTCATCCGGTTGTTGATGACCGCGTTGGTACACAAACGAATTATCGAACGCCAGTGTCGAAGCAATTCACCTCGCTACCCGTGGAGTCGTTTGCCGAAAAAATTCATGTAAGCCCGGCCGTTAGCGAGAGTACGTTGCTGCATGAAGTTCGATTATTTAATCCTGACGATCTTCGTTTTTTCAAAGATCATCGGGTTTTGAGCGTGGCGGATCTATTCCAGATTACCGGAGACTACGCCGAAGGCATTGGGCTTGCTTTAGAGCAAATTGAAGCTTGGCAATCGGAGCTTTGGTTGCTGTCGACGATTCAAGGCCTCCGAGACATGGAGGCCAGATTGTTGGTGGCCGCCGGGGTTAACGGGCCGAGCGATTTGATTGCCTTGTCGGCTCAATCGTTATTCGAGCGGATTCAGCGATACGGTCGAATGAATTCAGGTCGATCAAATGGAGTTGCTGATTCAATTGATTTGGAGCGTGTTTCGAATCTGCAGCGAAGTGCAAATCAGTCTCGCGATTACTGGCAACGTCGACAACGTCCTTACTTCGTTGAACGTAGTTCGCGACAGCGAAGTGAGCGTGGGAACAACGGACAAGATCGAACGCGGCAGTCTCATCGCAGCCCGCGAAGCATCAACAGCCAAGCATCAAATGCTACTCGACAAAGTCGCTCACCACGCGACAGTCAATTGCGAGACGCCCGGCCTTCGAGACCTCGAGTGGATTCGGATCGAGAACCTCGACGTGAACGAACGAGTCGTCCTGATCGTGGCGATAGAATCACGCGTTCGTCCCGAAGTTCTATCGATCGAAACTATGAGCGAGGGAGTCGTGATTCGCGATCGCGACGAAGTGAGCGCGAAGTGACTGTCGCTCCGTCTTTGGCTCCTGTTCCCAAACGATCTAGCCGAGATTCTGATCAAAAATCAGTTAACGCTGAGGATAAAAAGAAACTTAAGTTTTATCTGAACTTGGGTGATCAATTGGAGGCCGCGCCGTCGATTGGTGCCAAGACCGCTGAGCGATTTGAGGCGATTGACGTGTTGACGGTCGATCAGTTTTTAAAGCAAACCGCGGAGTCGATGGCGACGAAGTTGAATTACAAACGAATCACTGCTGATGTCATTCGCGAATGGCAGCATCAGGCACGACTCGTTTGCCGAATTCCAAACTTGCGAGGACATGACGCTCAGTTACTGGTCGGTTGCGATATTACCGAGCCTGAAACATTGGCGACCATGCAGCCACAAAGCCTGTTGGATGTTATTTTGCCGTATGCTGAATCCAAAGAAGGCATTCGTATCATTCGGAATGGCAAAAAGCCAGATTTGGAAGAGATCAACGATTGGATTGCTTGGGCTGCGGAAATGCGTAGTATTCAAGCCGCCTGAAGGGATGAAGATTAGCATTGTAGTTGTTACCTCTCACCCCCAGCCCCTCTCCCCAAAAATTCGGAGTGAGTTTGATCCTAGTAAATAGTTT
>CAZORR010000169.1:0-4032 GCA_964582115.1 uncultured Pirellulaceae bacterium
TGGATTCATTTGTTGAAGGCGACGTGGAACTGGCCAAGCAAGTCATTCAAATGGACGCCCGTGTCGACGAAGCCAATTTAGCGGTGATTGAGGAACTGCAAGGGTTAATGAAACAGGACAAAAATCTAGTCGTACCTGCCCTACACTGCTTCTCCGCCTCACGACATCTAGAACGCATCGCCGACCATGCGGAAAACATCGCTGAAGACGTGATCTATTTTGTGGATGGAGAAATCATTCGACACCGACATGACGACGAAATTTACAACACCGAACAAAAGTAATCGCCATTCAACAGTAGCTCCTTACCGGCCCCAATTCCAACGCTAACCATCACTCTTCATCATCTAGTTTTAGCATGGCAAAGAAAATTCTGATCGTAGAAGACGACCGCTCGTTGGCCAGCGTGCTTGAGTACAACTTCGAATCGGCTGGCTACCAAGTGTTCTGCGCCCACGACGGACAAGATGGAATCAATCAAGCTCGTGGCAAACAACCCGACGTGATTTTACTCGACCTAATGATACCCGTCATTGACGGCGTCGAAGTCTGCCGCCAACTACGTGCTGACGGCCAAACTCGCGAAACGCCGATCATGATGTTGACGGCCAAAGCTGAAGAAACCGATCAGCTGATTGGTTTTTCCGTCGGCGCCGACGACTACGTTGTCAAACCGTTTAGCGTGCGAGTATTACTCGAACGAGTAAAATCGTTGTGCCGTCGCAACGAACGTTTTCAAAGTGGCGGAACGGACGTTGTCACCCGTGGCGGAATCTCGATCGACCGCCTAAAACACCGCGCATCCATTCATGGTAAATCGATCGACTTAACCCCCAGTGAATTCCGCTTGCTGGACACGCTCATCCGTAATCCCGGTCGAGCCTTCGATCGATCGGAGCTCATTGAATTGGCACTCGGCGGCGACACGCTCGTGCTGGAACGCACGATCGACGTCCATATTCGTTCGCTGCGAAAAAAGATGGGCGATCTGGCGGCCTTCGTTCAAACCGTCCGCGGCATCGGTTATCGTTTTCGAGAAACTAGCAGCAGCTAAACAGCGGTGCCCTTCCTAGAACCCAGCTTAAGCAGCGACTCCTTGGAAACCCGCCACGTTAGCAAGAAGCCGTTCAGCTTGACCTTAGCGGCCGAGCGATAACTCCCAGTTACTACGTCCGTAAGCAACCGTGTTTGATTTGGCATTTTTTGGTAAACTCAGTTGAAACGCTACTGAAAAGCCAATTCAAACATCAGGCTGTATCAAACTATGTTTCGCCGTTCGCCCCTTGCTCCATTTCAATTTTACTGTGGCCTCGCATTGCTGCTGGTCTGGCCAAGTTTGCTTCCGGCACAGTCCAAAGATCTGGACGCCACCAAGTTAGCTTTGATCAACCCCAAGATCCCGATCGCGCCGGATGTTGAACTGCAGTTGGTGATCGATGCTGGCTTAAGCGTCTACGCTGGCAAGCACTTAATTTTGTTTTCGGACATTCGCGATACTGACAAAGCCTATGACTTGGTCCGCAGCTATGACGCCGCGGTGCCACAATGGTGCGAGTACTTTGGTGTTGATCTGGAGCGAACCAAAGGCTGGAAGCTCCGTGCTTTTTTAATCCAAGAACCCAACCAAACAAAACGATTCGAACAAGCCAAGTTATTTACAACAAAACTACCTCCATTCGCAGCCGGTTTTCAAAAAGATCACAACATCTATTTGTACGACCAACCTGGCCCCTATTACACTCGGCACTTATTGCTACACGAGGGAACGCACGCGTTTATGCAATGGTTTTTGAATGGCTATGGTGCACCTTGGTTTTCTGAAGGAGTGGCCGAACTATTGGCCGTTCATAAACGAACAAAAACCTCCGTCACTCTTAAACATCGTTTGGCCAGCCGTGACGAAGCACCGTACTGGGGCCGAGTCAAGCTTATCAAGGACGAACACGCAGCGGGCGTTGCGATGACATTGGAAGAAGTATTGGCAATTCCCGGCGAGTCGTTCCGAGACGTGCGTTACTACGCTTGGTCTTGGGCAGGCTGTAAGTTTTTTGACAACCATCCGCTAACCAAAGAAGCCTTCAACGCATTAAAACAATCCGCTGATTCGCCAACCAAATCATTCAATGCTGCCTTCAAAACAAAGCTACAACCTCATTGGGATCAACTGATCAAAGACTGGGCGATCTTCATTGAAGAAATAGAATACGGCGTCGAAATCCAACGCAGCCGGATCATTGAAGCGGTCGACTTAGACAAAGCCAATCCCGAAAACCATCACTACTCGATTAACACTGCTCACGGTTGGCAGCAGACTCGGCTAACCGTCAAAGCAGGTGACCGGCTAACCGTCGAATCAAGCGGTCGTTTTAAGGTCGGCCAGTCTTTGATCAACGGTCAAGTCTATCCTTGGCAGAGCGAATCCAATGGCGTGACGCTTGAATATTATCGCGGCCAACCGCTGGGAATGTTAACCGCCGGGGTGTTATTTTCCGACGCCCAGCAACAAACCGCCCAAAGCAAATTGGCTTGGAAGGTCCTTTCACTACCCGCAGCAGGCCCCAAGCGAGAGATCACGATCCCCACCGATGGCGTATTGTGCTTTCGAATCAACGATTCACCAGCCACATTAAACGACAATAAAGGTGCCTTGGACGTTCGCTGTAAGCGTCTACAATAGTCGGCAGAACCCTGACCGGACCAGCTTTGACCGGCCACTCAACTCCCCCTTCGTCTTGCAACACAGTAGCCAATCAACCATTTTTAAGTTTAAAAACTATGAACATCCTTCAATCACAAGACCCTGACATTTGGCAAACCATTCACGATGAAGCCATCCGCCAACAAGAAGGGCTTGAGATGATCGCCAGTGAAAACTACACCAGCCCCGCTGTCATGCAAGCCGTCGGTAGCGTACTCACCAACAAATACGCAGAAGGATATCCCGGCCGACGCTACTATGGCGGATGCGAACACGTCGACGTGATGGAAAACATTGCTCGTGATCGCGCCAAAGAATTGTTCAATGCCGAATTTGCCAACGTCCAACCAAGCTCCGGCTCCCAAGCCAATCAGTCGGTGTACTTAACCGCTGTCGAACCAGGCGACACGATCATGGGGCTGAGCCTCGCTCATGGTGGTCACCTGACTCACGGGATGCACCTGAACTTGTCAGGCAAACTGTACAACTTCGTTCATTACGGTGTCGACAAGGAGACGCATCTTTTGAACTTCGATGAAATCGCCAAGATGGCTCGGGAACACAAACCCAAGATGATCGTCGCCGGAGCCAGCGCCTACCCGCGCGAAATCGAGCACGGCAAGTTCCGCGAGATTGCGGATGAAGTCGGCGCGTTGCTGTTTGTTGACATGGCTCACTACGCTGGTCTAGTTGCTGCCAAAGAACACGACGATCCAGTTGCCGTCGCGGACTTCGTAACCACCACCGTTCATAAAACACTCCGCGGTCCGCGCGGTGGTTTGGTGTTGTGCAAGAAAAAATACGCGAAGAAAATCAACAGTAGCGTATTCCCAGGCATGCAAGGCGGCCCGTTAATGCACGTGGTTGCCGGCAAGGCCGTTTGTTTTGGTGAGGCACTCAAACCCGAGTTCAAGACGTACGCCAAACAAGTCAAAGCCAACGCTAAAACACTCGCCGAAACATTGCTCGCCGGCGGTTTAAACCTCGTCAGCGGCGGCACCGACAACCACTTGATGCTAGTCGATGTCACCACCAAAGGAATCGGCGGAACGCTGGCCGAGGATACTCTTGGGGCCTGTGGCATTACGGCAAACAAGAACATGATTCCGTTTGACGAGCGAAAACCAATGGATCCTAGCGGCATTCGTTTGGGCACCCCTGCCCTGACCACGCGCGGCATGGGCGCGGACCAAATGAAAGAAATCGGCGGCTGGATCGTCGAATCGCTTTCCAACCCAGCCGACAAAGAGTTGCTCGAACGAATTCACGGTCAAGTGAAGGAACTCTGCCAACACTATCCCGTGCCCGCTCACGGCATGAACGTCTAATCCATA
>CAZORR010000169.1:4132-6710 GCA_964582115.1 uncultured Pirellulaceae bacterium
ATACCATGGACCCAATCTCTCAAGCCGCCAACGCAATTCGATCGTGTAGCGCGATTGTAATTGCAACTGGCGCGGGGATGGGGGTTGATTCCGGACTGCCAGACTTTCGTGGTGATGAAGGTTTTTGGCAAGCCTATCCGCCGTTTCGAAAGCTTGGCCTGTCGTTTGTTGACTTGGCTGACCCGCGTTGGTTCGCCGACAATCCATCACAAGCGTGGGGATTCTACGGCCACCGATTGAATCTCTACCGCCAAACCGAACCCCACGCGGGGTATCAGATTCTGAAACAGTGGGCCAACTCCAAAGCACACGGTTGCTTTTCATACACCAGCAACGTTGACTGCCATTTTCAGTTGGCAGATTTTGATGCCAATCGCATTGTCGAATGCCACGGAAGTTTTTCGCAGTTGCAATGTCGTCAACCGTGCGGCCAAGCGCTTTGGTCATCCACAGGTACTCAAGTCTCGATTGATAAAGACACCATGCTGGCCAACGACCCGTTGCCGCAATGCCCTCACTGCAACGACATTGCTCGGCCCAATATCTTGATGTTTGGTGACTACCATTGGATTGGCGACCGAACTCAAACACAGGTTGGTCGTTTCCACAGTTGGCTTAGCAAGATCCCAAAGAACGAAATTTCAATCATTGAAATCGGTGCGGGCACCGCCGTTCCATCGGTACGCAACTTATCTGCAAAACTTGTGCAGCAAAAAAACGCGACGTTAATTCGGATCAACCCTCGTGAACCCAAGGGGCTAGATGGAACGATCAGCATTGCACGACCCGGGCTAGAAACATTGCAACAGATCAACGAACTGCTCTAACCCTTAATTAAACTGATCTTTGTGGCCATCATTCCCGATTATTGCTTGTTTAGTTAATTGGTAAACAATCGATACTTTGACTTTTAGCGTGATTCGCTGCTAAAATAGGAACAGGCGCACGTAATCAATAGGATCTAACTGCGTCCAAGCTACGGCGATTGGGTTACGCCTGCCAAGATTGATATTCAAAACCTGCTCAACCGAAATGTCGATCATTGAGTAATACGATCGCGAGCTCACGACAAGTAATGCAACACTCGTCCAATAAAGCAAGCCACAATTACTTGCTTTGAGGTACTCATTTCAAACGAACAATCATTCACATTAAAAAACAACTAAACACTTTTCCAAAGCGACCACTATGAAACTCTCAAGACTATTCACCGCCGGACTCTTCGCGGCATCCATCGCTGGATTTGCAAACCCAGCGCAAGTCACAGGTCAAGAACCAACTTCGCCTGTCCAAGAAACTGAGACCAGCGAAACACCTGCTTCAGAGACCGGCTATTTGGCACTGGCTGCGGAATTTGAAAGCGGCAAGGGACGCACACTCACGATAGGTTCTGAAGTCAGTCTCGACCCGGTCATGAAAGCTGAGTGGATTCAAGGCGAGGCACCAAAATCGTTTGAACCTGGAAAAGTTTACTTCATTGAGTGCTGGTCAACAAAGTGCGGTCCTTGCATCCACATGATTCCCCATGTGAACGAACTCCACAAAAAATACTACGACAAAGGCTTGCGAATCTATGGCATGAGCGTCTACGAAAATGACCTGGAAGAGTGCAAGGAATTCGTCAAAGAAAAGGGCGATGGAATGTCCTACCCGGTCGCCTTTACAGGCAAGGGCGGACCTTTCGAAAGAGAATGGATGAAACCCGCAGGAGCCAAAGGGATTCCACATGCCTTCATCGTGCGTAACGGAAAACTTTTAGCGTCAACAGTAGCTTCACGGCTCACCGACGAGTTGATTGAATCCATACTTGATAGTGACGAAGGCGCGGAGAAAGCCGCCGCCACAATTTTGGCCGCTCAAATCCATGAAGGAAAAATCAACGATCTACTCGATAACATCAGATCCGCTCGCAGAAAAGGCAACACGGAAACGATGACAGCAAACATCGAAAAGCTGAAAGACATCGATCCGGAAAACCCTGAAATCCTCGTCGAAGAACTCTGGGTTTTGATAATCAACGAACAATGGCCCGCTGCGGTAACCGCTCTCAACGACATGTCTGAAAACTGGGCGAAAGATTCTTTCGTATCAATGAACGGCATGCGATTGGCCCGAGGCAGTGGTCGCAGCTACCAGGCGGAATTTGAGAAGGCGCTTATCCATTCCTATTCCAATTTCGTACATAACAAAGAATATATTGGTCCAAACCACTTCGCATGCTTGAGTATTCTCCAGTGGAAGATTGGCGAAAAAGAAAACGCCATCACGACCGCCGACAAAATGACCGCAGCCGCCGAAGCTTTTTCTGCTTATTCCAGCGGCAACAAAGCATCTGTCAAAGCTTACACGCGTTTCACGAAGTCCGTCCACGACGGCACCATGCCTGCCATGTCGGAGCTTTCATCATGGATCCGTGAGGCAAGAAAAGAAGCTCGGGACGCTCAGTAAAAGAACTGAAAGTTTGAGTTTGTAAATAGGTCGAAAATGTTACTGACCGCACTTTCCGTAACACGAAAGCTGCGGTCATCTCGCGAATAAAAAAACCAACCAGAAAGCCCCCTCACCCCCAGCCCCTCTC
>CAZORR010000170.1:0-6677 GCA_964582115.1 uncultured Pirellulaceae bacterium
CTCGATAAACGGCAAAATCAAAACCCGCCAACTGTGCATTGGAACGCCGTTATCGTCAACTTGCCAAGCTGGCGGGAATCGGCCATTGGCCGATTCGTAATTCAAAATGGCTAACATGCACTGTCGCATATTATTAAGGCAAGACTGCCATCGTGGACTCACACGCACAGCCTGCACGGATGGCAAGAGCATGCCAATCAAGATCGCAATAACCAACAAAACAAACAAGACAGTTCGCTTTTTTTTGTTTCGATGCCAGATCCACCAAAAGACCAATACGGCACTAGAAACCAGCAAGCTGTAAACGCCAGCGACGACGATCCCAACAGCGATCAGCGCTGTTAGGTAAAAGAGGTGAATGATTTTAAAGCGAAATACTGCTGGTGTTGGTTCCACGAAATCCCCAAGTTAAACAGATTCGATTGGCCATTCGATTGGCCGTTTGTTAACACATTATAGCGTTTTGATGTGTTGTTTTCTGCTTTGTACTATCATTGCCGTTCGGTTTTAAGCTATCTTCAGAGGCCGCAACCGCAATTGTAAATCCCTAGGCTGACTCTCGTGGTTTGGCACCGTTTAATTTTGGGACTGGCTGTTTTGTATTAGTGATCGCTGTCCATGTAAAAACTGTAGGCTATCGCCTGGCGGCTCATGTCACCAACCCAAAGTTATCGTTGTAACAAACCATTCGACCGCTGCCTTTTTCTCACGCCGGTGAAAAACCAACCCCATGACCATCCAACTGATCGTGACCCATCCGGGTGGAGCGCACAAAGACGACTTCCTCGCCTGTTGTTTACTCGCCTGCCTGCATGGTGCTCCGATCCAACGACGAGAGCCGACCGACCAGGACTTGGCTGACGTTAATACTTGCGTCGTCGACATCGGCGGTGTGCACGATGCTCAACTGAACAATTTTGATCATCATCAATTCCCCCGCGACTCGCCGCCACTTTGTGCGCTTTCCTTGGTACTGCAAAGCTTGGGACTGTACGAAGACGCTTTGTCGTTTTGTGCGTGGCTTCGTCCGGCGGAATGGCTCGACACGCTCGGCCCAAATGAAACGGCCAAGCTGATGGGGATCTCGCGATCAGCGTTCCATGATTTAAATTCGCCGATCGACATTTCGTTATTGAATCGTTTTGCAAATCAGACAGAACTTGAGCCCGACAATCCGATCTACCAAATCATGAGTATGATCGGAGACGATATCTTGAGTTATATCCGGTCGCTGCGAGGCCGTTTGGACTACCTGCAAGAACACGGTCAATGGTGGAAGCTAGAGACCAATGGCGAGCCAATCGTTGCTTTGTTCCTTGAACAAAGTAGCGTGATCGAAAACAACCCATCCTTTGGAATCAACGCTTTCATTACGGAACAAAATAAATCGAACGAGGTCCACGCTTTAGTGTATCCTGATCGACGCGGCGAAGGATATGGCTTGACTCGCTACGAAGACTGTCAGCGACTGAATTTTTGTCAAATCGAAGGTCAAGATGACGTGCGTTTTGCTCACAAACGAGGGTTCGTGGCAAAAGCCGAATCGACCGACCCAGTGCGACTGAAAGAACTGTTAGCTAGTGCGGTGGTTGATGACTCGACAGACTAGCCCAACACCAGACCCCCAAATCTTTAAGTTAGAACAATCATGAAGAAACACGAATGGCGAGAAAAATTGGAAGACGGCGAAACTCGTCTGGTGACCGCCACGCGGCACGCTGGCAAGTGGCAAGTGCAGTCGCGTTTGAAGTCGGAGGACGAGTGGACCAAGTTCGAAAAAATTGAGTTAGAAGATCTTGAAACGCTGCTGGGAATCATCGAACGAAAGTACCAGCGAAACCGCGTGCCTCATTCGCAGATCAAAGAAATCGAATCGTTGATCGCCGCCGCGAAGCGATAAACATTGCCTTTGTCATTGCGGCAACGAGGTGAGGTGGTGCTGGTTTAGGGGGCCACCTCAAGATGTCTTTTGGTTTTTACCAAGCAAGTTTATGATACGGCAACGTCAACCAACCGAACGCCCCCAACATGAACTCGCCAATCCTGCCATTAAAAAACCCGCCCATCGAGCACGTTCGGCCGCGATGCTATGCTTGCTACCGACCAAAATACGCTTGCTTTTGTAACGCGATTCCGAAGATTGACAACCAAACCAACCTGTTGATTTTGCAGCACCGAATTGAACGGACTCACCCTTTCAATTCGGCTCGAATCGTCGATCAATCGTTGCAGAACGCGGAATTAATTGTCGGTCGAAACATGGAACTGGCCAACATGGATTTGGGCATCAGCAAAAACGCAGGCCTGCTGTATCCCCGCTGGAACGCCCAGCCATTGGAAGAACTCGCACCAAACGAACTGCCCGATCAGTTTGTGTTTTTGGATGGCACCTGGAATCACGCGCGAACGATGTATCGCGATATTCCGATTTTGAAGACGCTGCCTTGTTATCGATTGAATCCAGAATCTCCCAGCCGGTATCTTGTTCGTAAAGAACCGACTCGTGATTCATTGTCGACACTAGAAGCCGTGGTGTCGGTCCTGCAACAGGTCGAACCCGAACTTGGGGGACTCGACCGGTTAATAGCAGCGTTTGACTTGATGAACCAACAGCAAGTCGACGAACTAAAACGCCGCAACATAAAACTCCGCGGTCGGTAGTTTCTCTAGCGACCGCATGGTCACGAGCGACTACTTAGTCGCTGGCTTTTTCTTCTTTGGCTTCGCTCCGTGAGGGTGCGGTTCGTCGACAACCAAGTTTGCTGGGAAATCTGCTGCTTTGTCACCACCGCGGCCACGCAACCGGATATTGTTTGACCGACCAGCGGGAGCATTCATAGGAATATTCATGCCGCCTAACTCGGCCATCATTTTGTATAGTTGCGTTTCCATCTGCTGAGCTTGCTTTTGATGATCCGGTGATCCGATCAAATTGTTTTGCTCGTCGGGGTCCGCTTGGATATCAAAGAGTTCGTCGGTGTCCCATAGACCGTAGTACGAGTTGTACTTGAACTTGTCACTGCGAATCGAAAACACGGTTGGCGATTGCGGAAAGTTCTTTTCCCAGTAATACACGTACAAGAAGAACTCACGCCACGGAATGTTCAAGCCTTTAGCCAACGAAATAAAACTCTGCCCATCCATGTGCGGCGGCTTTTCCAAGCCCATGGCTTCCATGACCGTCGGCGCGATATCGATATTGGCGACCATTTTATCGACCACCGTTCCGCCTTTGAACAGTTCGGGACACTGGACCAACATCGGCACTCGAATCGAAGTCTCATAGGCCACTCGTTTGTCGATCAACCCATGTTCGCCGAACATAAAACCATTGTCGCCCATGTAGATGACCAACGTTTCGTCAGCAATGCCCATCTTTTCTAGCTGTTTCATCACCGTGCCAACACTATCATCGACCGAACATAGGGCTTCACAGTACCGCTTGTAGTGTTGTTCGATGTCGGCGTCGCCTTGATAGGGGAAGTCAACGCCGTGCCAACTGTTACGTTGGTCGAGCAACCATCGTGGTCGATTAAGCTTGTTATTAGCTAGTTTGGCTTCGCTGCCCGGACGCTTGAAAGGTTTGTTCGCAAACTTCTTAGCGTACTTTTTTTCAGGTGTGAAATTATCGTGAACCGCCTTATGAGAAAGGTACAAAAAGAAAGGCTGTTCGCTGCCTGCTTGTTTTTCCAAAAAATCGATTGCGTAACGCGTTAGCAAGGTCGTGATGTATCCGTCCTGCGGGACTCGTTTGCCATTTTCGTTGATGGTGTATTCTGGTTCCGGCGGCAAGTAATGCCCTTGCCCACGAAAGCTGACCCAATAATCAAACCCAGGCCGAGCCTCATCGGAGTGGCCACCCATGTGCCACTTGCCGACAAAGCCAGTTTTGTATCCAGCGTCTTGCAGATATTGCGGAAAGAACTGAGTGCCTTTGGGAACTCGACGTTGATTGTCAATGACGCGGTGACGAAACGTGTACAAGCCCGTCAAAATCGACGCGCGGCTTGGTGAACAGAGCGACGTCGTGACGAACGCGTTTTTCATGTGCACGCCATTACGTGCTAATGAGTCCAGGTGTGGTGTTTCAGCAAACTGGTGGCCCATGAAACTCATCGCATCGTAACGATGGTCATCGGACAAAATAAACACGACGTTACGCGGCTTCGCTCCCGGCACCTTTTTCGCTTGAACGGTCGATGGAACAGGAACCACATCGGATATGGTCGCCCCTTCGTTAACTCCCGGATCGTCACCGAATGCAACCGTCGCTGCCAAAACCACAAAAGCCGCGACCAGCGGAGCGAAAGTCTTACTATTCATCAACATGGAACCTAGAAAAAATCTTTATTAACCATTTTCTAAAATCATCGCAGCACAGTCTAGCAGACTTTGCGAGCAATCAAAGCAATTCAAATCAGAACTGATTGAAATGGCAACCCGATGCCGAACCGCGGCACACTTGAATTCAAAAGCTATTCGCCGACGCGACCGATCAAGCAGAGCTTTTTTTCTTCGGCAGACTTGGCGATAAAGTAGTCCGTGTCGCAGATCAAGCCAAAGTCGTCCGGTAGTCGCTTCAGTAAATCGTCGGCTTGGTCGCTGCTGGTGATGATCAATGGCGTTTCGTTACTCGCGATGAATTGATTCAATCGCTGCCACGGCATCTTCTTCCAGAACTTGCGAGAGGCTGGCTCTTTCGGCGGTCCGCTGGCAAAGGTTTGCACTGGGCCCGTTTCGACATGCAATTCGACAATGGGTTTTTGACAATAAAAAACCCAAGTCGATTCATGACAACCGTAGGTCGCTACAGGGCCGCTTCGTGTTTTGGCTTCACTCAAGACCGTCATGCACGATCGCTGTCGATCAACCACAACCGCGCCAAAGTCAAACATTGTGATCGCCAGCACCACGGCACCGATACAATAGATCGCCACCAACCGGCCGCTACGTTGCCGGCTCAACTCCCACACCAACCACACGGAAGCAGCCACGGGGATCAGCCCCAACACCGCCAGCCACTGCACGTTCGGCAAGTATTCCCCAACGCCGATCCACATGCCAACAGAAATCAAAACCCCACCGATGCCCAATCCAACAAACGCCGCATAAAACCAGAGCGGTTTCACTCGAACCGGCGCTACTCGATCGGGTTTGGCAAGTTGTCGCGCGAAATCCACCAAGCAACTGGCTGCCAGCAATGCCAGCGCCGGATAACAGGGCGTCACATAGCTGGCTAGTTTTGTTTTGGCGATGGTAAACACTCCGACTTGCACGCCTGCCCAACACAACAAAAACAATGTCGCCGTCCGCCAGCGTTTTCCTTGCGGGGACGGATCAGTTGGTATGAATAGTCCGACCACCACTGGCCCCCAAAAACAGGACCACGGGAAGAAACCAACCAAAATCGCCAGCGGGTAAAACCAAACACCACCGCTGTGGTTTTCCATCGCTTTTGTTGCGCGCACGAAATGTTCTCCAATAAAGAACAACTGCGTGAAGTCACCTTCGGTTCGAAAATGAACCCACACGAACCATGGCGACGAAATAGCGACAATGATTGCGGCGGCGGTTAAAGGACGCATCGCCCATAGTGTTTTGACAAAATGCACCGGAGCAAAGCAGCGGAGAAAGTACCCGACAAACGAACCAGCGCGGGCCAACCAAGACGTGTTTGTCTGCGCGGCTGACTGGCCCGTAGCCGTTTCCCGTTCGACCAGCGTCTTCCACAATCCGAACATGCCGATCATGGCCATCGGCAACAAAAACCCAATCGGCCCTTTGGCCAGCACGCCGAATCCCATGGCGATGTAAGCTGCGATCACGTACCAGTTGTTGGTCGGAAAGAAGCCCTGCCACGGTTGGCAGTCGTGAACTTCATCACCATTCGATTTTGGAAACGCCCCCAGCACAAAAAACATCAGGCTCAACGTACTACAAAACACTAGTACTGAATCCGGTGTCGCGGCTCGGGCGGCGACCACGAACATCATGCTGGTGGCCAAGGCAATCGCACCGACGAAGCCGATCACCGAATCGAACAACCGGCGACCAATCATGTAGGTTGCTAGGCAAGTCCCCACGGCCAGTGCGGCCGACCAAAATCGAGCCGAAAACTCATTGACGCCGAACACGCCATAGGCGGAAATCATCAACCAGTACAGCAGCGCCGGTTTGTGAGGGCGGAGCTGGCTATTGAAAATCGGCACGACCCAATCGTTACGGGCGAGCATTTCCGCAGCGCAGCCGGCGTTGCGAGGTTCATCGCGATCCCACAGCCGAGGCGTCCCTAGGTTGGTAAAGAACACCGTGATCGTGACCAGCAAGATAATGGCGACTTGGCTCGCAGTGCCTCTCATGGTTGAGTTTCTTAGTAATTTGGGTTCTTAGTAATATAAGTGCGAATACGAACGTAGCTGATGTCGCCAGACTTCGGGATGCGGATCGGCAAGGGCCCAAAACTCTGGCGAGCCCAGCTACAGTTTTTGAGCTTACTAATTGGGCAGAAAATCACCAACGCGGATCGAGCGGTCCCAAAACCCAGATTTCAGTACAAAAAACCGGTTTTGGGTTGATTTGAGCGGCAATCGGGACGATCTGGTTGGAATCGCGGGGTGCCAAGACGATAAATGTTTCCGAAAAAACTCGTTTTTGCAGATCTGAGCAAATCAGCCCTT
>CAZORR010000171.1:0-6675 GCA_964582115.1 uncultured Pirellulaceae bacterium
AAATGTGGAAACTGACGGTGGAGCTACTTCAAATTGGCGTCAAGCACAATCGAATCATCACGGCGGGCTTTGACGCCTCGGGCAAAGTCCCAAAGCGGTTGAAGTCATCGGAGCGGTTAAACATTTACAAAAGAGCACACTGTCCGTCTTGCGATGCCCCCGTTAAGACATGGCAACTAGCCAACCGAAAAATGTACGCCTGCGGCAAATGCCAAAACCTTTAACCGTTTTAGTCGTAGTGGAAATGCTGCCCAGACACGAAAAACAAATCGTCGAAAATCTTAGCTTAGGTATCTGGGATCTTTGACTAGCCGCAAACAGCCTTTTGATAGCCTGCTATCGGATTTTAGAAAAACGATAAAGTGAATTGTCTGGCTAACGGTTGTGCTAATGGACTGGATTTCAGGGGCAAACGAGTTAGGCAAACTACAAATCCATCAATCAGTGTTGTAAAAAACAATCCATCGCGGTTTTATAATGCTTGGAACTGCTCAGTTCAAACCTAATCTTTAACTTCCATCTCGCCGCCGAAATCTGACCTGAACAATAAGAATGCGAACGCCCGTTTCACGAGATTTGAAAGAAACTTGAACGTGAATAAAACCGCATCCAATAACCGAATTTCCAGCAATGACATTGCCGGCTTGATGCAACGCATTTGCGAGCATCTTGGGATCGCGTTTTCGGCGAACAAAGTCTTCCCAAGCTTAGCCGACCTGAATCAAGATGGATTGACCGTCACTGAAGTCGAAGAACTGAACGCGATTGGAAAGCACTTCGGCATCCGGTTCCGAGAAATGTCTGGCTCGATGCGTGACCTTACGCAGACCGTTAGCGACGCAGGAATGGTGCTTGCTAAGACGATGACGTCGGGCGACTCCAGCAATGCCATCCTCGTTATCGCCTCGCAGTCTCGAAGCAGATTCCTCGTTCACGAAAAAGGTGAAGACAAAACTGTCGCAAGAGCAATCGTGCGGAAGCGACTTAATCGCGACCATGACAAAAATTATCATTGGCTTCTAATTCAACCAATCTTGGCGGCGGAAAACGCATCCAGATTTCACTACCAGTCGGGGACTCAATCGCAACCGCTAAAGCCGTTCCGTCGATTTGTTTCGTTACTGAAACCGGAAGCTCAAGATGTTCGAGTAATTTTTATTTTCTCTTTCGTCATCGGGATCCTCAGCCTGACGCTACCTCTTGCATTGGAAGCTGTCGTAAACACGATTGCCTACGGCCGCGCTCTGCAGCCGCTGATAATTTTGTCGTTGATCGTGCTGGTGTTCCTCGGATTCCGCGCCATCATGAGCGTGTTGATGACAGTCGTGACAGAAATCATTCAGCGTAAACTTTTCGTGCGAACGGTCGAAGATCTTTCTTATCGATTGACGCGTGTGCCGCTTTCGACATGGAAGAAGTACCACGGCCCTGAACTAGTTAACCGTTTTTTCGATATCGTTACCGTTCAGAAGGTCACCGCGAAACTATTGCTTGAAACGATGATGCTGGGTCTGCAGACGCTAATTGGACTTACCGTGCTGGCGTTCTATCACCCGTTCCTGTTGGGTTACGACATTGGACTGCTGGCGATTATGTCGGTCGTGCTTTGCCTGATCGGACGCGGTGCTGTAAAGACTGCTAAAGACGAATCTCAGTTGAAATACGAGACCGCTGCGTGGCTTCAAGAGATCGTGCGTCATCCTACCACGTTCAAATACAACGGTGGACTTGGCTATGCCATCAATCGAGCTGACGAGTTGGCCGCTCAGTACATTAACCATCGCCAAAGCCATTTTCGGATTTTGATCAAGCAGGTTTCATTTGCCATGATCATGCAAGTCGTTGCGGCGACGGTCTTGTTGGCGCTCGGTGGATACCTAGTTATTGAGCAGCAACTGACGCTCGGCCAATTGGTTGCGGCCGAATTGATTGTTACGATGATCCTTGGGTCGTTCGCAAAAGTTGGAAAAGATCTTGAGAGCTATTACGATTTAATGGCCTCGGTCGACAAGCTTGGAAAGCTGTTTGACCTGCCGGTAGACCGAGTTGACAAACTTCAGATCGTACGAGACGAAGGTGCCGACGGAGTATCACTGGTTAACATGAAGCTCGAAGCAAGTTCGCCCGAACCGGTCAACTTGGATTTTCTGCCAGGACGAACGTATGCGATCTTTGGTGGCGCGGAGCTCCAGCGTGAGAAACTAACCGAAGTCTTGGTCGGGCAAGTTAAACCCGCTGCTGGACATGTTTTGCTGGATGACTATCGAGTCGATGCGATCAGTGCTGAGTCGCTTCAGGAAACGATCAGCCTGGTTCGTGAAATCGAGCTATTCGAAGGCACCGTCGATGAGAACCTGCGAATGGGCCGGGAGAACATTGGCTCGGCCAAAGTCAACGATGTCGTTGCCAGTTTAGGAATGCGTCGAGTGCTGGATACGCTTGAGGAAGGATACGCGACGCGACTGAGCATCGGCGGATATCCGCTTTCGCAGGGGCAAGCCATTAGTTTGGTGTTGGCTAGGGCGTTGATCGCCAAGCCCGGAATTCTTTTCGTTGATGGCTTACTGGATCGGTTGTCTGACAAAGATACGATTGACGTGCTATCACGTTTGGAAGCATTCACTGAGGACACAACTTTCATCATTTCAACAGGACGCTCGGTGATTGCAGAGTGGGCCAGCGAAACATTGAATCTGGAAAACGAGAACTGGGTGATGGGTAAA
Organism: uncultured Pirellulaceae bacterium; assembly: GCA_964582115.1. GTDB lineage: Bacteria > Planctomycetota > Planctomycetia > Pirellulales > Pirellulaceae > Mariniblastus. The sequence continues at coordinate 2,724 of CAZORR010000171.1, forward strand.
TATACCGGTTAGGCAATCGGTATCTTCAACCCTTGTCGCTTTGAGAATATACAACGAAAAACACGATGATATCAAACAGAAACAATAATCGGTTCTCAACTGTCTCGCCGGCAAAGAAAGGCAAGTCCGCCGTTCACTTGGTTCAGTCGTCTCGGCTGGCCCAAAGGCTGGCGAAGCTACTTTTGCTCGGTTTGGTGGTTGCCTCGCTTGCGATGATGTTTTTGCCTTGGCAGCAAACGTCCAAGGGAACAGGACAAGTCGTTGCTTTTGCTCCGCAAGAACGTCAACAATCTGTCAAGGCTCCGGCCAAGGGAATCGTTTCGAAAATTGCTGATAATTTGGTTGAAGGGACAACCGTGAAGAAGGGTGACTTTCTGATGGAAGTCCAACCGTTCGCGGCTAACATGGTCGAACAACTAAACAATCAGCAAAACGAACTTAAAACAAAAGTAGAAACAGCTAATTTGAAAGCGGATCTATACGGTCAACAAGTTGAAGGATATGCGGAAGCACTGGAGTTCGCTGTCAGTGCAGCAGGCGAAATGGTTTCGGCTGCAGAAGCAAAACTGAAAAGCAAAAAAAAGCAGGTCTCAGCTTACAAGGCCAAAGAACTACAGGCGCGACTGAACTACGAGCGTCAGAAAAGCCTGTATGACAGGGGGCTCAAACCGGCCAAGGAAATTGAGAAACTAAAGAAGGAGTGGGACGTTACTCAAGCGGACCTTGCTTCCATCGGACAAGATGTGGTCGCGCTTGAGAATGAGTTGAAGGCTAAACAAGAAGGGTTGGAAGAGAAAAGAAGAATCGCCCAAACGAAAATTGACTATGCCCGTGCGATGCAGCAGGATGCCCTAGGCAGTGCCGCGTCGAGCCGCAAGGAAATGGGCGACGTCGAGATGAAGCTTGAGGAAATGGGCCGGCTTACGATTACTGCTCCGCGAGACGGGACTGTTTTCCGGCTCAACGTAAACGAGCGAGGCGATGCGATCAAACTTGGTGACGCATTACTGACGATTGTTCCAGAGGCAACGCAGAAAGCGGTCGAGTTATACATCAAAGGTAACGACGTTACGTTGGTGAAAACTGGCCAAGAAGTGCGATTACAGTTTGAGGGTTGGCCCGCAGTTCAAGTTGCTGGCTGGCCTTCATTGGCTGTCGGAACCTTTACTGGAAAGGTCGCAACTGTAGACGCGACCGACAACGGTAAAGGCGAATTTAGAATACTAGTTATACCTGACGAAACTAAAGAAAAATGGCCAATCGAAAGCGATCGTTTTTTGAGGCAGGGAGTGCGCACCAATGGTTGGGTCGTCCTTGGCAATGTTTCGTTGGGTTACGAAGTCTGGCGTCAGATGAACGGGTTCCCGATAATGACGACGACCGAAGAATCGAAGAAAAAGCTGGCCAAGCCGCCGAAGATTCCAAAGTAGAATTTGGGGCTCGCAGATGGTGTTGCATGTTTCTTGTGGCTGCATTGCTTCTAAGCGGCTGCCGAATCGGACAACCTCCGATTTCCTCTCTCCTTCCAGCTACTTCGCGAGAGATTCAGCCAGGACTTCTGTCCGCAGGCCTTGAAGAAAAGCCTAAATTAAAAGGGCCGCAATTTAAGTCGTCCGTGTCACAAGTAAGTTTTCATCAGGAAGACAACGAAGGCCGCAGTGAGAAGAGCCAGCGACGTAACGCGAGTCGAATTGAATCCAAAATTGATGCTCAATCAAACGGTTTGGGTTCAGAGAAGCCTGAAGTCAACACTGAAGAGGTAGCCCAGCCAAATTACGAAAGTGAACCGGATCGCAGTGAGCTGGAGAGAGGTGAACCCGAGGCCGAGAAAACCGAAAGCGCCGAAGCAAACAACGAAACAATTGCCGTGAGTCAATTGGAATTCGAGCAGGTCAACGCGGTCCCTTTGTCGCTGGATGCCGTACTGATAGCCACCGTCAACTACTACCCAGAAATTCGATCGGCGATCCAAGAACTCACCATCGCCGAGGGCGCTGTCACCCTGGCTCAAGGCAGTTTTGACACTAAGCTAAAAGCCGTTAGCGAAAACACGCCTGTCGGATTTTACGAAACTTATCGTAGTAACTTCGGCATCGAGCAACCTACCTTCAACGGCGGTTCTGTCTACGCTGGGTACCGTTTCGGGCGCGGCGACATCCCACCGTGGTACTTGGAACGCAATACTAACGAACTAGGCGAATTAAAACTGGGAGCCAATTGGTCTTTGTTGCGTGGAAAACGAATCGACGCGAGGCGGGTCGCAATCTGGCAAGCCGATTTGAAACGACAATCGGTTGAACCGGTTGTCAAACAGCAACTGATTCTATCCGTCCGTGACGCCGAGATCGCTTACTGGAATTGGGTCGCGGCGGGGCAGACGTTCAGACTGAATGAAAGATTGTTAGATGTCGCGAGGAACCGAGTCAAAGGCATCAACGAAAGAATCAAAGCTGGCGACCTTTCCGAGATCACGCGTGCTGACAACGACCGCAGCATCCTCAGCCGCGAAGTGAAACTGATTAAGGCTCGTGCCAAACTCGAACAAGCCGCAATCAAACTTTCGCTCTATTACCGCGATGCAGGCGGTCTGCCGTTACTGCCACTGGTTTCCGAAGTCCCAGAACTTGGAGCACCTGATGTCTCGCAGGACCTTGAAGACGTTCGTGAATTACTCGCCAACGCGAATACCTGCCGCCCAGAACTGGGTTTGATCGCATTAGACATGGAAAAGGTGTCACTGGACATTCAAAAAAGTAAAAACGATTTGCTTCCAGAGTTAAACGCTCAGTTTTCTGTTTCACAAGACTTTGGTGACCCAACAAGCGCGTCCGTTTCGGCTTCTTCGTCAACGCAATCGGTGTTCGTCAACTTCGACGAGAAAGACGAGTTCGAGGTAAATGCCGGGATCTCCTTGACTCAGTCACTTCAACGTCGCAAAGCGTTCGGAAAAATCCGATCACTCAACGGTAAGCTTCAGCAATTTCGAATCAAACAACAATTCCTCCAGCAAAAAATCGAAGCCGAAGTTCAGCAAAACTATCAATTGACGTCAGCAGCAAGAGAACAGATTCAAGTCGCTCAGCAGTCGCTGAAGTTAGCTCGCAAGCTATCCGAGGTGTCACGTGATCGTTACGAAGAGGGCGACGTCGACCTGTTCGAGATCATCCTACGCGAGCAACAGGAACTCGACTCAGCCGCGGCACTGATCGGTTCTCACTTTAATTTCCACGCCAATCGCGCTAACCTAAACGCCTCGGTCGGGTGCGAGCCGAGCATTATGAACTCTGATAGTTTTAGCCAAGAAAACTTTTAAGCATCCAAACTGTCTTCTCGTGAACTTGAATCCGGCTGATCATTAAGTCTTCCGACTCGCAATCGCCAACTTCAGCAGCGAGATCCCGCGCTGTGCGTAAGTCGTCAAGCGTCTTTTGGTTGGCGTCGAGCAGATGTTTGACCATTGTTGTCGCATCGGCGTCTTCTTTGATCTCGGGGATCCCAGACATCTGAGCCAGATTCGCGAGGCCGCCTGGCGCGAATGCGTCTTTGGCTCGGATCCGTTCTGCGATTTCGTCAACCGCTACGAACAACTCTGTATATTGCTCTTCAAAAGCTTGATGTAAGGAGAAGAACGAGTTTCCTCGAACGTTCCAATGGCAGATGTGTGTTTGCCCGATGACTGCGTAAACATCTGCGACGACTTGGCGAAGTGCTTTGACGAGTTGATCCATCCGTTATTCCTGTGCATAAAGTGTTGTTAAAATTGGGGCGCGTTTTGAACGTCGAAAATGGTGTATGGCGGTGTCGTAAACGCTGGGTAGAGATAACGCCGGAAACCGTGTCCCGTTGGTGTGTCGCGTTGGACTACTCCATTGATTGAGTCCCGTAAAAAATGGTGCTTCTTAACGCTTGAGATTCAAAAAACGAAACCGTTGACGGTCATTGTCGCTCGATT
>CAZORR010000172.1:0-2892 GCA_964582115.1 uncultured Pirellulaceae bacterium
CAGCCGTCGCCAATGTTGATGCCTGACCGAGCACAGTCGTAGACGGAGCAATCGCGGACCGTGATTTCTGATGCCATGTCCATCGTCACACCCGCCGGTTGCCGTTCGACTCGACCGATCCCATGGATCAAGCAATCTTCGACGACCCCCAGCGCTGGGTAGTTGTCCGTTTTTGGGCCTACTGTGCGATCGATTTTGGCAAGATCGTTTTTCTCGCGGTATTCGAACAGTGGATCCCGTACGGATTTAGGGTCGCCGATAAAGCAAACACCACTGGCTCCAATGTCATGGATGTGGCAACCTTTGATGAGCGGTCGGCGATTGTAGTTGTTGCAGAAAATCGCATTGCCGCCGACTTGGTCGAATTCACAGTCCAAAATGCGGATGTCTTCGGTGCCAGTCAGTACAAACGCGCCGCCTCGGTAGATCGCCCAGTCGCTGCGGAGCAATTGTTCTTTGCAATCCATGAACGTACGTGACGCATGGCGGACCGTGAAACCCTTGAGGGAAATATGTTTGACGGGTCGTTTTGATTTCCCTTGGAATTCAACCAAGTGGCGTAGTCGCACGACTTCGACGGATGCATTATCTAGATCGACGCCGGCAGCTGGTTTGTAGTAGAGCGTTTTGGATTTAGCGTTGTGATACCATTCGCCGGGGGCGTCGAGTTCTTCAAAGATGTTTTCCACCATGCGAAATGTTTTGTGCATTCCGGATTTACGGTTGTTCTGCCAGCCGCCTTCGAAGGTGACTTCGCCTTTGCTGTCTTTTCCGGTGATCATGTAGTGGTAGCCACCCCAGCGGCTGCGGTGCATCGCATGGATGAATCCGCCTTTCGGATCGGCCCAGCCTGCTGCTCGCTTTTTAGAAAATGCGTCCGCCGCGAATCCTTGATACGCGTCACTCTTACGAGTCGCGTCGTAGTTTGGGTAACGGGCCATCCGTTGGTTTTGGCCGTCGACGAACAGCTGGTCGATTTTTAATCCTGCTGGTGTCTTGGCTTGGTAGATTCCGTTTTTCCAAGGCTTCCATTTGAGTTCTAGTAGTGAACCACCGCTGAGTACGGCTTGGCCTTCGTTTTCGGCTTGATAGATAATCGGCAACTCGGCGGCGCCAGAGTCCTGTGGTTTGAACACGAGGGTTGCCGGCAAGTAATACACTCCGTCAGCAACGTGGACGGTTACAGCGGCTTTGCCTGCCATGGGGCGAGCTTTGTCACGTGCGGCGGCCAGCGAAGCCAAGGGGCGTTCTTTGGTGCCGGCGTGCCGATCGTTTCCCGTCGGGCTAACGTAAATGTCGTGGGCGACTGCTGAGTTGGCAGTCAACCAAGTGAGGATCAGGAGTAAGGCACTGTAGTAGTGGTTAGCCATGAGAGTTTTTGTTGCTCGAGAGTTTTCAGAAAAATAGAACAGCATGAGTCAGACTTAGCGTAAGTGGATGGCAGGAATATAGTTGTGCAGTCCGCAACGAGATATTTTAGTAAACTGGAAATTAGATACGAGTGGAAATTGAAAAATGGTTGTTGCTTTCTCTATGTTTACGCTCAGTTTCTGTGAAATACGCAGTTGAAGCCATTGGTAAACACCATCATGTATCGGATATACTCTCTCCGGTCATCACTGCTCCCTTTTTAGAAACAAACTGGTCCTTATGAAACAGCTACTGCCGCATTTGCAATTACTCGATGACCGCCAAGACTTGATGTTGCAGCAAGTAATCGAGCTGTGTGATTCCAACTCGGGCACTTACCACTTGGACGGTCTCAGCCGGGTGGCGGAAAAGTTAGTGGGAATGTTCGAAGGTTTGGGAGGTGACTTGCAATTGATCGATAGTGCGCTCGGGAGTGTTTTGAACAACCGAGGTGAACAGGTCGATTCTGCGTTAGGTCAATCGATCCATATCGTTAAACGTCCCGATGCCAAGCACAAGGTTTTGTTGTGCATTCACATGGATACGGTGTACCCCAAAGACAGTCCGTTTCAGAGGTGTGTGTTACGTGATGACGGTACGCTGAACGGGCCGGGAGTTGCGGATGCCAAAGGTGGCATTGTGGTAATGTTGCACGCTTTGCAAGCACTCGAGGCCAGTCCGTTGGCCGAACACATCGGTTGGGAGATTTTGCTGAACCCAGACGAAGAGATAGGATCGCCGGGCAGTCGGGGATTGATTCAATCGATTGCGAAGCGGTGCGATTTTGGTTTGTTGTTTGAGCCCGCGCTTGGCGATAGTCAGCTCGTGTCGTGGCGTAAAGGGTCTGGCAATTTTTCGGTATTGGTTCGCGGCCGTTCGGCTCATGCTGGACGCGCATTCGCGGATGGCCGGAATGCGATTGTTGCCGCGGCTAAGATTGCGCAGGCAATCAGTGATTTGAACACCGACCCTGAAGTTACTTTGAATGTCGCCAGGATTGATGGTGGTAGCCCAACGAACGTGGTGCCTGATTTGGCCATTGTGCGAGTCAACGTTCGCGTCCGAACAGCAGAAGGTCAGGTGGAGGTTGAGCAGCAGTTGAGTGAGGTCGTGAAGACGTTTGGCCAATTGGATGGTATTGACGTGTCGCTGCATGGCGAGTTTGGATCACCGCCGAAGCCAATCACACCAGAGATGGAGACGGTGATGGAACGCATTGAAAAGTGTGGGGCGGCGCTGGATGTCGACATCCAGTGGAGCGGGACAGGCGGCGCGTGCGATGGCAATAAGTTTGCCGCGATGGGTCTGCCTAATATCGATTCGATGGGGCCTTGCGGCGGTCGAATTCATAGCGATGAAGAGTTTTTAATTGTCGAAAGTCTGGTGCCGCGTGCCAAGCTGTCGGCATTGGTTTTGCTGGACTATGCAAGGCAAGTGGCTGATGGCGAGTGAGTGATCCTGGCACTAGCGATTTTGCGTTGC
>CAZORR010000172.1:2992-6637 GCA_964582115.1 uncultured Pirellulaceae bacterium
AACAGCCCTATGAAATGCCGCCGTCTTCTTCGCCTGTTTCAGCGCCGTCGTCGCCATCAAGAATATCGTCGTGGTCGACATCTGCCATTTCAGCGACATCACCGCGATCGATAGAAACTACTTTCCCTTGATAGCTAAGCATCTCTTCGATACGAGCGAGTTTACCTTTGTAGAACGGGAACCATGGTGTGCGGTAAAGTCCCATTACTCGTTTCATCGTAAAAATCGGTTTGCCCATTCGTGTTTTCAGGGTCAGCGAACCAACCCCAGCCAAGAACAGTTCAAGGTAGTCGAGTGGTTCGTTTTCGGTTTTCAAACCAATCAGTTCAAAGCGTTCTCCTTTGCCACCCATGCGGTTAATCGTCAAACCCGATTCGTCAATCTGGACTTTCAAGTGAGTCAAACTGTAGACGTAGTTGCTGATCCAAATGATGAAGAACACCAATGACATCACGATCCAAGCTCCCGTGTTAACCGAGGGCTCCAAGCTTCCCAGTGCCACACCAAGCCACGAGAAGATTTTAAAGAAACCAGTCAGTTCCAGAATGACTGGAATACCGATAAAACAACCCAACAGTGCAGCCATTAAAATAAACTTGCTCTTGGGTAAGTTAAAACGAAAGGCGACGTACCACACCAACATGATCGACAGGCCGACCCAAAACAGCATGTGCGAATTGAATAGCGGCAAATGTTCGTTCGCTAGTTCATATCCCGAATCCTCCGTCAGCAACTCGACCATACTTTCGTCGGCGGTTTCTGCCTGCACGTACTCGGCTTTCACTTCGTCAATTTTCTTGACGAGCCCTTCATCGATGGAGTAGCTAAAGACAGACACAATCGCCAACAACGCGAAAAGCACTGCTGGGTAGCCGGCCAGAATTCCTGGAAGGTGGTCGTATAGAACAATCGGTTTAAGTGAACTAGTTGGGCTTGCCATATTGGTCTCTAAAGGGAAAACGAAACGCCGGTCATACTGCTTTGCTTGGATCGCTGGCCGACAAAACACTATTCGCCTTCAATCAGCAAATATTGGAAAATACCGTCCAAGCAAAACCACAATATCGAAATTACTTCGGTTTTGAAAGTCCACCACGAAAAACCCGCCTCACCACCGACTTGATCATACAAACCGTTAATGGCTCATCGTCGACGGCGGTTTTATTTGCGATCTCTCCAAGTCCGGTAGGTTTTTCCATTCCACCAAGTGGGACAAGTCCGAAAGGCCAATAAAAAAAGCCGCCGAGCGATTTTGCTCAGCGGCCTTTGGTTTCTTGGTTGATATCAGAGGGGAAACTCTAATATCGCCGTTAAACGAGAATGACTAGTTGTTGATACCACCAACGGTGTCTTCTTCGATTTCCTTCTGAATGATGATGCGAGGCGTGACCATCATCATCAAGTGTCGAGTCGAATGACCGATACCAGTGTTTTTGAACAATCGATTGACATACGGAATGTTGGCCAAAAACGGAACACCGCGTTCGTTTCGTCCTTCTGTCAAACTCTTGATACCACCTAACAGCACGGTACCACCGTCAGGCACACTGACCACCGTACTGACGTTGGTCACCGATAGCACCGGCAGTTGGACGGTAATCCCCGTGGTACTAGTCAATAGCTGTTCATCCGGTCCGCCGATATCTCCATCGACGATGTCCAACAAGTCGTCAAGAATCGAATCGGTTGTAGTTTCGATTTCTTGGGAGCCATTGAAAGTGAATTCAGTGACTTCAGTGACTTGCGTGAAGTAAGGAACCAACCGCATTCTCACGTACTGTCGATCAGCAGAAACTACCGCTTGAACATTCATGTTGGTGCCGTCAGGCAACAATGTAATGATCGGCTGGTGAGCAACTGCGAAATCGCCAACAACTGGAATAACGGAAGTCACAAACGGACGCTGGTCAAACTCAGAAACGGAAGCGGACTGTCCATTGAACATCGTGACAGTCGGAGCTTCAGTAACGTTCGATCGATTGTTACCCTTTGTTGCTTGTAGCAAAAAGAATACCTCGATGTCCGATAGGATTGCAAAGCCGAATGTAGCTCCCGCACCCAAGCCGTCACCAATTCCGAAAGGCACTAGATCGGAGAAAGTGTTTTGCGTAACACCAACATTGAAATCTGGTGCAAGGCCAAGTTCGTTGAGACCCACAACAGAGCTGGTGTTTGGCGCTACGTCACCATTAACCGGGTTTGGAGCACCAAAGCCATTGAAGTTGTCTTCGAAACTAAAGTCAAAGTCGATTCCAACCTGCTCAAAGAAGTCGTCTGTCAATGTTACAAAACGCACTTCAACTACGATCTGAACATCGTTCAATTCTCGCAATTTTTCCAACAAGGCTTGAACCTTGTCTTGGGTTTCTTGTGGAGCAGAAACAACGATGCTCAAGTTTTGAGCGTAAGGGCTGATCGAAGATGATCCGCTACCATCGCCATCACCCCAAGTTTCGCTATCGACGGTGCTGCGAATCAAATCCAACAACGGTTGGAAGTCACCCAGCGTCACGCCACCAAGTTGCTGGTTTGCCATCTTGCTAAAGATCGGCTCGCCTCGCTGTGGCCCATCTTGATAGCCACCTGTGTTGCCAACGCCTGGGAGTCCTCCCCCAAACTGCTGAGCAACTGCTAATTGGCTTGGTGCCTGAGTCGTAGCAACACTTTGAACATTCATTGAACCACCCATCGCTCCAAACGAACGACTTGGTGACATCCATTCCATTGTCATTGGATCACGTGGCGTATCGAGCGGCATTACTAAGTCGCCAATGTAATGTGTTCTTTGTTCCAAGTTAGTCCGTTGAGCTTCAGGTGTCGTGACTTTAATCACTTCACTTTCAACTTTAAACACCAATCGCTTCTGTTGCAGGATGATCTCTAGAGCACTCTGCAAAGAAATCGGTGAGTGGATTGGAACGTCAATCTGAGAATCAGATTGCACCGAATTGTCAGCCAAGGCGATTTCATCAAGAATGATGTTCACACCAGCAGTCTGAGCCAATTGGTTCAAAGCGTCTTTTAGTGTTCCACGGTATTCGCCTTGGACACGTTCGTTGCGTAGTTGATTCCAGATGCGGGCTTCTGCCTCGCTACTGTATCGACCTTGCTCAAGACGATCCTTGCGTCGCTTGCCGTTTTCTCGAAAACGATCCACGTCTGGGATGACGATAGGTCCTTCCGTCGTCACGCTGGTAACACCAGCGAGATTTGTCGAATGCGCTGCATCCAGAAATGCGGTCGCCTTTGCTTCTTTGACTTGTTCGCCTTGAGCGATTCGTTGATGAATTCTCGACTTTTCGAAAAGCAAAATCGAAATCACGGAATCGGGATCCAAGTCGATTGCTTGTGCTGCAATTAGCTCAGCTTCAGCATACCGTTGTTCGTCGATCAACTTGTTGTAATCTTCGACCAAGCTCTGCAATTGACGTTCAACATCTTGTCGGCGTTGTTGACGATGTTCGACAATTTCTTTGTTGGTCTTGTTGCGTTGGTCGTTATCGATTTCCGCAAGATTTTCATCGATATACTTTTGAACTTCTTCCATGTCGCGATCGACCATTTTCAGCAAAGGACTTTGCTGGCTGGCATCGAGTTTTGACTGGCCGATTCGATTGCGAATCATGGCCATTTTTTCCAAAGCCG
>CAZORR010000173.1:0-6619 GCA_964582115.1 uncultured Pirellulaceae bacterium
CACCCAACAACGCAGTCAGTGTTCCACCAACCATTACGAAGTGGAAGTGAGCCACCACGAAGTAAGTATCATGCAAGTGGATGTCGACTGACAAAGCCCCCAAGAACAAACCCGTCAAACCACCGATGCCGAACAGGAAGATAAACGACAGTGCGTAGCACATCGGTGTATTCAGCAGGATCGAGCCTTTGTAAAGCGTCGCCAACCAGTTGAAGACCTTCACCGCGGAAGGAATCGCAACCGTAAAGGTGATCGCACTGAAAATCAAAGTCATCACGACCGACTGGCCACTGGTGAACATGTGGTGTCCCCAGACCAAGAAGCCCAGCAACGCAATCGCGACACTAGAGAACGCGATGAAGCTATAACCAAAGATTCGCTTTTGGCTGTAAACCGAAATCAATTCGCTGATCACGCCCATCGCAGGCAAAATCATGATGTAAACCGCAGGGTGACTGTAGAACCAGAAGAAGTGCTGGAACAAAACAGGGTCACCGCCGTATCGCGGGTCAAAGATACCGATGTGCAATGTGCTTTCAGCAATCAACATTAGCAGAGTGATGCCCAAAACCGGCGTCGCCAAAACCTGAATGATCGAAGTCGCGTACAGTGACCATAAGAACAACGGCAGCTTAAACCAAGTTTGTCCCTTGGCTCGCATCGTGTTGATCGTGACCAGGAAGTTCAGACCCGTAAAGATCGAACTAAAGCCCAAGATGAACGCCCCGAAGGTCGCGTAAATTACCCCCGTATCCGTCTCGATACTGTAAGGCGTGTAGAACGTCCAGCCGGTGTCCAAACCGCCGCCGAATAAGATCGCCGCCAGCAAACAGCCCGTGCCAATGATCCAAAGGTAAAAGCTCGCCAAGTTCATACGCGGGAACGCCACGTCTTTGGCGCCTAGCATCATTGGCAACACAATATTACCAAGCGCCGCAGGCACGCTTGGAATGATGAAGCTAAACACCATCACCGCACCGTGCAGCGTAAACATTTGGTTGTACTGAGCGTTGTTCAGTTTGCCGTATAGCGGCAACGAGGCACCATCGAAGGAAACCAAGTGAGACCGCAACACCAACGCAAAGAAGCCCGCCAAAAACAACGCGATCGTCACGCCGATCAGGTACATGATCCCGATTCGTTTGTGGTCCAGAGTAAACGCCCAAGAGGCAAAGCCTTTGGAGTGATTCAAGAACGTCGTTTCAGGCGTTCCGAAAATCTTGTTTTTTGTTGTTTTATCTACCATAGTAATAACCTCTGATAACGCTGGTTAGGCAAGCTTGTGTTTTTAACAGACATCGCCAAGTAAAATTACTTCGCTTCGTCTTATGGTTTCTCAGCGGACATGTTGGCGTCCGGCAAGTCTTTGAGTTTTTCGCTGGATACCGAATTCGGATCTTGTAGGTACTTCAAGTAAGCGATGATGTGATCGATGTCGCCACCGGGGTTATCACCCAAAACACCTTCAAACGAATTCATTTTTGAAATCGATCCCGCGGCACCGAAACCTTCGGCGATTTTCTCGCTAGGTTTTAGAATTGATTCTTTGATGTAGTTTTCATCAGCCGTGAAGGCTTCGCCACTGGCTGTTTTGCCTTGGCGATTCCATGTTAAGTTCAATGCAGGGCCAGTGCCGGCAGTGCCATTGATGTTATGACAACCAGCACAGTGAATCGTGTACAAGTGCTCGCCGTTCTCCCAAGCTGAGTACTCAGGTGTCTCCCACGCCGTGTTGGCTTGTCGATGTTCTGCATCGGGGTGAACAATGCATGCGGTTCGCATCTTACTGTGACCGTCGCCGCAATACTCATTGCATGACAGACGGTACTCCCCGATTTTATTAGGTTCGATGTAAGCGGTCGTGTAACGGCCAGGAACGATGTCTTGCTTTTGGCGGAACGCAGGAACAAAGAAGCTGTGTAGCACGTCCTTGGATTGCATCTTCAACACCACTGGCTGGTGCTGAACCAAATGCAATTCACTGGTTGTGTCGCCGTTCGGGTAAACGAATTGCCAACCATACTTGTAGGCAATCACTTGAATTTCTTCGGAATTGGTCTTAGGAACTTTCATTTCCCAGAATGTACTGGCGCCTTCGACGAACATGTACACCAACAAAATACTTGGCAGTACCGACCACAAAATTTCGATCGTCGTATTGTGTGATGAACTTGGTTGCGGATCGATCACACCGCCTTTGCGGCGATAAACGATGCAGAAATAAACCATCACAACAACGATGGCGACAAAGAACCACAAGGAAATCCAGAAGATGTCCATGTACAAGCTGTCAACGCTTTCGGCGAACGTGGATGCCTGCTCAGGAAACCAATAAGCTTGCGTAAACGGATTGGATGTCTCGATGTTGCGGTGCAACACATGCTCAGGCACCGTGCCTTGCAACGATGATTCAATCACGCGTTGCCTCAGTTCATCGGTGGTCTGTAGAGCCATCAAGGTTGGGATTTGCCAGGTCATAATCGTATTCTTATGTATCAACTAAAAAATTGATGTCGTTGTTTTGGGTGAACCACCGTTAGGTCGCTGGTTCTATCTATGTCGTGTTTGTCTCGTCAGTCGAATTCGCTTTGCTGGAAAATAACCAGTACGGAACCAAAGACACCAACAAAACACTGACGGTGATCGCCGCGCCGATTTTCATAATCAACATCGACTGAAAGTTGTATTGTCCGCTGCTCTCGTCGTACACGTAGCAGCCAATTCCGTAGCTGAGCCAGTTGATCGGTGATCCAATCTTGCCTTCGGCCGATTCGACCAACGCTTGTTCGATGGTTGCCGCTTTATAGTTCAGGCCGTGAATGTAGCGAACGATTTTTCCCTCAGGCGAAATCAAAATAAACACCGGTGGGTGCGAATAGTACTTTTGTCTGGCAATGTAGCGGTAGCGGAAACCACAGGCATCAGCCAGTTGCTTAATCGCGGCTTGCTTGCCCGTCATGAAGTGCCAACCATCCTCGGTACCGGGATGGTTGTACTGCTTGATGTACTTGTCTTCGGTTTCGCGGAGCCGAACGGTTTGTTCGTTTGGATCAATGCTGATCGAAATCATTTGGAAATGATCGTCGACTTTGAATTTCTTGGCGACGTCGCGTAGCGTTTCAGTCATGTTTTGAAGCTGAACGCTGCATAGCTTCGGGCAGTCCGAATAATTGAAGGACAGCATCACTGGTTGTTTGCCATCGAACAATGCTCCCAGTTCGGTTAGCACCCCATCGGTGCTTCGGAACTGCAAGTGCATTGGCAGCGGGTTGCCTGTTTTTGAATCAACACCGATGTTCTCGGTAACTTCCGGCTTCTTGCTGCGGAATTCGTCTTCGTTGGTTTGCAGTGGGCCTGCACTGACAACACTCGGCAAACACACCATCACCGCGACGATGCAGAATTGCTGCAGTCGGAGGAGAAGTCGTGTTGTCGTAGTGAAGTTCATCATTGAGTTGGTGTTGAAATTGTCCGCGAGTGTTTGGATTGAGTAAGGAACTACTTGCCGTACTTGCTAATGACCGTTTTCATGGCGTCATCGATGCTGGTTGTGTCGCCACCGCCAACTAACAGAGATTTCTGATCTTCGATCTGTTGGTACGATGGCATACTTGTTGGCCCTGCTTGGTTTCTCTGGTCAAGAACCGAATTCTGCCAACGATAAGCAACACCTTGAACAAAATAGATCGTCATCAGCGTCACCAGAGCAGCAATGGCTCCTGTTAAAATCACGGCAGACGTGTTGATGTCGTCGTAGGCTGGTGGCTCAGTATTGTTATGGTCACTCATATTTGGTTACCCGGCAAAAGCGAGTTGTCTGGTTTTGTTAATTGTAACCGTCGAAAGTCCGCAAACTGGAGACAAACTGTCTCAGTTAGCCAAACCTTGCGAAGGTGGCTCAAATGTGTTTTTTTAGTGAACTTCGTGGTTCAAAGCTTCCCCGAGTCTAGGATCCTTCAGTGCGACAAGGGCTCGGTCCCCCGCAACCAAACAGAACAGAGCAATGAAAATCGCTACCATTCCGATTCCACAGGCCACGTCAGCAATCGCTCCGAGGCCAGAAAATGTAAAGCTATGGTTAATATCTAGGCCTGAAGTTCGACCAAACTCTGGCATGACTAGCCAGTAGTGATCCAACCAGTGCATGCACAGAATCCAGACGGCGGAAAACGCCAGTAACTTTCGGTTCCGACGAAGGGCTCGGCCCATCAGCAAGAAGAACGGGATGAACAAGTGTCCGACCAAAAGGACATAAGTCATCGGCTTCCAGCCATCGCCATTGATTCGTGGATGGTACCAAAACGTTTCTTCAGGAATGTTCGCGTACCAGATCAACAAGAACTGGCTAAAGGCGATGTAGCCCCAGAAGATCACGAAGCCTTGCATCAACTTGCCAAGGTCGTGGTAGTGTTCGATTGTGATTTCGTCGGTGACTCGTCCACTGCGTTGCAAGTACATGCAAGTCAACAAAATGGTGCTCAGTGCCGCACCAAAGCCGCCGGCAAAAAAGTAAACCGGGAACATCGTGCTAAACCACAGCGGCGATAGTGACATCTCTAGGTCAAACGAGCTAAAGACAACCGTGACAGCGAACAACAATAAGAACGGAGCGGCTAAACCTTGTAGCTTCGCCGTGATGGTTTTGTCACCCGTTTCATCTTGTTTGCGTGAGCGGCTCAGGTAGGTGTAACCCAGTAAGCCCCAGACACCAAAGTAAGCCAAAATCCGAATCGTGAACCAAGTTCGATTAAGAAAGATACCCTTAAGGGTTTCAATCGGTGGAGGCGTGGCGGGATCAATGGCTTCACCGTGAGTGCTATAGCCAGCTTGGTTCCACTCGTAGACCGCATCGGATCCGAATAACAATGGAATCAAAATCGGCAAGAACAAAAGGAACATCGGCAGCAAGCACATCGCGTAGATTTCAGCGATTCGCCGAACGGTCGCACTCCAGCCAGCTCGGGTCAGGTGCATGATCGTAACAAAGAACAAACAGCCCACGCCGATTGATAGTACAAAGCAATATGATGCCAAGTACGTCATCAAAAAACGTTTCATTCCGCCGCTAGGGACCAAGATGGCCAATGCGACACCGATTCCGATCGCGCCAGCAATGGCTGCTGCGGGAATCGCTTTGACTTGACCACCGTTGAGTGAAACAACGGGCGAAGTGATTTGTGCAGGTCGAGTTTTATGCATTTCAAATCTTCGTGAGTGATATGTTGGCTGGTAGGCCAGTGGTGTTTTGGTTGTGATTGATGTCGTCGCGTTCATGCTGGAAAGCAATGTTCACGACAGTCGATTTATTCAGTCGGCTGGTCTTCACCAGCGGGTGGAACTGGAACGAATTCAGGTTCGTCCGTTTCAGGAGTCACCGGAAGTCCCGTTTCTTGCAACGCTTTTATGTAAGCCACGATCGCCCAGCGATCTGCGGGTGTGATTTGGTCTTTGTAAGGCCCCATCGTTCCACGTCCGTAACTGATCGTGTTAAACAAACGCCCCAATGGGTTTTGTTTAAGGTCCTTAACGACAGGGTCATGCAATGACTTAGCCGTTGTCCAAGTTGCTTTTCCGCTGGCCGCCAAACCCATCGCACGCTTGTTAACCAACCCATCGCCCTGCCCCGCGTATCCGTGGCAGGCACTGCAGTAAATCTCAAAGCGTTGCTTGCCGCGTGCAAGTAACTTTGCGTTGACTTCAATGTCAGCTGGGAACTCGGTTGCGTAGTCAGCAAGGTTCTCTTGGCCAGGTGTTGGCTTTACGCCGGCTTTCAAGCCTTGGAAGAAATGCGAGTCAGTTTCTAGGTGGCCGTAAGGAATCGAGCCAACCACTGGTTGCCGCATTGCTCGCATGTCAGCGAACAAATGAGGATTCGATTCGTCATCGGAAATCGGACTAACGGTTTGTGATTTAAACTTGTCTTGGTAATCCATGTCTGGATTGAAGTGCAAACGAGGCTGGCGATTGACCATTCCCTTGGCGCGGAAGATCATGATCGGTGGCAACAGCAACACAATCGCGACCAAGATTCCGACTAACGATAGCCATTTTGGAAGCTTCGTATCGGTCAGGTCTTGGTGGACTTCTTCGATCGCAACCGCACCCCACTCAGTCATCTTGGCTTCTGTTGACGAGCGATCAAACTTCGCATCGTCGGCATTGATGACCAAGAAAAACTTATCGTTAGTAGCTCGCTTGAAACGCGAAATCCGGTGCAACGGATTCGAGAACATTGGCAGGCGGTTCAAACCCCACATGCCCAAGAACGTCGCAAACGCACTCGACAGAACAATGATTTCAAACGTCACCGGAATGTTCGCCGGTACGCTAAAGATTGGCTTACCACCGATGAAGTAGCCATAACCTTTGAACGGGCTGACTGCATCGAAGGCGTTACTGTTAGCAAAGAACTGAAGTCCCAAACCGACAAACAACCCTGTAATACCAACGCACAATACGATGAACGGCAGGATTGAACGCTTGATCCCTAACGCCGGATCGATTCCATGAACCGGAAACGGGGTAAACGCATCCGTGCTGGTGAATCCAGATTGACGGCACTGGTCACAGGCTTCCAGCAACGAATCGGGATCGTCGAACTGGGCCAGCAAGCCAACCA
>CAZORR010000174.1:0-6575 GCA_964582115.1 uncultured Pirellulaceae bacterium
CCTTCGCCGACGCGGATGATTTCCACCCAGTTGCCAATCGAGCAAAAATGGCAACTGGAACTCCGCTGACCGACGCCGACCGAGCTCCTTGGCTGGCGACAATGCGCAGTTTTATTGTTACACAACTTCAAGACGCTAACTTAGTGGTGGCTTGTTCTGCATTGAAACAAATCTATCGCGACCAGCTCGCCGATTCGATCGAATCCCAATGCGAATGGGTGCTGCTCGAAGGATCTTACGATTTAATTCAGTCTCGAATGGCTAGCCGAGAGCACTTCATGCCAGTCGAATTGTTGCAATCGCAATTTGACATTTTGGAAAAACCTAAAAATGGGATTTCAGTCGATATCGATCGGCCCATCGAGGCAATCATTGACCAACTCGTTCAATGGTTAAATTAGGCTGGGGGTATAGCTGTAAAATAAAGATTTGCTGGAAGTTTTTCACCGAAACGATGGTTGTTAGAGGCGACGTGGTGGCTGGCCCAGTTCGCCTCAAGCCCGACTTCTTTATTGACCCCTTAACCATTCGTTAAGGCTCTCGCGGCCTTAGGGTTTTTCTAACTCGGCGAAGAGAGATTTCGCCTGAAAGTGTTGTTACCTTACGTGCCGCTTAACAAGCGTCAGTTTTAAGGCGTTTGATTGCACAAATAGATCTTTTTATCGTCAGTGTTTTCATTGGCTTTCTGCTTTTTCGAATTTCCATTCGTCCACAAATAAAACAAACATTTCCTTAACACTTTCTTCATGTTCGATCGCTAGTTTCCCGGCTTAATTATCAGTGCTTGGTGCATTGGCAGGCGTCAAACGCCGGCGAAGCTAAAGCGTTATGACCTTACGGTCTTGATGTTATTTAATTCCTGTGCGGCTTGGGAATCAACACAAGCCGCTGTTTCTGTTAAGTGTTTTTATTTGGGTATCTCTGATGCGTAAACAAGGTTTTACTTTGGTTGAGCTACTGGTGGTCATTGCGATTATCGGCATCTTGATTGGTATGTTGTTACCTGCTGTTCAGCAAGTCCGTGAATCGGCTCGTCGGACTCAATGTGCTAACAATCTCAGACAGCTTGGTTTGGGGGTTATGAATTTTGAGAGCACTCATTCACACTTTCCCGCAGGTGCACTGTCAGCTGCTGATGACGATGCAGGGGATGATGACGACGGTTGGGGCTGGGGTGCTCAAATCTTACCGTTTATTGAACAGGGAAACCTTGCTGACAGCTTGATGCCTGGCATCAGTGAAACGGCAGGGATTTTTAAGGATACCCAGGAAAGCACCGGCGCAATCATTGCCGGTGGCGATACTGTGATCGATACCTTTCGTTGTCCAAGTTCCGACCTAGAAGACTTTGTTCCTGACAGCAACATTAGTGTGCCAGGGTTCGCGATCGAAGATGCACCGGATATCGAACACCGTGGCTATGCGATTTCCGACTACAAAGGCAACGCAGGACCGGGAGTGGATGGACCGGGAGGAGAAGATCAAAACAACGGCGTGTTCATGAAACGTCGCGACGGATTACGTGATGGTGGAATTGTCGAATGCAACTTTGGTGCGATCACCGATGGCAGCAGCAATACCATTCTTATTTGCGAGTCATCTTACCCAGGCGAAGAGGGCGACGACTGGCCAATTTGGGCTGGTGCTCCTGACCGCGATGAACCGATTCTCTGCAAGCCAGGTGATCCTGTTGCTGGAGGCATTAACTGCTGGACCGGAGCAGGGCCGAGTGAATGGTGGACTGCAATCGATGATGACTGTGCATGGAGTTTTCACGTCGGCGGTGCTCAGTTCGCCTTTTGCGATGGTAGCGTGCATTTCATCAGTGAAAACGTAAATGCTGAAACTTACTTCAACTTAGGCTCGCGACTCGACGGCGCCATCCTTGGAGACTTTTAATGCAGAACGTTTACTTAAGGCTCTGCAGCCTCTTCGTTGTTGCTTCGATAACGTTCCTTGTTGGCTGTGGTCCAGCTGGTGAATTTTCGGTTGCCTCCACGCGAGGCACCGTGAAAACCGTTGATGGTGCGATCATCGAAATCGGCAAAATCAAGTTGACTCCGATTCCTAAAGATGCCACGTCCCAAGCTGGTAAGCCCGCGTTTGGTCGTATCAAGGATGGCCAGTTTGTGCTGTCCACTTATGGTAACGGAGATGGTGCTGTAATTGGCAAGCATCAGGTGCTGTTGTTAGAAGGTCGTCAACCAGATGAAGAGGATGACAAACCAAGCAAGGGTGGAAAGCACAATTGCGAGATCGCTCCTGAATCAGCAACGGTTGAAATTGTTGCTGGCGAAAATGTGCTGGAGCTAATAGCGGTTCCTAAAAAGCAGAAAAAACGCCGCCGAAATGAACCGGAAGATGACTAAATCCGGATGTCACACGCGATCCAGTGTAGCCCCAAGCAATGCATGAGTATTGCTTGGTGTTGTGACCAAGCGATGCCAGCCATACTCCAGAGCCTCCGAAAGTGAACCCGTTGAGGAAATTGTTTCGCCACCTAGAAGAACCCGTCGACGGCGCTTCGGTTGCTTTTTTGCGTATCGCATTTGCAGCCGTGATGCTGTTTTGGCTGGGCATGCACATTGCGCTCGACAAAATCGGAGCCAACTACTACGAACCCAGTTTTTTGTTTCCCTATACGGGTTTCGAGTGGGTGACATCGCTTGCGTCAGAGGGGCGTTGGCTTTACGTCCATTTCTTGATCGTGTTCCTTGCTGCGGCTGGCATGTTGTTGGGCGTCTTTTATCGTTTCAGCAGCATTGTGTTTGCGATCGGATTTAGCCTGATCTTTCTGCTGGACAAAGCAACTTATCAGAACCACTATTACTTTGTGTGCTTACTGAGCATGCTGCTGGTGGTCTGTCCGGTTCATCGAGCAATCAGCTTCGATCGCTTACGACTGAAGGCAGAGGGCTCTTTCGTTCCCCGCTGGTCGGTATGGATTTTACGATTTCAAATTGGGCTGGTCTATTTCTTTGGTGGCATCGCCAAAATGAACGCCGACTGGGTGTCCGGATTTCCAATGCGGCATGTGTTACAGGCCAAGCAGGATCACCCGGTCATTGGTGCGTTTTGTGATCAAGAATGGTTTGTTTACTCGTTCGTTTGGTCGGGGTTGCTGTTTGATCTGTTGATTGTTGGGTTGCTGCTGTTTCGCCGGACAAGGCTGCTTGGCTTTGGATTCTGCTTGATCTTTCATTTGCTTAATGCGTCTTTGTTTCGTATCGGAATTTTTCCGTGGCTAATGATTTTAGCAACGACGATTTTTTTCCCGCCCGCTTGGCCACGAAAGATTTTTTCTTCGCTCCTGCCAGCGGCTGAACCACGCTCTTCAACCGCACCTCAAAAGTCGCTGGCTCGGCTTGCCTTGTTCGGTTTCTTGGGGCTGTTCGTGGCTCTGCAAATCCTGATTCCGTTACGTCATTTTTTGTACAACGAAAACACGAGCTGGACCGAGCGAAACCACCATTTTGCTTGGCACATGAAACTACGAGGCAAAACAACGGCGATCCGTTTTTACACTCGTAATCCGGCAAACGGTCAGTGGGCAAAGTTCAAACTAGAAGAACATCTCAAACTTCATCAACTGATGCGAATGACACGAGACCCGTGGATGATACGGGACTTTGCGTTGTTCATTGAAGATTATTACCAACGTGCTGGAATTCCCGACGTCGAAGTACGCGTCTTTTCGCTCTGTTCTTTGAACGGACGCAAACCGGAGCTGCTAATTGACCCCGATGTTGATCTGACCGCCGACTTACCGCCTGACTGGATCGTGCCGCTTCAGGCTACTATCGGTGGCGATTTTTATGAACCACTAGACAAATGGGAACGGCTTGTCATGAACGATCCCATCTTGGCCGAAATTGCGACCGAGCAAAAACAACAATCAAAAACAAACTGAATATTATTTTTAACGAAACAACTTTGGAACATCTACGATGACTTTTTATAAACCATTTTTTTCGATCTTGATTCTGCTGCTATCGCTGGCGCCAGTAGTTGCGCAAGACCATGGGCATGATCACGGTCACGGACATCACTACCACTCTCATGCGATCGCAGTCAAGCCTGCGGTAACTTATGCACCTAAAGTGCGTGCCGATCGTGTTGTCTTGACTCTCAATGAAGATCCACAGACAACTCAAACGGTCACTTGGCGAACATCAACCGCAGTCGGCACTGGCTATGTAGAAATTGCCAAGGCAACCGCAGGACCAACTTTTGCCGCCAAAGCCGACCGATTCACAGCTAAATCCAAAGCCCTCAAGTCGGATATCAATACAGCTCACTACCACAGTTATACGTTTCGAGATCTTAAACCGGGCAAGATGTACGCCTATCGAGTTGGTGACGGCACCAACTGGACTGAGTGGTTTCAGTTTAAGACTGCTCCAAAGGATTTCGAGCCATTTTCGTTTGTTTATTTCGGGGACGCTCAGAATGACGTTCGTTCTATGTGGTCACGCGTTGTCCGGCAAGCCAATCGCGACGCTCCCAAAGCAGCGTTTATGCTGCATGCTGGTGATCTCGTTAATCATCCTGATTCGGATGCAGAGTGGGGCGAGTGGTTCGGTGCCGGTTCGTGGCTGAACGCGATGATTCCTGTTATCGCGATTCCTGGTAATCATGAGTACATGAAAGTCGATGGGGTACGCAAGAATCTAACCGATCATTGGCAGAGCGTTTTTACATTCCCTGAAAACGGCCCGAAAGGCCTTGAGGAAACTTGTTACACGCTGACCTATCAAAATTTACGAATTATCGCCATGAACACGATGACGATGCATGAAGAGCAGGCCGAGTGGTTAGACAACGTCCTGGCCAACAACGAAAGCCGATGGGTCGTTTGTACGTTTCATCATCCGATCTATTCGACGGCCACTAAGAAAGATGACAACACCCAGTTGCGGCGTTTGTGGAAACCGATTTTCGACAAACACAAAGTCGACCTTGTATTGCAAGGGCACGACCACACCTATGGACGTACCAAAATGGCCGTGCCCAAAGCAGACGCTGATGCGAGCGACTTCCCTGGTCGAAATACTGTCACTGTCGGGGATGAAAATCAACCAACTGGCACCCAAGTAATTGATGAAGATGCGGGAACGATTTACGTTGTCTCGGTTAGTGGACCGAAGATGTACCACAATACTGATTACTCGTTCATGCAGCGGGTTGCCGAAAACAAACAACTCTATCAGGTCATCCACATCGACGAAGACAAACTTCGATTCGAAGCGCGTACCGCCATTGGCGAGCTCTACGACGTCTTCGAACTATATAAGCAAGACGGACAAATCAATAAATTGGTCGAACTCGACCCTGAAGTTAAATGATGCAGAATGTCGTCGAGTAAGCTTGCCTTATACCGAGTGGTACAGAAACATAAGCACGACCGATATTCAATCTTTGTCTGACTTGAACGGATAGAGCAACTGTTTCCAGAAACCATTGGGGACAGGGTGACCACCGATGCCGTATCCTTCAGGCCAGCGATTGCCGGGCATGTGAAACGTTCCGAAGACCATATCGATTACGGGGAAATGAATCGCAAAGTTCTTATCGATCGCTTCTTCCTCAATGCCGTGATGCCAGTGGTGAAAACGAGGGGTCGCGACGATGTACTGTAAAAAGCCAAATGGGATCCGAATGTTTGCGTGAATAAACACCGATAGCAGATAGACAAAAAATACATAGGCGTACAACGGTGCTTCCGCAAATCCCATCACGTACATCGGCAGCGTCGTGAAAGACCGCATCAAGATGACTTCGATCACGTGCATACGCGAACCTGCCAGCCAGTCCATCGCCTGAGCCGAGTGATGGACTGCGTGGAACTTCCATAGCGCGGGAATTTTGTGGAACGTTCGGTGGAACCAGTACTGAGCCAAATCGGTCAGGAACATGACTTCAAGGAACTGAACGATAAATGGCTGGCCGGCAATGGTTTGGCGGATGCTGGCCGCCCATTCTGTCGCTGCCAGTGCGGCTAGTGAGGGTGCCAGTGAAAGGTAAGTCAGAGCTTGAACAAACAGCGTACTGATAAAGAAGTACAACAAATCTTCTCGCCACTCATACCGTAAGATCGGTTGATCGACCCGCTTGAGCAATCGTTCGATTGGGATGAACAACATTCCCAAGAAGATCAAGTTGAGCAAAAAGAAATCCAATCCCAGATAGACGTCACTGGTCAATTCATGTTTTGCGGTTGCTCGCGAGCCCCCCATCAGCGTCGCGATCAGCACCAACGTGACAGTGGTAAAGCCGAGCACTTTTTGCTGACGAAGAATTGTGCTGATCATTCCCAACAGGAAGGCAATGATCAAAACAAGCGAGAGGGCCACCCGGATGGTTTGTTCGTGGTTCGCATAAAACTCACGAGCATCCTGAACCGTCAACCACTGCGGATACCAGAAGCACAGTACCGTTGCCAAACCCGCGATTGCCAGTGCCAGTCCGAGAAACCCACTGAGCCAGCCACTACCGAAACTTCGATTCTCAGAATCGACTTCACGCAAAACAGATTTCATCAGGGCCTCGATTTTAAAGGGAATCGGAAACCGATC
>CAZORR010000175.1:0-6571 GCA_964582115.1 uncultured Pirellulaceae bacterium
AAACGAATCCGAACCCGACTCCAACAAAAAAACAGGCGAGCGACATCCAGTCCCTCGCCTGAATTGATCCATCTTACAACGAATCGTGTTTGCCATCTAAGCGTCTTGCTCAAACTTAAAGTAAGCAAATCTCATCCTGTGACCAGGTATGAGGTTACACCTACCCTTGGCAAACGGAGGACGTTCTGAACGACCTAAATCGTGTATCGTGTTTGCCCGTCGCTTCCAGTCGCCTGAAAGCTTGCACCATCACCCTATAAAATTAATCATCATCTCTTGTTTGAGGGAATCTCGCTCAACGGACAAACAAACATTTCCCCATCAACCATCTCTTCTTCCCACAGCAGTTCAAAGATAATACATTTACCGACCGGGTCAACAGAACTAGCATTTCACGCAAATCCCGGCGAAACAAGGGGCAAACGGTCACTTGGCACCCGTTTTACGAGCTTTTTTCGTAGTTCGCATTTTTGACAATTTTAACAATATTGTGCCAGCAAGCCTGCATTTATGAACACTGAGACACCTTCGCCCGACTTTTTGTTGGCCGATCACTACGATTTTGAACTGCCAAAAGAGCTAATTGCCCAGAATCCGCTACCCAACCGGGAGGATGCGCGGCTAATGCACATTAAACGCGCACAATCATCGATCGATCACCAACATATCCGCGATTTTGACCAGTTGCTGAACGAGGGCGATTGTTTGGTCTTGAACAATACTCGCGTGATTCCCGCCAAACTGGTGGGTTTTCGAACCATGACCGGCGGACGCTGGCAGGGCCTTTTTTTGGACGCCGACGAAAACGGCAACTGGCGAGTGCTATGCAAAACGAGAGGCAAAGCCCAACCCGGCGAAACCGTCACGCTCAACGACCGTAACGGCAACGAACAATTTCAATTGACCTTGGTGGCTCGACTGGACGATGGCTCATGGGTCGTCAACCCGGATGCTGAAGGCACTTGGTTAGAGCAATTGAAGCAAGTCGGACAAGTGCCACTGCCGAACTACATCCGAGGTGGCAACATGGTTGACTCGGATCTCAAAGACTACCAAACCATCTTTGCCAAACACGTCGGAGCAGTCGCGGCTCCGACGGCCGGTTTGCACTTGACCGAGCCCCTGATCAGGCGGCTGATCGACCGAGGCGTGAAGATCGCTCAAGTAACGCTCCACGTAGGCATCGGAACTTTTCGACCGGTTAAGGCAGCCAACTTGGAAGAACATGACATGCACTTCGAGCGTGGCAGCATCGAACAGAAGTCAGTCGACATCATCCAACAAGCCAAAGCCGCTGGCGGTCGAATAATCGCGGTGGGCACGACCAGTGTTCGAGTGCTGGAAACCGCTGCAGCTGACGGGGAACTGAAACCATGGGAAGGCGAAACCAACCTGTTTATCAAACCACCCTATCAATTCAAATCAGTTGACGGGCTGTTAACCAACTTCCATTTGCCACGCAGTACTTTATTAGTCATGATACGAACGTTCGGTGGCGACGAGCTCATGACTCGGGCTTACGCCGAAGCGTTGGAAGAGAAATATCGGTTTTATAGTTACGGCGATGCCATGTTGATCGTCTAGCAAAAACTGGCATAGCGAGTCCGGGCTGTGAGTGGCTTAGGCTTCTAGCCTGTGAGCGCGTCGCCCTCACAACAAGACATCATTGAGACTAAAAACCAATTCAATTGGTCATTATAACGTATAACGATCGTTCGACTTTTGTTTGGACCTCCACTTGCAAGACGAACCTACAAAACCCGTCACCATCAAGCGTTACCAACGTTCGGCAACACCCGACGCGACTGCCAATCAACCTACTTACACCAAGCAAACTTGTGATGACTTGGTCGCCGTTGAAGAACCACTAGAGATCCGAGTCGCATTCGGTCCCGCCGACCAACGACGCAGCAAAAGCCTCGCCATCACCATGCGGACCCCCGGAAACGACATCGAATTGGCCACTGGATTCTTACTGTCCGAAAACGTGATCCAAACCGCCAACCAAATCCAAAAAACCGAACACGTTGGTCCCTCACCTGAACATGGCACCCACGGCAACACCCTGATCATTGACCTTGATCCTAGTGTTGATTTTTCGGTCGACCAGCTTCAACGGCATTTCTACATGACCTCAAGCTGTGGCGTTTGCGGCAAAGCGTCCATCGAAGCCGTCATGGCGCAAGGTTTTAAACCCGTTACTTCATCCGTCCAGCTAACCGCCGAAATCGTCGCGAATTTCGCAAAAAACCTGCGAACCCAACAAAGCGTTTTCGACGACACCGGCGGTCTACATGCAGCCGGTTTGTTTGACCAAGACGGTACACTGCTCGCGCTGCGAGAAGACGTTGGCAGACACAACGCCGTCGACAAGCTCATCGGCCATCAATTGATCAATAGCAAACTCGACCATCTACAAACCGGCCGGACTCTAGTGGTCAGTGGTCGAGCAAGTTTTGAACTGGTTCAGAAAGCTCTCACGGCTTCGCTTGAAGTGCTCGTCGCCGTCGGAGCACCGTCGAGCATCGCGATTGAGCTGGCCGAAGCATTTAATCTGACACTGATTGGTTTTGCGTCTGCCAAAAAGTTCAACGTTTACAGCGGCTTTGACCGAGTTCGATTGCGTGACAACAGCGATTCGTAAGTCACTCCCGTCCCGCCAAACAAATCTAGCGAGCTCCCAACAGTCACGTCTAAATTACCATCGCTTAGTTGGTCGACCAAATCCACATCCGCTAGATTGGCAACCCCGCCCGCGTAGGTCATCGCCAACTTGCCCCAACCGCCGATCAAACGAACCAAGTCCGCGTCAATCCCTTGGCAGAGCCCTTCGACGTCCGCCGCGTGAATCAAAAATTCGTCACAACGACCAGCCAATCGATCGAGCGTTTTCGTGTCCACGTTTAAATCAGTGAGTGTTTGCCAGCGATTCATTGCCACGGTCCACCCGTCGCCATTTCGTTTGCAGCTCAAATCGATCACGATCCGTTGCTTGCCAACCGCGGCAACCAACTGGTCCAAGCGGTCACTTTGAAAGCGACCTTGAGAATCAAACAACCACGACGTCACGATCACGTGCGAAGCACCGGCATCCAGCCACTGCGAGGCATTATCTAGATTGATGCCTCCACCAACCTGCAAACCTTGCGGGTATGCCGCCAGCGCAGCCAAAGCGGCCTGTTCATTGCCAGGCCCCAACTTAATCACGTGACCGCCAGTTAATTGATCGTCCGCATATTTTTTAGCGAACCACTCAGCCGGATGCTTCGCGACAAAGTTCTCAACCAACGATTCTTTTGCGGACGAATCGGACTCCACCGCAACACGACTGCTTCCTTCGTCTCGCAACGAGCTTCCGACGATCTGCTTGACCTGCCCATCATGCAAATCGATACAAGGACGAAACAATGTCATGAATACTCTGTGGAGAAAAATACTTCGTAGGGAAAAGCACTAACGATTCCCCACGCCATATGGCTTGGACGAATCAAAGAAAATCAACCATTCGCAATCACACGTACCACACATGTTTTACGAGTCGCTGAGTTTAATCATGGATCCGTTGGTTGCAAACACACCACCCGTTCAGTGGCGTCAAACACTGCCTAAACTTGCCCCAGTCCAGCGATTCGCCTAAGATATTAAAACGGCAACCAAAAGCGAAGCGCCATAATCCTCGCTCCCCTCTCCCCGAAAATTCGGACGAACGGACTTTTGAAGGGGATCAAACTCAACCCGAATTTCCGGGGAGAGGGGCTGGGGGTGAGATCTTCGGGAAACCCACATGAATGAAAAGCTAGATCCCATTGAGTTCGCGCGACAGCGAAGGCAAATGGCCGACGAGTGCGAACATTCATCACCTCACAGAGACAAATCACTTATTCGAATCGGAGCAACTAGATGAAATTTAATCTAGCAATCACAGTCACCTCGGCAGTGATCCTAATGATCTTCGATTCAACAGTTACCGCTCAACAACAAACCTTAACCGTTCAACAGCCTGTCGTCAGCCAATTCAACGTCCGAAACAGCGTAAGCGTGCCCGATGGCGGTTCGATTGGTTTGGGCGGAATTAGCAGAAGCTCAACAGGCGTACTCTCACGCGGCGTACCGGGGTTCGCTCGTCCCTTCGGCAACCGCGGCATCGGCCGGTCGACCTCGCGGAGCCACGCCTCGGTCAGCGCCTGGGTGCTTTCCAACAAAGAAATTAACGAAGCCATTCTATCCGGCGCGACCACAGCCAAAAAATCAACCGTTCCGTATTACAAACAAGCTTGGTCCCACCAACAAAAACCCGTCACACGCACAAGCCTACCACAACCGATCCCGCCCGCCCCCATTAGCCCGGTCAAAGAACCCGCAGGCATCTTCCTAGGTCTGCCATAAATATTCTTTATCGCAACGAAAACTAGGCAACCGTCACCCCACTGTCTTTACGGTGGCCGATGGTATTATACGCGGAACCACTTTCGTCTGAATCGAATCTCTTAGCCGACCGCCACCATGCCAGCCCCCGAACGCATCTACCTCGACAACGCCGCCACCACCTGGCCAAAACCGGAAACGGTCTACACGGCGGTTGAACAAACGATGCGAGACAACGGCGCAGCGGTCGGTCGAGGCGTATTTGGCGACGCCGCTCAAGTGACTCAAGTCGTACAACAGGCTCGCACGGAACTCGCAAATTTCATCGGCGCCGACTCGGAAACGTCGATCGTATTTACCACCAGCGGCACCGACTCACTATCAACCGCGATCCTAGGGCTACTAAAACCGAACGATTCCGTTGTCACGACCGCTACTGAACACAATTCTGTACTCCGACCACTGCATCATTTACAACAGACCATCGGCGTCCAGCTGAAAATAGTCCCCTGTGATGAAACCGGATTGGTATCGGCAACCGACATCACCGACGCGATTGACAATCAAACGCGGCTATTGGTGATCAACCACGTCAGCAACGTCACTGGCGTCGTGCAACCCGTCCAAGAGATGATCGCCGCCGCCAAAGCGAAGCAACCGAACGTAATCGTCCTACTGGATGCAGCTCAGTCGCTGGGGTACTTGCCAATCGATGTTAACCAAATCGGCTGTGACCTACTGGCGGCGCCCGGCCACAAAGGCATCTACGGGCCGCTTGGGACAGGCGTTTTGTACCTTCGATCGACGATCATCGATCAGGTTACACCGCTGCGGTTTGGCGGGACGGGAGTTTCCAGCGGCCAAGTCCAACAGCCGACAGCGATGCCTGAAAAATTCGAAGCCGGAAACTTAAACGCCCCTGCGATTGCCGGATTGGCCGCCGGGTTGCAGTTTTTAAAAACTGACCAAGCACACACCGCAAAAGAAAACCAGCAGCACTGCTACGAACTACTTTTAGACGGCTTGCGGTCAATTGATGGTCTGACTTTGCACTTACCAAAAAACATCGACCCGCGAATCGGAATCGTCAGCATTTCAATCGCAGGACTCGATCCGCACGAAGCAGCTAATTTACTGGACGTCGCAGGCCAAATCCAAGTCCGCTCGGGCCTGCATTGTGCCCCGCTCCTGCATCGCCAGCTGAGCACCTACGACCAAGGCGGCACGGTCCGATTCAGCGTCGGTTGCTTCACAACGCCGGTTCAAATCGAACGAACCGTCGATGTCCTACGCGAAATCTCCCAACCGCTATCTTGAAGCCGTTTGACACCGAACGCTGCTTCCTTCATATGCTCACCTACTAGCTCGCCACTCCCCGAAAATTCGGACAAAAAAGCTGTTCACTAAGATCAAACTCACTCCAAATTTTCGGGGAGAGAGGCTGGGGGTGAGGGGCTTTTGATGCTCAACTTTTAAAGAAAGATGTAAAGCGTTTCTGGGACAAGCTCGACGCGCAAGCGAGTGCATCGTTAACCCAAAAAATGCATTCGCTAGTGCGTCAAGCTTGTTCGGAGTTTTCATCTCTGGCTGAAAACACGGCAAGTAATATTATCACCTCGTGAAAATCTCAATCGAGCAGTATCGGCCTCTAAGCGATGCCTCCAACTCAGCATAAAAATTAACGCAGCGCCGCAAAGGGTCATACGAAAACGCTCTTTGCGTCCTTCCATCTTCGTGTTAAATCCATTGCAAACCAGTCGCACAAAATCCCACCTAACCGCCTTACAATCCGTCTCGCGAAAAGTTTGTATTCTCGCGATCAGAAATTGAATCGATGCGTGCAAAACACGGTTCCGACAATTGCCGAGCAGTAATACCTACGACAATTGCGGCGATTTCTACCTCTTAAACGTTAGTAAAACCCACCAACCGGTCAGTTTTTTTCAAAACAACCCAAATTTCATTTCCTATGTGGGTTGTCTAACTGGATCAACTCAATTAGATTGAAAAGAAACGATTAAACGGACTTTTACGTATCTGCAACGCGAGTAAATCGACTGGAATAGATCAATCCAGTCATTTGAACCCAGAAGGACAAAGCATGCGACGCTTCTTAGCTTTATCGAGTGCAATTGCACTTACCGTGATGATGTCAAGCTTCACCTACGCTCAAGACGAAATGGTCGTCGACCCCTTTCCCGAAATT
>CAZORR010000176.1:0-6559 GCA_964582115.1 uncultured Pirellulaceae bacterium
GGCGGCGGCGTTGATAAAATCAATCACCGGTGCATAAGACTGGTAGGGGTGGTAGAGCAGCTGGTCGCCTTCGGCAATCGATTCAAAAATTCGCTGGCCCAAGTTCTGGTTCGGCGCCGGTTGTGGTTTCCATGGTTTGTCTTTGAGTGCTGGAAAACCCGGGACGCTGGCCAGCGAAAAGTAATCCGATAGCGACATGGGCCCATTGATCAGGTACACATCGTCCGGCTGGACCTTAATGGTCGATTCTAAAATCGCACGCATCTGTGGGCTGGTTGCCGCATCGAGTTCCATTCGCACGCAATCGCTATTGGTGCGGGCGTCCAGCATGTCTTGCATCCCCAGCAACAAGTCCGCTCGGCCGTCTTCAACCAACTGAACGTCGCCGTTACGTGTGATTCGCAGTGTCGACGATTCAATGATTGAATCCGAGTCAAAGTACTCGGCCAAAAACATTTGGACAACGTCTTCGAGCAGTATGTATCGGTAGCCACGATCACTGGGTAGCGACCAAAATCGAGCAAGGGAATGTTCCAAAGGCAACAAGACATAACGGTCGGCTGGTTCTTCGGCGAGGTCTGCGAGTGTTTTGGTGGTCGGTTCGCTTGAGTTGTGATCTTCGACTGGGTGCAAGGTGGTGGAAGGATCGTTTTTGAGGCGAACGCAAACGGTCAGTCGAGCAACTCGCAGAAGCGATAGGTCGCTTGAGTTTTCAATGGCCGTGGGAGTCACCGCGGACATGGTTTCGGCTTGGAAACGTTTGAGTAACAAGTCGCGTTCGGCATCGGTGACATCGTCCGCTAATACGCGGCAGATTTCATTGGGTGCGAGTTCTTTTTCCAGTTTGACGAGGCTGTTGGATTGTTCGGCAATCATTTCGCGGACGCGGAGCCGAATCATTCGAAGCTGTTTGGCTGGCGTCAGGCCCGCAATGTCGGTTTGTGTTTCGTCGTCCGCGACCAACTTGAGCCCGCCAACGCGCACGCGGAAAAATTCGTCTAAGTTCGCCGCCGTAATGGCCAAGAACTTGACGCGTTCAAGCAATGGATGACGGGAGTCACTGGCTTGGTTGAGTACCCGTTGGTTAAACGAAAGCCAGCTGAGTTCGCGATTGAAGTAAATTGCTTTTGCTTTTTTCATAGTTCATCGCCACCGGCTTGAAGAGTCACTTCGGTTCCAAAAATATCGGTAAACATGGTTCCGACTTGTTCTAGTTCGAGTCGTTCGAGCCCAACGTCAACGACGTCTTGGGTTTTTAGGTTGACAAATTTAGAATCCCAGTCGCAGGTTACTTTGTGGATTCGTTGTTTTTGCGTCACGTCCAACGCGATTGCGACTCGTAGTATCGACGCCATTTTTGCAACGGCGACGCGATCGTTGCGATTCAGCAGCGGGTAACCATCGTGGCGCAGGCTAGGGTTTGCCCCGCGATAGTATCGGGCCACCAACGAGATCAAATTGAGTTCGCGGGCGCCGACGCCAAAGATTTCGGAGTTTAAAATCAAGTATCGTGAATGTTTGTGCCGCGACTTTGGCGAAACGAAGTAACCGACATCGTGTAGGATCGCTGCCAGTTCCATGATCGAACGGTAGCGAGGTGATAGTTGGTGGAGTTCGTACAGGTCGTCGAATAGTAATCCGGCAAGTTGTGCGACGTGGGTGGCGTGGGCTTCGTCGAATTTGAATTTTCGGCCGAGTTGAATTGCCGAACGAACGATTTGCTTTTGAATGGAAGATGTCCATCCCGCGTCATGCGACATTTCTTGGATCAAACCGTCTCGCAAGTTGACATCCGCAACGAGAAACTTTTTTACTTTTAACTGCTGAGCGAACATGACTTGGGTGAGTAGTCCTGGCCCAAACGATTTCGCATCCGGCAGGCTCATGTGGTATTTGGTGACCAATTGGTCGGGCGTTTGGGTTAGCACGTCATCGGTAAAATCGATCAGCTGGCTGAGTTTGACTTCGGTAAGTTTGCCGCCGACTGGTTTTTGATTGATCTCTTTGGCCGCAAACCGTACATCACCGCCCATCGCGATCAGGTTTTTTGGCGATGGGAATTTTGCGATGATTTGAAATTCGTTAATCGTCTGCGAGATTTGTGTTTCCATGATGCGGCGAGTCTTCGAAATCGGCCCTTCAAAACGATCCAGAAGATGACGTAGTCTCAATGATCCCAACCGGTAAGTTCTTGAAAATTGAACGTCGGTTTGTTGCAGTAAAATTAATTCAGAGGTGCCGCCGCCGATTTCTAATACGACCGATTCTTCCGCGAAGTACTTGGATTGGCTTTCGATGAACGGCAAGATCCCCATGTAAGTGACACGGTGGAGTTCTGCTTCGTCGAAGGGTTCGATTTCAAAACCCGTCGCCACGTAAACTCGGTCAACGAATGCCAGTTGATTGGCGGCTTCTCGTACGCCACTGGTCGCAACGACACGGATATGGTCGGGATCAACGATTCCGTATTCGTCTAATTTTTTGCGGTAGGTGTTGAGCACTGCGACGCAGTTTTCGATGGTGACGCGGCGGATGCGTCGCTGCGTGAACGAATCGCTGCCGATGCTGATGGCTTGGCTAAAGGATTCAATCCGGCGAATTTCAAACGTTGTTTGATTGATTTCCGCGATTTGCATTCGCACCGACGACGCACCGATGTCGATCACGGCGACCAGACGCGGTGGCTGGGCGGAAGGTTGTGGAAGATTTGAAGTGTCCATGGAACGAAGCCAGAATTAGGTGTGGCGTTGGTGGGCGGCGAAGGCCCCTCTTGTGATGATGGTCCAGTGTGCGGATGGGTTGTTATTCGTCGCCGAACGCTTGTTCGGCTAACGCGGCTGAACCCATGACGCCAGCGTCGTCGCCGAGTTTGGCTTCTTTGATTTCAAAAACGTCGGCCATGGATGGTAGTACCCGTTTGCGTGCGGCTTTTTCGATTTTAGGCAACATGAAGTCTGGCATGGCTTCAATCAAACCGCCGCCGAAAATGATCACATCTGGAGCCATCAGGTGAACGACCGTGACGACGGATAGAGCCAAGTGGTTGCAGGCTTTTTCGATGATTTCTTTAACGGCCCGATCGTTGTTTTTGACGGATTCTGATAAAGCACCACTACGGATGTCTGCCAGATCGGTACCATGATTCTTCAGCAGATAAGGTGCTTGGCCTCGATAGGCTGCCGCTGCCGCGTCGCTGGCGATGGCCAGTCGCGAGGACAGCGATTCTAAGGAGCCTTGATTGCCGGCGCCGTCGAGCGGTCCGTCGGGCATCATGGGGATGTGGCCAATTTCCATGCAGGTGCAGTTGGCGCCGCGAAATAGTTTGCCTTCGTAGACGCAGCCACCGCCAACGCCTGTGCCGGGGAAGATCCCAAAAACGCAGCGAGCCTTTTTGCCCGCGCCGAATTTGTATTCGCCAAATACGCCCGCGTCGACATCGTTGGCAACGACGACTGAGAATCCAAATTCCTTTTCGATGGAGTCCGCGATCGGTACGTCTTCCCAGCCTAAGTTTGGAGCCACGCGTAGCCGGCGTTTTTTCAGGTCCAACGGGCCGGGGCAACCGATTCCCAAACCGCCGACTTGATCGGCTTTTACGCCCGCGTCGTCCAAGGCTTCCGCGATCGTGTTATTGATGCGTTCCAGTCCGACCTTCATGCCTTCGCGGCCTTTGGTTTTTTTACGGGCGCGGCCGACTTGTTCGAATTTTTCGTTGTATACGCAGCACAACATTTTGGTGCCGCCTAGGTCGAAGCCAATCCAGTGGTCGCGTTGGTTTTTATTGTCTGGCATCTTCGTTCTCGGTTGAGTGGGTTGTTGGTAGTGTTTGGCTGGAAAAAATAAAGCGTTGGATTCGATGGTTGTAGGTGTCGGCGATGTGGATCATGTTTTTACTGTCGACCGCCATCGCCCAAGGTTGTGAAAACTGTCCCGGTTGTTTTCCGGCAGTTCCCCAAACGCCTAGGCTTTTTCCATCGGTTGTGAATTTTTGGACGCGATGATTTCCAAACTCGCAGATCATCACGTTGCCATCATCCAACAATTCGATCGCGTACGGATAACATAGCTGCCCTGCGGCACTTCCGGATTCGCCCCAATGGAACAGGAGTTTGGGTGGTTCAACGTTCGCGTCAAAAACTTGGATGCGATGGTTGCACGCGTCAGCCACCCAGAGGTGGTTGTTGGCGTCCATGGCAAGGCTTTGCGGACGTAGGAATTGGCCGAGCGATTCGCCGTGTCCTCCGATTTCGCAAACGTAATTTCCATCGGGGTCGAACTTTTGAATCCGATCGAAATCGCCGTAGTCGCCAACGTAGTAATTATGGCTGCTATCTTGGACGACGTCGGTAATAAATCCAAATTCTCCCGGCTGGCGACCGTTCTTTCCGCCAATCGTGCGGGAGGGGACCAATTCTCCGGCTGGCGTATAAAACAACACCCGAAAATAGTGCGTGTCGCAAACAATTAGTAGGTCGTCGTGGCTGATGGAAAGTCCAACCGGTTTGCCGGAATAGACCTCGGGAATGCGCCAACGGCGGATGAATTTTCCGTCTCGATCAAAGACTTGAATCCGCCCCGTTTTGTCCGCGATGAACAAACGGTCTTGTTTGTCGATGGTGATCGCACGAGGTTTGAAAAAACGCCCATCGTCCAGCCCTTTGCGTCCCCAAGCGTAAGCATCGGCACCGGTTGGCCCTTCTGGTAGGCAGCCGGTAAAGCCGATCGCCGCTAAGAGGCAAACGAGCCAGCAGTAGTGTTTGGATTTCGGTAAACTCAGATTCACAAAATGCCAGGGCGAAAGGGAAAGGGGCTGTCGTGTTTTGGCTGTCGTGTTTTATAACCGACCGATGGACGCTCAAAGTAGAGCATTGTATCAGAACTGGGAGTGGGCGGCCTTCGTGGGGCTGCCCGGTACTGCCAGCTAAGGGCCGTTAAGATACTCTAAGGCCTCGGGAATTGTCGACTACGAACTGTCTCGATTCTAAACCGATGTTATTCGGTATAGTTTACGCCCTTAGGCCAAGGGAAATTGGCTTAACTGCCGGAAATCAACTTCCCTTTCGGTAAAAGTTAGCAAAAATAAAGATCGGTCAACAAGCAGCCGACTCACTCTAAAATAATACCTATTTGAACCAAGCAAACTTTAATGCCTCCAGTCGTTATTAGACTTTCCGATGCCGAAGACCTGCGCGACGTGGTCCACCGTACCGTCGAAGCCTTGTCGGCAGGAAAGATTGTTGCGATGCCTACGGAAACGGTTTACGGTTTGGCGGCGAGTGCTTTCCAGCCAGAAGCGGTTAAGCGGGTGTTTTCGATCAAGGGCCGGCCTGCGAGTGCGCCGTTAGCCATTGCGGTTAAGAGCTTAGAAGATGCGATTGATTTCGTTCCCGACATGTCCGCAGCCGCTCGACGGATTGCGCGGCGAAGCTGGCCAGGACCGATCACGATCGTTCACAAGATCGATCATCCAGACAGCGTGGTGCATCGTTTGGATGAAAGCGTTCGCGCGGCGACGATTCCTAACGGTACGATCGGCCTGCGTGTTCCGGCAACCGAGTTGGCTCAGCAGGTTTTGCGGTTGTGTGCCGGCCCAGTTGTGTTGACGAGCGCGAATCGATCGGGGGCCGCTGATCCGAAAACCGCTCAAGATGTTTTGGATCAGTTGGGTGACCAGGTTGATTTGATTTTAGATGGCGGCCCGTGTCAATTTGGTAAGGCGTCGACGGTGGTGCAAATAGATGGCCAGCAAATCAAAGTTCTTAGGGAGGGCAGCGTGAATTTAGATTCAGTGAATCGAATGGCAAATTTTGTGGGACTGATTGTCTGTACTGGCAATACTTGTCGCAGTCCGATGGGAGAGGCGATTTTCAAAAAGTTAGTCGCCGAAAAAATAGGTTGTACCTATGACGACCTGGTTGAAAACGGAATCCAAATCGCATCCGCAGGCATCGCGGCGATGGCAGGTGCTCCAGCGGCCGAACAAGCGACCCATGTGATGAACGGTCAAGGTCTTGAGATCGGCGATCATGCCAGCCAGCCGATCACCGAGCGAACGGCACAGGTTGCGGATTTGATTTTGACCATGACCAATGGGCACCGCCAAGCTTTGATTTCTCATTGGCCGATGCTTGAGCCTCGAACGAAAACGCTGCGAGTTGACGGCGGAGATATTTCGGATCCGATCGGTAGCCCGGTTGAAGTTTACGAGGCGTGTGCAGAACAGATTGAGCAGAATCTGCGGCACTGGGTTGATCAGTTCGACTGGGGCCAGTTCGGCAACAAAGGCAGTTAGGTAGGCCATTTAAATGGTGACCCGACGAGTTAGCGAGGATTCAACTTGTTCTTCGCTAACGTGCCGGGCTTCTAACGCGCATAGTTCAAAAACTGATTCGTCCAGCCCGTGATCTTTACCTGCGGGACAAAGACAAAGTTTGCTGATAGAATCTTAATGCGATACTAACATTGACGCTCATTTGCAAAAACAATTGAACTATGAAAATCTCTATTGGTAGCGATCACCGCGGCCACGAACAACGTAAAACGCTTACCGAAATTCTTG
>CAZORR010000177.1:0-6551 GCA_964582115.1 uncultured Pirellulaceae bacterium
TGGCCGAAGCCGAAGTTCCTCAAGCCATGGCAGAAGCCTTCCGCAAAGGAAACTTGCACGCGAAGTAACCTAATACCGTAGCCGGACTCGCCAGAGTTCGGTTTGGCCAGCGATCGATTTGTTGTCCAACCGGTTTTCATACAACCCAACACCCGTTTTCAAACTGAATTCTGGCGAAGCCAGCTACCTTAACGTTTCGTCGTCTTGTCCGCATGGACCAACAATCGCTCTTCAATGTTTCGCCACCGCAATGGCAACTGGACGACCAAGGCGACTGGTTGGCAGCGCGGATTGCGTTTGCCAATGCACCGTTTGGCCCCTACGACTATTCGATTCCTAACGACTTGGAAGCTCAAGTCAAACTGGGCGTACGAGTCGGCGTGCCTCTGGGCCGCAGCAACCGCAAGATGTCCGGCTACTGCATCGACATCATCAACCCTCAACACCCCGACGCCAACTCGGTTAACCCGGCCAAACTAAAACCAATCGCAAATGTGATCGACGCCAAACCGCTGATCAATGCATCGCTGCTAAAACTGGCCAAGTGGATCAGCGAATACTATTTGTGCCCGATC
The DNA here is from genome assembly GCA_964582115.1 of uncultured Pirellulaceae bacterium. Lineage (GTDB taxonomy): Bacteria > Planctomycetota > Planctomycetia > Pirellulales > Pirellulaceae > Mariniblastus. The sequence goes on from CAZORR010000177.1 coordinate 576, forward strand.
GGACAAGTCATCGAAACGATCGTTCCCACGGGCGTTCGCAATCAGTCCGGCACACGCGAGATGCTTTTTTTAAGCTTGGCCGACGACGTGATCAAAAACATCGGATCGCTCAAACTTTCCGAACTACAAAAATCGATCATCTACACGCTACACGGGTCCATTCAAGACTGGACCGCTCGCGAACTCGCCGACACCGTTGGTTGCACCGTCGGACCGATATCAACACTACGCAAAAAAGGGCTGATCATTGCCACCGCTCGACGCGTCCAACAAAAAACGCACGAGATTCCCAGCGAGAAACGCACCGACAACCTGACGCTCAACGCCGAACAAACACAAGCCCTCGACGCGGTCCTGCAGCATGTCGACGCCAACACCCACGAAACGTTTTTGCTGCATGGTGTCACGGGTAGTGGAAAAACCGAAGTCTACATCCGAGCGATTCAACAAGTCGTTCAGTATGGTCGGCAAGCGATCGTGCTGGTCCCCGAGATCAGCCTCACCCCTCAAACTCGCCAACGCTTTCGGGCTCGGTTTGACCGCGTCGCAGTCTTGCACTCGCATCTCACGGCGGCACAACGCGCCTGGCATTGGCAGCAGATCGCCGCCGGCAACGTACAAGTCATCATTGGTGCCCGCAGCGCGATATTTGCCCCAGCGCCTAACCTGGGCTTAATCGTCTTGGACGAAGAACACGACGGATCGTTCAAACAAGACAAAGCACCTCGCTACCACGCTCGGGATGTCGCTGACTTTCGGGCTCGCCAACAAAAGATCCCGTTAGTACTAGGCTCCGCCACGCCATCTCTAGAAACTTGGCACCGCACCACCCAAGGCACCTACCAAAAAATATCGCTCGAAAAACGAGTCCTCGACCTACCGCTGCCGGACGTGGCGACGATCGATATGCGAGTCGACTTTGGTGGACGAAAACGATTTGGCCCCATCAGTCAAAAATTAAGGCAAGAAATCACGAAGAACATCGCTGACGGCGGACAAGTCATTTTGTTGCTCAACCGACGCGGATTTTCAACGCGGATTCAATGCCCCGCTTGTGGCAACGTGGAATCTTGCCCCGACTGTTCGATCCCGCTAACGCACCACAACATCGGCAACAAAGCCGTCTGTCACTACTGCGACTACGGCATCCCAGCGCCGCAAAAATGCACCCAATGCAATAACCCAGCGATTCGTTTTTCCGGCTTAGGCACCCAAAAACTAGAGGCCAACGTCACTGCAATGTTCCCCGACGTACCGATCCTGCGGATGGACACCGACACGATGCGCAAACCCGGCAGCCACGAAAAAGCACTCGCTCGGTTTCGCAGCGGCGAGATTAAGATTTTGTTGGGCACGCAGATGATTGCCAAGGGCCTAGACTTCCCCAACGTAACGCTCGTGGGCGTCGTCAACGCCGACACCGCCTTGCACCTGCCAGACTTTCGAGCGGCCGAACGGTCGTTTGGTTTGGTCACGCAAGTCGCCGGTCGAACGGGCCGAGGCGAACGGGGCGGACGGGTTTTGGTTCAGACCTTCGATCCAGAAAACCCAGCAATCGTCGCCGCGACTCGTCACGACTACATCGGCTTCACCGCCCAAGAAATGCCTCAGCGAGAAGAACTTGGCTACCCACCGTTTGGCCATCTCGCCCGCGTAGTCATTCGCAGTGAAATCGAATCCAAAGCCTTGCACACCGCCGACAAACTAGCCGAAACAATCAACCACACCAACGAAAAATTCAATTTGGACGTCCGAGTGCTCGGCCCGGCTCCCGCTCCAGTGGAAAAACTTCGCGGCAAATACCGCTTCCACATGCTTGTTTTTTCCAACCAGCCGCAAGCCTTGCAAACGGTCGTTGGCCGAGTCCAATCCGATCTAAAACCAATCGATGGCGTGCAATGGATCGTAGACATCGACCCACAAGACATGCTGTAGGCGAATCCTTCAAAGTCGCCTTTTGCTCCGCGCCTAGCATTTTACGCGGTGTGCTTGTAGTAATGCCTTTAGGCTTTTCTCTCCGAAGTGAAATCGCTCCTCCCTGCTAATACGAATACGGGAAACAATTCAGCTGACTAAATGAACCACCTTGCCGGTATCGATGCGGGTCAAACCTAACATCCGTTCACGCTTGCCATATTTCGCCATCACCCGCGGCAATCTACAATAGAGCGGCAATCTTCACTTTTTGGCGACACCTTCATGTCCTATCGCGGCATCAAACGAATCCTTGGCGAATCAAGTCTGGAACGAAAAACCCAGATTTTGTTCGCGGTATGTTTGTTGGTACTAATCACGGTTGCGTTTCTATGGGTCAGCCGGATTACCGAACAGTTAATCGACGACAACACTCGCGACCAAGCCAATTCATTGAAATCTGATTTTGTATTGCGCACGCACCTAGAGAATCTAGAATCGTTTTACACAGCCAGCGGCGACTCACCTGCCGACATCGACCCCAGGCAAGACGCCACCGCAACCGTATTTGCTTCCTTGGCAACCGTAGCACCGACAGTTCCTTATGACGCAACGGTCGTCACGATGCCCAGCGACACCGGGCGCTTTCAGATCACTCCTGCGATCGCCACGGACCCTGCAGAAATCGAACGGCTACAGACGATTTGGCAAACCGCGATTGACCTTCAGGAACATCAAAACGAGCTCGAATCATTAAAGGCATTCCCTCCGAAAGTATATGACGCCAAAGTAGCCGAACTGCAACAACAGCTAGCCGAAGCTCAAGCGGTAATCACGGATCCGGTTCCAGAAGACGTCGCGCTATCGACACGAAAAAAGTACTATTACTACGCGCCACTGGTTTTTAAATCTCAGTCCGCTTGTCAGTCTTGTCACCAACCAACATCAACCAACCCGGAAACCGACCAACGGCTGATTGAGATCGGCACCCAACTGGCCAGCGCCGAAACCACCCCCGAACAGACTCAAGCACTGATCAAAGAAAAGTTCGCCTTGGCACCGCCGATGTTTGTTCGAATCACCTTGGACAATGCAATCGCCAAAGCAGCCGTCACCAAAAGTCGAGCGATCTTGATTTCGGTCGCCATCGCAACGGTTGCGTTAGCTGTCGCGGCTCTCTGGACCATCATTCGCTACGTCATCGTAAAACCATTGGCTCACCTACGAGAGGTGACCGAAAAAGTTAGCTTAGGTGAAATGACCGTCCGCGCCGAAATCAATTCAGGCGACGACTTTGAAGAACTTGCGAAATCATTCAATCGCATGCTCCGTTACGTTTTGGACACTCAAGTAGCGTTACAAAACGTCAACACAGATCTCGACAAAAAAATCGACGAACAGGCCCGGTTTGCTTTGGAACTACACGAGATCAACAAAGTGAAAAGTGAGTTCTTGGCTAACATGAGCCACGAACTTCGTACGCCGCTCAACAGCATCATTGGATTTTCGGAACTGCTAGAAACCGGTAAAGGCCTTGAAGAAAAACAAGTTCGGTTTGCGACCAACATCCGGCGGTCGGGCAACGTATTGCTGGAATTGATCAACGACATCCTTGACTTAGCCAAGCTGGAAGCGGGCAAGATGGAAGTCCGTCGCAGCGAGTTTTCTATCTACCAAATCGTGACGGAACTTTGCGAGATGCTTCGCCCGCTCGCGGAGACAAAGAACATCCAATTGACTCACTCGATCGTCGAAGACTGGCCCTTGCTATCTCAAGACAAAGTCAAAATCCGACAAGTATTGACCAACCTGCTGTCTAACGCAATCAAATTCACCCCCGAAGGCGGTCGAATCGCGATTGCTGGCAAGCGTTTGGAAGCTGGTCCATCGATAGCATCCGATGATATCACTGCGAACCAATCGCACCCAACGATGTTACAAATCGAAGTCGAAGACACTGGCGTCGGAATTGCCCCAGCCGACCAGTCAATCGTGTTTCAGAAGTTCCGCCAAGGAGCGTCCGCACTTGGCAACGATTCGTTGACTCGTGAGGTGTCCGGTACTGGCTTAGGACTATCGATCGTGAAAGAACTTTGCGTGCTACTGGGTGGCCGGATTGAACTCAAGTCCGAAGTGGGGCAGGGCAGTACCTTCACGGTCGTTTTGCCGTGGGAGTATCAGAACATCAATCCTGCTACGTCGGCGATCAATGAACAAGTCAACGAACTCACCAAAAGCCCCCGTGTGGACCTCGCCCGCGCCAACCGTGCCCCTGTGCCAACGGTCGACGACCACGATTCAAACGAATGACCGTCCGCCTTATCCGCAGAGACTGACTTTCTTTCGGACAGAAGGTTTATCTTCTAAGTCATCCGTTAGCTTTCACCATCGCAAAAAAACGTTAACGCAAAACCGCTAAGCCGCGTAGGCGCAACGAGTCATTCGCATATGTGCTTTGCGTCCCTGCGGCCTAGCGTCTTTGCGTTGAATCCATTCCAAACCAATCTTACCAATCCTTTCTCTGATTTTCGCTTTGAAATTCAAGGCCTAATTACAAAGTACTGCCCGCCTGCCAGAATCTCGACTAAACTTTGGGCATGCACCCCGCGATTGAACTTCTTGATGTCACCAAACAATACCGGTCTAAAACCGCTGTAGACCGATTGAACTTGTCGGTCGCGACTGGCGCGATCCATGGCTTTGTCGGTCCCAACGGATCCGGTAAAACAACGACGCTGCGAATGATCTTACGCATCATTCAACCCGACCTTGGCACCGTCCGAGTGCTCGGTAAAACGACTGGCAAAACGGCTGACCCACGACTGGGATACCTGCCCGAAGAACGTGGCCTGTACAAACGCATGAAAGTTCGTGAAGTCCTCCGGTACTACGCTCGACTCAAAGGCCACTACCACTGCGACCCCGATATCAATGATTGGCTCGAACGCATGGGCGCCTCGCAATGGGCGAAACAAAAAGTGGAATCGCTATCCAAAGGCATGGCCCAAAAAATTCAATTCATCTCCAGCGTCATTGCTCGTCCCCAACTATTGATCCTAGACGAACCGTTTAGTGGCTTGGACCCTGTCAACTTGGACGTGATCAAAAACGCGGTGCTAGAGTTGCGACGGCAGGGGACGACGATCGTGTTTTCAACTCACGACATGGCGATGGCCGAGCGAATGTGTGATAGCGTGTTTATGATTTACCAAGGCAAAAAAGTTTTGGACGGAACGCTCGATGAAATCAAATCCCGTTTTCCTTGCGACCAGATTCGTTGCCGGATCGAGCAATTCCCGGCCGATGGTTCTGCCAACGAATTTGGCGAAACCCCAGTGCCTCGACTACCCATGGTCAGCGCCGTGCGATTCGACGGGCACTTTCACTACCTGTCCGTCAGCAGCACCGCCAACATTCAGTTCATCATGCAAACCCTTGCATCCCAGCGCCGCGTATCGCACTTCGAAGTCATCACGCCGTCGTTACACGATATTTTTATCAAAATCGCCAGCCCAACGTCACCTTCGAATCCGTGAAGATAATCTTCCTTTACAAAGCAAAAGACCAATCGGTTGCAACTGATTCTGAATGAATTCAACGCAAGGCCGGTCGAGTAGAGGAGGACTGTTTTTGTCAGCCCCTCCCCCCTCCTCAAACCGGACGTGCGGATTTCCCGCATCCGGCTTACCGAAGGCATTTCGTGCATCAGCACACACAGGCTTAGCGATTGCCACGGAGCATCTTCAATTCCAGATAACATAGAAGACTCGCAGACAACGCGATGCAGTAGACAATAATTGAGCCACACATGTTTAATGTATAACGTTTGAGGGCAGTCGACATTAAGCTAGGCGAGATGAGTTTCGGTTTGTGGGTGCCCTGGGTGTCCCCAAGTGCTCCCAACAAATGTTACTTGTCGAGCCCATGCGATTATCACGCCCGCAAACGTCGCGATCGTGACGGTTCCAGATGTTGGCCGAAGCACTCCGGTCAGCACACGGACTGTAGTTGTCTTGCCAGCACCGTTTGGACCCAGGAAGCCAAATACTTGGGCTGGGGCAG
>CAZORR010000178.1:0-6515 GCA_964582115.1 uncultured Pirellulaceae bacterium
CGACCAATGACATCCGTGGCACAGGATTCATGAAGTGAATGCCAACCACTTGATCCGGTCTGGAGGTTGCAGCCGCCATTTTGGAAACTGAAATGCTGGACGTGTTGCTGGCTAGGATTGTGTCCGGGCCGGCGTGCTTGTCGAGCTCTTGGAAGATCTTCAGTTTAAGGTCTTGGTTTTCAGTCGCCGCTTCGATCGCAAAACTTGTTTGGCTAACGATCGACATGTCGTCCGACGGTTCGATCAATGCCAACAGATTTGTTTTTGAATCGCTGGTGATTTTTTCTTTTTGAACGAGTCGTTCTAAGGACTTCGCCATCTTGTCTTTGGCTGCTTGCGCGTTTTCGAGTGACACGTCCAGCAGCGATACCTCGCAGCCAGCTGCGGCTGCGACCTGGGCAATCCCAGCTCCCATCTGTCCGGCACCAATTACGGCGATCTTGTCAGCCATTGGCCTCTGTCCCTCTTTCAAAATTTACGAGTATCTTTGTAACACTAACATCAAACCGGCATCGGCTACGCAGTGTAACCGGCTGCAAGTTCGCGGACGGTATTCAAAAAGTCAGCTGCTCCAACGCCGTTAAGCAGACGATGGTCGAAACTCATCGTTAGCGTGGCGACTTTGCGGAACGTGAATCCATCAGCGGTTGGAACCGGTTGGTCACGAATCTCGCCAAGAGCCATCGTTGCCACTGCCGGAGTCACTACCAACGGAATCCCCGAACGCATGCCAGCGATGCCGATGTTGGAAACGGTCACGGTTGTTGAAGCATCGATCTGATCGTTTCCGGCTCGGCAGTGAGCAATTCGCTCGGCCAGAGTCGAGTAAAAATCTTCGGGCGACTTTGATTCGGCTTCAGGTACGACGGCTGTTTTCAGTTCGTCGCCTTCTAGCGAAACCGCAACGCCCAAGTTCACATGCTTGTAGGTTCGCAGTGTTTTTGAATCTGGTGACATACTGCTGCGGAGCATCGGGTGTTTGTTGATCGCTTGCACGACACAATGTAAGAACATTGCAAACGCGGTTGGTCCGCCAGCGTCTCGGTTTGCTTCACGAGCGGCAGCGATGTTGGCCCAGTCGACTTCGGTTTCGAGTGTCGCTGGCAGAACAACTTGAGTCCCACGTGCGATCCGATAAATCAGCGTTTGTTGAGCCGACGGAACCGGTGATTCTTCATAAGCCGCGTTAGTGCTGGCGGCAGGAGCCGAGCCACCTGAGTTGGAAGCCAAGTACTGGTCAATGTCTTCGTTCGTCAGCTTTTTACCGGCGGCAGGAATTTGATCTGCCACGTCCAGTAGGCCTTTTTCTTTCAGGTACTTTCTGGTTCGTGGTGGAATCAGAACATTGCCGCGGGGTCTCGGAGGCTTGCTGGGCGTAGCCGCAGCAGGCGAGGGCGCCGCTGGCGCCTTGGGCGCTGGAGCGTGTCCGCTGGGTGCCGAATGTCCACTGGCCGCGGGGATTGGGGTGCCTTCGGCGACCTCAAGCTTGCCGACTTCCGCGCCGATTTCCACGACCGTGTCTGGATCAACGAGCCATTCGACGATGACGCCGGAATGGGTCGCCTCGATCTCGCTGATCGCTTTGTCAGTTTCCATCGAAAAGATGCACTCGTCTCGCTCGACGCGATCACCAGGCTGTTTGAGAAACTCAATTAATCGAGCTTCTTGCAAGCCTTCGCCGAGTTGTGGAATGTTGATTGAAATGATTGGCATTGGTTATTCCTCCATGACTTGCTTAACGGCGTTGACCACATCATCGATATCAGGCAACGCGGCGTATTCGATGATTGGATTGTAGCCAATGTGAACGTCTGGTCGAGAGATCAGTTTGGGGGAGCTTTGGAAGCCATACCAGCTTTCATCATCGCCAGTCAATTCGGTGATAATCATTTGACCAGCGCTACAAGATTCGACATCTTCTTGGACAACAACTAATCGGCCCGTTTTGGCAACACTTGCTTTAACGGCTTCTTTGTCCCAAGGCTGAATGCTTCGCAGGTCGATGATTTCGATGGAAACGTCTGGCAGTTGCTCGGCAGCTGCAAAGGCGAGTTCCATGCAGTTACCCCAACTGACGATCGTGACATCGGAGCCTTCGCGTCGTATGGCAGCCTTGCCGAACGGGACCGCTTCGATGTCGCCATCAACATCGACAGGCTGACGGATCATGTGCTTTGGCAACAGTACAATGGTTGGGTCTTCTGCCTTCATCGCAGTGGTCATCATCCCCGCCGCGTCTTCGGGAGTCGAAGGGACGACCACTCGCATGCCAGGAGTGTGTGCCAACCAAGATTCGTTGGATTGACTATGCCACAACGAGCCACCGGGTAGGTAGGCGCCGTAAGGAACATAGAAAACTGCCGGGCACGTCCAGTCACTGCCAGTTCGCCAGCGAAGCGTCGTAAGGTTTTGACTGATCTGATTCCAAGCAGGAGCAATGAAGTCCATGAACTGGATTTCAAACACCGGGCGCATTCCGGCGGACGCTAATCCGGCGGCGACTCCAGCAATGGTTGCTTCAGCCAAAGGCGAGTTGAAAACGCGATTGGGGTGATCGTCCGACAGGTCTTTCGTCAAACCGAACACGCCGCCTTTGGGAGCTTCAATGTCTTCGCCGAAGAAAACAACTCGGTCATCATTTTTAAGAGCGTCTTTGAAAACTTCATTGACCGCGTCGACCATTCTTAATTTTCGGTTGCCCGGAATGGTTGGCTTCGCAGCTGCCGGGGCAGGGGCCATGATGTGATTCATCGTCTCGCTAACTGGAGGATCCTCTGCCAGTTCGGCGCGGTCGTAGTCCTCCATGACTTGTTTGTCGATGTCGGACTTGATGGTTTCCCATTGTTCGGCCGATAGCTCGCCGCTTTCGAGTAGTCGGTTGGCGAGTGTATCGATGGGGTCACGCTCCATCATCTCGGCAATTTCTTCAGGCGAACGATACACGCGATGGTCGTCGCTGCTGGTATGGCTGCACAGTCGATCGACTTCGCAATGCATGAACGTCGGGCCGCCACCTTGACGAGCCTTGTTGATCGCTGCCGCGGCTGCTTCTTGCAAGACCATTGGGTCACGAGCGTCAACAGTTTCGACGCCGATTTCACTGCCGAAGATCCCGAGCTTAAACGGGTTGAACTGATCGGTGCAGGTGCTGATTCCGTATCGATTGTCTTCGACAATAAAGATGACCGGCAATTGCTTTTCAACCGCGAAACAAACGGCCTCGTAGAATTCGCCTTGTCTTGTTGCCGCATCGCCAACGTTGGCGATCACGATTCCCGGTTGGTCACGAAGTTTTAAGGACCATGCGGTGCCGCAAGCGGGTAGCACGTTACTGGCAGTCGGCGTTGCCGTACTCCAGATTTTATGTGGTGCCGATGAGTAGTGCCCTGGCATTTGCCGCCCGACACTGCTGCTGGCTTGTTTGCCAAAATAAGCTAACGCAAGATCGTAATTCGTCACACCGCGGCCAAGCACCATCGCTCGGTCACGATAGTACGGGAACAAGTAGTCGTCATCGTTCAGCATCTGCGAAATGACGCCGAATGATTCGTGGCCGATGCCGGCGACTTGGAACCAGCCTTTACTTTGTCGTAGCAGGATACCTTCACGGTGGTCTCCGGCTCTACTTAAATACATCAGCTTGAGCAGTTCAAGCTGGTCGGTTGCTGTACTGATTTGTTGTTCTACCGTCATGGGATCTCTCGATAATAGAGAAAAGTCAGGAATCGTTCCGTTTGGGCGAATATTATCCTGTAATGTCGGCATTAGGTCAGCCATAATCACGTAAAATGCAATCAAATCGGATATAAGTCGATTTTCCGAATCTTAAGCTAGTTCGAGACCACGTGAAACCCTGCCGTTCGAATATAGTTCGGGTTCTTTGCGGTCGTGTGCTGCACAAGTGCGGCGATTTGGCGGAATGTGCAGCTTGGGTTCGGTTTGTGGGTCGTCGTAAAGGCGAACCATCAGCTGCGTTCTTACAGCAGGTGTCGTGCTTTGATGTCGAGATATCGGTTGACCAGATTGGCCGTTAGGCCTTCGGGAAAGACATCCATGGTCAAGACGCCTTGGTGCTTTAAGTCGTTTATCAGTTGGTTGCGCCAGGTCAAGATTGACGCCGCGGCAGCGGCTTCGTAGAGCCTGTGGTCTTGTTGGCCCGGTGGTGAATTTTCAAATTCGTCAATCGCGTCGAACATCGAGTGGTCGCGTAACAGCACCGCAAACGGTAGATGGCGACCCGTTAAAACGCTCATGTGTTTTTTGACTTGTGACGAGTTGATTTCGTCGATTAAGTTCGTGATGGTTACGACCAATGATCGTTTCGGGCATTTGTTTCGCAAGTACAGGAACGCTTGGTCGAAACGTGATTCGACATGCGTTGCCGATTGGTTAAAGGTCGCGTGTAGCAGTCGGTTGATGTGTTTGACGCCGGCTTTGGGCGGGATGAAGTTGTGAACTTTGTTGCTGAACGTGATCAGCCCCACGGAATCGCCGCGGCGCAGCGCGACGTAGCTGAGCATTAACATTGAGTTGATGGCGTGGTCGATCATGTCCGTTTTTTCGTGCGTGCCAGTCATCATCCGCCCGCAGTCAATCATGAAGATGATTTGTTGGCTTTGGTTGGCTTGGAAATCGCGAACAGTTAGTTTTTGACGCCGCGCTGTCGATCGCCAGTCGATGTGTTTGTAGTTGTCGTCTTGGGTGTAATCGCGCAGTCTTTCAAATTCATTGTCTTGACCGATGCTTCGTGATCGTCGCATGCCCAGTAAGCTCAGGCGATTGGTTCTGGCCAACAAATCGTATTCAGAAATTTGCTTGATGTCTGGGTACACATTGACCGACGATTCGGTGGGGATTTCGTAGAACGCTCGCCAAAATTTCAACGGGCTGGCGACTTTGAGATACACCGAATGCAAGTCCGCTTTGCCGCGTTGGTCGGATACATATTGGTATTCGAATTCGGTGTTGGACTGACCGCGTAGCCGAGTGTTGAACTGCGATGGCGTTACCGTGAAGCCGGGTGGAAGGTCGTCGCGAAGGATGAGATTACAGCCAATCTTTCCACGATTGACGACTCGAAGTTGTACTGGGTACTTTTTCCCTTGCGAACCAGTACCACCGATTGTTCGCGAGCAGGAAAAGTGATTTTCACGCGGTGTCATACAGGCATCAAAGAAAACGAACAGCAACAGCAATGCGTCGACAGCTAAAATGCCGTATAAGAAAATGGTCGTTAACTGGCTGTCACCGGATAAGAACTGCGACATTGCAATCGACAGCACAAACGGGATCGCAGCCAAGTACAGCATTCGATTGCTGGGGAAGAGTTTTAGATGACGAGCGGCCAGAAAAAGGGGCAGTGCCATTAACGCCAATATCAGGATGGGGCGATTGATCAAGAATTCCGGTGAACCGATGATCATGTCCAAGATGAGTTCGGGAAAATTGTAGAGGAAGTCAAGCACTAGACGGGTTTGTTTATTTGAAACGACTTTTAAAACGACGAAAGGGGGAATCGACGGTAGGTTGATTTAGCTTTACTTCAGGCGAGGTACTTCGATTGATCGAATCAGACCGCCTAGGATTTGGTCAACGTCTTGACCTTCGACTTCGGCTTCGGCGGTTAGTTGAACACGGTGTCGCAACACGGAAACTGCGATTTCGATCACGTCATCGGGAACGGCATAGTCGCGTCCCATGAAAGCCGCCAATGTTCTGGCGCCTTGCATCAAGCTAATGCCCGCGCGGGGCGAGGCGCCAAGGTACAGTTGCGGCCACTGCCGTGTCAGTCGGACGATACGGTTGATGTAGTCGACCAGGAGTGGATCGATGCGGACTTCGGCGGTCTCCCTGGTGATCTTCATGATCTCTTCGGACGTAGTCGCTTGTTGGATTTTGTCGAGTTGATCTTCAAGTTCGGTTTGTCCGCCATGCATCAGTAAGATCCGGGCCTCTTCGGCTTCGCTTGGGTAGTCCGCTCTTAGCTTGAGCATGAATCGGTCCAGTTGAGCTTCCGGCAAATTGTAGGTGCCTTCGGACTCAAGCGGGTTTTGAGTGGCTACGACTAGGAACGGGAGTTTAAGTTGGTGGGTCGTGCCGTCGACAGTGACGCGTTTTTCTTGCATGATTTCCAGCAAGGCGGCGTGTGTTTTGGCTGGCGAGCGATTGATTTCGTCGGCCAGCAGAAACTGCGTAAACACAGGGCCCGGGCGGAATTCGAACTCTTGAGTTTTCATGTTGAAGATCGGCGCGCCGGTGACATCCGAAGGCATTAAGTCGGCAGTAAACTGGATCCGACCAAAATCACAGCCGAGGATCTTGCCAAGGGTGCGGACGAAAAGCGTTTTGCCGAGCCCCGGTGCGCTTTCAATTAAAACGTGGCCGCCAGAAAATAATGCAACCAGTGTTCCTTGCACCAATTCGTCTTGGCCGATGAAAACCTTTTCAATCTCGGAGCGAATCTTTTGATAGAGCTCTCGTGTGGGCGTTTGCTCTCCGACCTTACGGTCGTTTGT
>CAZORR010000179.1:0-6487 GCA_964582115.1 uncultured Pirellulaceae bacterium
AGCCACGAATGATGATCCAGCTCAAATCAAACTGCCACCACTCAAGGCCATGACGGGCCGAAGTCGGGAAGGCGTGGTGATTGTTGTGCCAACCTTCGCCGTGGCTAAACACGCCAAAGAAAAAGTTGTTTCGAGAATCATCGGAGGACTTGTAATCTTGGGATCCAAAAATATGGCAGATCGAATTGATCGACCAAGTCATGTGATGAGACAAGCAAACGCGAGCCAATCCACCCCAAATAAAACCTAACGCAGCACCCTTAATAAACGCCATCGCTGTGAACGGCGTTGCGCCCCACATCACAGTCGAACCGAAGCCCAGAAAACCAGCAAAACCACCAATGAACATTGGAGCCGCTAACGTTCCAACAACCCACCATACGTAGTTACGGTCGATTGACTCTAACAGCGGATCGCCGACCAAATCAGGCACGTACTTCTTACGCTCTTGCTTTGACCAATTCGCGTTGAACAACCAACCCGTGTGCGAGTGCCAGAACCCTTGCAATGTTTCCATGAACCCACCCTCGTGCAAGTGTGGGCTGTGTGGATCGCCGTGGTGATCCGAGAAACGATGGTGCTTGCGATGAACCATGCACCAATCGATTGGCGAACCTTCAACCGCCAACGAACCAGCAACCGTCCAAAACCATCGAACGGCTGGATGAGCCTCAAAAGAGCGGTGAGTTAACATGCGGTGGAAACCAATCGTGATTCCCATCCCAGTCAAGTACCAGCCACCGATCAGCATGAACACGTCCAACCAAGAAACCATGCCGTACTGAAACGCCATGTAAATCGCGCCTGTCAAACCAGCCAAAGGCAAGAGCACCGTGCCCAAAATCGCCAATCGCTTGGCCAGTGTATTTTCGTCGTCGTAGACATGCTCGTGCTGGCCGGTTTCAGAAATCGGTGCCACGAAGTCAACCAACGAACCCGCATGTGCCGCTTCTGTTTCAGGGGCGTTGCCGATGACCGTTTCGTCAGTCGTAACAGGTTGTTCTTTGACTAGCGTCTTTTGAGAGAATGCTTTTCGTTTTTTGGAATCAGCATCTTTAACCGGTGGGGTAACCGCAGACATTATTGTTGTTTCCTTTTCCGCCAAAGCGACCATCGATAATGATCACGTTTATGGACAGCTAAAGTAGATTAACTTCGTCATTTAAAATCACACCCCCATCTAACTCAGATGGAAGACGCAGGAAGTATATAGAATCGTCGACGTTTGAAAGTCGATAGAGTGTCTGGCGAATGTAATACTTATGTAACGAACGATCACAAATGCACAAACGCGGCATATCCATTCAAATTAGTCTCAATTTACCCGTCTAAACCCCCAAACTGCTCTTGCCTTACATCCAACTTTTAGTCCGCTGTTACTTTCAATACTAAAACCAGCCCCACGTTTGCCGCAGCCAGACAATCAAATGCCGCCCAACTGGCCCTAGTTTTTAGTGGGCCGGTGAGTTAGCTTGTCGATGCTATTGATGATTCTGTTGGCGAGACTTCCGTCAGCGAAATATCACCGTACCAACCAAACTCGAAAACAAGCACACACACCTCGTCGTAATTCGCTCGTTGCGACTTCAGATTCATGGCCGACATTCGTACTTTCATTGCCGTCAATGCTTCACAACGCGTCACCAGCAATGTGGCTCGCCTGATCCCCCGACTCGAATCTTCCCAAGCTGGCTACCGCTGGGTCGATAAAGAAAACTTGGTCGTCCAGTTGAACGCCGTCGGCAACGTTCGCGACACCGAACTGCCAGAGCTTTTAAAACTCGTCAAAGAAACAGTCGAACCGTTCCCACGCTTTGACCTGTCCATGCAAGGCGTCAGCGGATTCCCGTCCGTTACCGAACCACGAGTCGTATGGATCGGCGTTGATGAAGGCGCCGACACGCTCAAATCAATCTACGACGCCCTCGCCGACAACCTACACCACTGGGGCGTCAACCGAGAACGAAAGCCCTATGTGCCTCACATGACGCTCGGCCGCCTGGATCGCAACGGCCAATGGAACGAAGCCCTGACGGAAACCATGCACCGACTTCGCAGTCACGATAGTGGTTTTTGCACCGTGAACGAAATCTGCGTTTACTCTAGTTACCAAGACCGTAGCGGTTTGACATACACACCGATGTCGCGTATCAAACTCGCTTAGCATTCGCTACACATTTACCGACCACAATTAACTTTATTCATCAACCTACTTCAACCTAAGAATCATTCCTGTGTTAGAAAAAAAATACAACGTCTTCGGTGTCGGCAACGCATTGGTCGATACACTCGCTCAAGTCCAAGACCAACTAGTAACTGACCTATCGCTCAACAAAGGCGGCATGGCGTTGATGGACGCCCAAAACCAAGCCGGCGTTCTATCGAGCCTCGACCAACAATCGCTGCAACTCGCCTCCGGCGGATCAGCCGCCAACACCATGATCGCGATCGCCCAGAGTGGCGGCAGCGGAGTCTACTGTGGCAAAGTCGCCAGCGACCCTAATGGCGAATTCTACAAAAAGGACATGGAAGAAGCCGGCATCTTATTCCCTGTCGCCGCCGCGCCAGCAGCTGCACTGCCCACCGGCACCTGCGTCGTCCTGACAACCCCCGACGCCGAACGAACCATGTGCACGCACTTGGGCGTATCAACCACATTACAAAAATCTGATTTGGACTTGGACCTATTGGCTCAGTCTCAATGCAGCTACATCGAAGGCTACCTATGGGACGCCGAAGCACCACGAGCCGCCTGCGTTGAAGCACTTGAACAGTCCAACAAACTGGGCGTCAAAGCGGCCTTCACTTTCTCCGACGCGTTTTTGCTCGGCCGCTACGCCGACGACTTCCGTCGAATCGTGAACGACTACTGCGACATCGTGTTTTGCAACGCCGACGAAGCGAAGCAATTTTTCGGCAGCGATGATCTACAACACTGCATTGCCGAAATGGCGAAAATCAGTAACAGCGCCTTCATCACCGACGGCCCAGCCGGCTGCCACGTGATCGAAAACGGCCAGACGACGCTTGTCGAAGGATTCGCCGTCAACGCGATCGACACCAACGGGGCAGGGGACGCGTTCGCCGGAGCCACTCTATATGGTTTGACCAACGGACTATCCGCAACCCAATCGGCCAAATGGGGCAACTACTTCGCCTCCCGTGTTGTCGAAAACATCGGCGCTCGAATCAACGTCGACATGAAAGACAAAGTCAGCTCGATCGTCGGGTAGGCCTTGGCCAAAGTGGCGACAGTGCTTCCGGCACTGGAAGTACCGTCGCCACCTGTCGTCCAGTACTGGGCTATCGCACACCAACGACTGGCTGCCACAGGCCTCACTGTTGAAATTCGCGTTTATTTGCGTCCATTCGCGGTTTTAAAAACCACCCACCACACAACATTACCTGCTCTTCACAAGAGCTTCCCCGGTTTCAGGGGCCTTCAGCGTCGCTGTACCTTCGATCAAACCATGCTTGGCCAAAAACTCATCGCAGGCCTTGATCGTTACATCCGCCCAAGGCTGCTTGTTGAAAAACGAATGCCTTTGCCCCACGGCCGACCAGCTATCGACATTTTTGATCCCGATTTTTTTCATCTTCTCGATCGCAGGCTTCCAGTCTTTTAACCACTTATCCTTGGTTCCGAAAAAAACGATCGCTGGCGGGAGATCCGCTTTGAGATGCACAAGCGCATCCACCTCCGGATCCTTCGCATCGGTCGCTTGCAGGGCAGGGTTGAACAACATATAAGCCACCACGGAAGTATCAAAACCGGTTGGATCTTTCGGATCGTTCAAACCCGGATTGGTCGTTGCCAATAAGCTAATGTGCCCGCCGGCCGAACCACCACCGGTAATGATTCGCTTCGGATCGATTCCCAGTTCACCGGCGTTTTGTTTGTACCACCGAATCGCACTCTTGGCGTCTGTTATGCACACGCGTTTAACGGAGCCCTTGTCAGCACCCTTGCCGGAACCTTGACCAGCTGGCTTACCTTTCTTCTTTTTAGCCAACTGATAACTGGCGGTTGCCGCCACCATCCCGCGGCTTGCAAAGTAATGGCACAGGTAACGAAACTGTTTCTTATCTCCACCCGACCAACCTCCACCATGAAACATGATGATCCCCGGCACAACCGCCTTGGCTGGGTCATGCCCCTTTGGAAAATACACCTCAATCTGTTGCGCCTTACCACCTGAATGCTTATAGGTATACAGTTTACCTTTAGGTACTTTATTAGCTGGTGCCTGCGCATAAACGGACAACCAAGACGCCGTCATCAGATTGACAAACAGAAACAGCCTAGCAATAGATAAAATATTCATGAACTTAAAAACGAAGGTTACCAGTAGGTGATGTTTAGTCTCATTTCAATTATAACGGAACAAGGCAATTGAAACGCCCCAAACGTTGGCTCGAGGGCTACAAACTTTCGTTTACAATTCCAAACAATTCGCTTGCGAGTTAAGAGCTTATCCCACAACCTTTTCGAGCGACGCATTTTTCTACTTTGTCGCGAGGTATTAGGATAAGCACTAAGTTAACAGACCAGCAAAACAACCCAGCAACTTGGTATTCGAACTGATGTCCGTGGCACTGCCACTGAACGTGGCGCCTAGTTCTTGTATAGTTGGAGAGCGAACTAGAAACTGCGAGACGTAGTGACCGCGAATGGGACCTGAAACAACGCTTTCCAACCGTTACTGTTTTCGTTTCTTTCACATATTTCGCGGTTGAATCGTCCCTTAAAACAGCAACAGGCCTTCCGAACCGGTCGAAATCTCGTCGTCCTACCCGCTACACAACAAAAGAATTTCGCGGATCACCGCAGCACTGCCTTTGAATTCCTCGGTTTTTAAGCAGCTTTCGACCAATCCGTAGCAAACACGACAAAAAAACCGCTCCGGATGCTTGCAAACGAAAGAGACGGTAGTGTAAAAAAGTCCACAGCCAAAGAGATTCTGGCCCGCCGCTCTTCGTCCAAGCCGTGTTTTTGCCAAAAATTCAGCTGAAAAGAAAAAAACAAGAGCCACTGGACCTAACGTGTCCAACGCCAAGCCAATGATAGTTCTGTCAGTCAGATACTTGTACTTAAAGGGAACTTTCAAATGGCAACTGCAACCAAATCTCCAAATGGCGTAACTCGACCCAAAACTTCAACTAAACAAGAGGAACCCGTCATGGCAAAAGCGAAAACAACCGGCAAAACGGCCAAGCGTCCCAGTGCAGTCGCTAAGAAAAAAGTTGAGGTCGCGCCTGTCGACCAAATGCTGGCGGAAAACGAAAACCTAAAAACAGCCGTCCAACAAATCGAAGCCCAATTCGGCAGCGGGTCGATCATGGCTTTGGGTAACGACAGCAACCAAGCCATCCGCGGTATCTCAACCGGTAGCCTGTCCCTCGACATGGCTTTGGGCGGCAGCGGCTTGCCAGCTGGACGGATCATCGAAATCTACGGTCCTGAATCCAGCGGTAAAACCACCCTCGCCCTACACACAATCGCCGAAGCCCAAAAGAAAGGCGGCATTGCTGCGATCGTCGATGCCGAACACGCCTTCGATCCAACCTGGGCGAAAAAACTTGGCGTCTCACTCGACACGCTACTCGTATCCCAGCCCAGCAGCGGTGAAGAAGCGATGCAGATTGTCGAGATGCTAGTCAAATCGAACTCGGTCGACGTGATCGTGGTTGACTCGGTCGCCGCCTTGGTTCCCAAAAAAGAACTCGAAGGCGAAATCGGTGACTCGCACGTTGGTTTGCAAGCCCGCTTGATGAGCCAATCGATGCGTAAGCTGACTGGAGCCATTGCACGCAGCAAAACTTGCACGATCTTCATCAACCAGATTCGCGAGAAAATCGGTGTGATGTTCGGCAGCCCCGAAACCACGCCGGGTGGTCGAGCCCTCAAGTTTTACTGTTCGGTCCGAATCGACGTCCGCCGCATTGGTGCTCTTAAAGACGGCGACGTCCAAGTCGGTCAACGCGTAAAAGCCAAGATCGTCAAAAACAAAGTTGCTCCTCCATTCCGCATCGCTGAATTTGACATGATGCACACCAACGGAATCAGCTACGAAGGCGACGTATTGGACCTTGGTAAAGCCCACAAGATCGTGCAGCAAGCCGGATCGTGGTTTAAGTACGGCGGCACGCACTTAGGCCAAGGAAAAGAAAAGGCTCGAAACTTCTTGATCGAAAACCCGGACGTCTGCGAAGAGATCCGGATGAAGATCTTGGCGGCTGGCGGTTATGTGGAAGACATTTCCGAAGTGCTTGAAGACATCGAAAAGAAAGCCAAAGAGCACAAGCCTAAGTAGTTTTACTTGGAGCTGACGAGAGAACAAACGAAAACACCTTCCTTGTTCCTCCGCAGCCAACACGTTGAATCTGACTGACACCGCAGGTCTGGGCCCTGCGGTGTTTTTTTTGGTCCAGCTGGGTTTGTTGTGGGTCTCGCAAGATTTCCAAGTGTTTTAATTAGTTGAGTGGG
>CAZORR010000180.1:0-6461 GCA_964582115.1 uncultured Pirellulaceae bacterium
AACAGTGTCAAATTGACCAACAACAGAACCGCAACCACAACGGTCACCAGAGCAAGATAGGGAAACGTATCAAAATTAAAATCAGCCATGTGATAGAACAGCTGCATGTCTTGCCGCAACAACTCATACTCGGGAACAATGTACGTTCGAAAATAGAGCAACCCCAGCAAAGCAACCAGCAACACGAGCGCCAAGTACCACAACACGCGCCGGATGATCCAAGAAAACTCTCGACTGGCAATCGCTCTAGCAGATAATCCGTCCAGCACCGGCACCATCGAACCCAGCTGACTATGAATGTCAATGGCCACCCGATGCCGATCATCAAGGGAAGAACCGACTTGACCGTTGGCAGCAAAGTCACGAATCTGAGATAGCTTTAGGGACGCGGTCGACTGCAACAAAGATCGAGACGTTAGTTCAACTGGAAGATTAGCAACGCGTGCAGCTTCAATATCGGCGTAGAAAGTTTGAAGCGACAATGGTTCCATCACAGTTCCCAACTAGAAGGCTGACCGCGATTCTATGGTTCTCAAAATCGCAATGCAAGTTTTTTTTCATAACAATATTGAAAACAAAAACAGACAACTCAAACAGCAATTCGAAACCACCGCGAGAATATTTAAAATAAACTCACCTTGCTTCAAAACCATACTGCGTTGCGGGGCGAACATTCTTTGGCAGTGAGTTTGCAGTAACACCCTATCGCCAACACTGCTCGAACGAGTATTAGCATCTCATGTTTGTGATACCTGTAATCAAAGAAGTCTGTGGTATCGGCTTTAAAACGCCACTGCAAGATCAATACAAAAACCTGAACAACAAGAAAATCGCAGCGTGGAATTTTTCACGCAAAGGTGCAACGATTGTTAATTCATTGACTTTGCGCCTTCGCGCCTTTGCGTGAGAATTTTTCCCGGACTTGCTATACACGCAGTTTCCCATACAAGCCGGATTGGTGGCGTTCAGCGAGAAGTCTCATTTTCTAAAAGCGCGGCCAGCAACAAACCATAAAGCCTTACCAAAGATGGATCGCGGTTTGCAACTCGATGTCCAGTTTCTCCTGCACCGTCTGTTTAAGCTGATCGACCAACTCAAGCACCTGACTACTATCGGCGCCTGGTTCAACAACCAAAAAATTAGGATCGTCATCGTCCAACGAAACTTTCCCAACACTCGCTTCCGCAACACCCGCTTGTCGAAGAATGTCAGAGGCGAGTTCACCACCCACGTCTTGAAAAATATAAGCCGACCGTAGATTGGGTTCCGCCTGATTCGCTCGACGCGTAATCCAGAGTTTTTGCATCGCCTTCGTCAAGTCTTCGGACGGCTCTTTATCAAACTCAAACGTCGCTCGCAAAATCACTAACTCATTCAAGCTACTTTGGCGATACGAAAACGACAACGACTCAGCCGTTCGTTGCTCGATGTCACCCGTCCGAGTTAAGACTTCGGCCGATCGAACCCAACCACCAAAATCAACTCCATAAGTCGCGATGTTACTGTGCAAGGCTCCACCGATCGTACCCGGCAAACCAACCATTTGTTCCGGCCCGGCAAACCCTTCCCGAACCGCAGTCGAAACAAACTGAGAAAGCTTGGCACCGCCACCGGCAATCAGGCCTGTGCTGGTCACCTCGATTTCACCAAACGCCGGCGCGGCCAAGTGCAGCACCACTCCACTAACTCCCTCGTCCCGAACCAACACGTTGGATCCACTACCGATCAATCGGATCGATAGTTTATTTTCGTGGCACAGCTTAACGACCCCAATCAGCTCGTCTTGATTGGTCGGTTCAGCAAAGTACTCGGCATTGCCACCGATATTTAGACGAGTGTACGGCGCGAGATTTTCATTTTCGCGGACGATGTGGGCGAAGCTATCGAACAGTGACACGGGTTCTTCCTAGAGTCAATTCAAACACAAATTCAAAGCCAATATTTTAACCGTCCAGCCCGCACGGAACAGGGGGCGACAAGACCGAGTTCCTAGTTAACGAACGTTATCGGCGTGCCTCAGAAATCATGGGTCGATTACGAGTTAAAAATTATCTTTGACCGACCTTGGCCTGAAATACAATTCGCCTAAAACTGGTCACTTGGCTGGAACCGCAACCCGCAATCCCGACCACTCTACGTCAATCCGCCGGTTCCCTCGCTTCATTTCGGGAGCTACAACAGATTTCATTTCCGTTTGCTTTTGTCGTAATTCCAGTCCGAATGCAATTTCGACATCGAGTAATTCATGAAAATCGAATGCTTGCTCCTGCCCCCGATAGCAGACCGCTTCCACCGCCGATAAGTTTGGTTGATTGTCGACTTCCCAAACCACGGACTTTCCTAAGAACGTCCCATCAGCCGAGACGACGACTAATTCGTGTTCGCCAGCTCGCAAGGCATATGTCCCCGCCGCTGACTTAACTGCCCTTACTCCCCTGCCCTCCAGTTCGATCCTCACTCGTAAATCCTTGGCTCGAAAGACTCCATCGCCGGGCCGATCCAACGACCGATGCCAATCGCCTCGTCCTGGCAATGAATGCAACGCACACAACACGCGATTCTGGTCTTGCGCAGTGCGAACGCCCATCGAAGCAAAATCACGACCGTCTTTGAAAAATCGTAGTCGAAAAGCGACCGCTGGATCTTGGTCCGTTTTCCAATACCCGACGACTGGCTGACGCTGAGTCCAAAAACTCGCGCGACTGATCGAACCAATATTCGATTTCGAATCTGCCCATGTTTTCCCAACATAAAACGGGCGTCCATTGCGATCTAACGAAAAGACGCGACGTGCGAATTTGGGATACTGATCCGTTGCCTTAATCTTTGCTAATGACTTTTCAGGGCAAGCCAAAGGCGTCACAATTCCATAACCGCGCGGACGTTCGACTGACGCGTTGGGGTGTGGTTTGATTTCAAAATCAATACGGTCATTTAAAAATGCCACCAAAGCGGTCGTCAACCGGCGATAAGAATGACGACTATGAGGCCCTGCCCATTGCTGGGTCGGCAAGTGAAAACTATCAGCAAACATCTCCCACGCCTTTACACGAATCGCTTCTGCGGCCTGCCGAGTTTCTTTGTCTTTGACCAACTGCAAAATGCGTTCCGTCTCGCCAATCACGACTTTGCCGTACGGCGGACTGTTGTACTCCGCAAAACTATCAACCTTGTCATTTTCTGCCACCACTCGCTGCAGGCGTTGTCGCCCATAACGGAGCAGCCCATCATCCTCAAGCACTTCACCGGCAACCGCACACACACCACCTCCCAATACGGCGATGTTGGTGTAATGGGCGCCGACGTTACGATTACGAATCGCGGTTGCCGCGTGCCGAAGCGCCGTTCGGAGACGCTTTTCAAGATCCGCGTCGTCTAGTTGCTCGCGATGATCAACCAAAACCTGAGCGACGGCCGAACCACAAAAGTCTGCCCAGTTCCTGTCAATCGAATCCATTTTTTCAAGCGGTTCCTCCAACAACCATGGCCACACACCATAGCCTGGTCGGTTTAGCTTCACCTGCTGCAATGATAACACTTGATTCAGCATCACCTTCGATCGACTTATATCCTCTGGTCGGCCGCGTTGCAACAATCCGATTGCATAATAAAACGACTCTCGAATCGGATGAACGAATGTCCCGCGCCCAATCGAACTGTGATATCCCGGACTGACAAACTGCTCCCGTAACATCTGCTGCTGATCGTCAAAGTGTCCGTCATAATACTCCAGCAATCGTTGCAATCTCGCCGGAACTCGGCTTGCCTGTTGATCCGAAACGCTACCCTCCGATTGATAGGCCGGCGCCACAACCGCGGCGACGCACGAAATTCTGCTAAGCAAAAACACCGAAACGCCAACCACCATGCAAGCGTTCACGTAAAAACGCTCCATACAACAACTGCTTTGCAATTTCACGCGTAACCCTCTACAGCGAGATTTCCAACATTCATGACGACAATTACTTTTGGTAAACCGTAACGACAATCAAAATCATAAGTTAAGTAATTTCTCACGTCGCTGTCGACCAACAAAACAAACACGAGTTTACTTTCAAACCAAAGCGAGAATATAATGCTTTTACGACGCGCATATCCTTGCTCTCTATCAATTGGTGATTGAATGTTCAATAATCTCTGTTTCCGTTGTCTCTGTTTCGTACTCGTAAGTTCAACCACGTTAACCGCGACAGAAATCGATGTCCCTGCGTTACAAAGCAAAATCTATTCCACGATCGAGAAAGTAACGCCAGCGGTGGCGTCTATTTCATTAAGAGGCCGCCCCCAATTAGGCGGATTTAGTGGAGTGATTGTCAGCAAAGACGGCCACGTGCTTTCTGCTGGGCACGCCGTACGACCTGGCGGAAAATATGAGATCCTACTTCCCGACGGTCGCCGCTTCAATGCTCTTGGCAAAGGATCAAACGGGATCGCTGACTGTGCGATGCTTCAAATCACATCCGACGTTGACGACTTGCCCTACGTTCAAATGGGTGAATCGAAATCGTTAGTGCAAAATCAACCCTGCCTAAGCATCAGTTATCCATACGGGCAGCGGGCGAGTCTGACTCCAGTGGTTCGATTTGGCCGTCTGGTACGTGATGGCGGCGGTACCGGGATGCTGCAATCAACCGCACTCATGGAACCCGGTGATTCGGGCGGGCCACTTTTTGATTTGGACGGTCGAGTAATTGGCATCCACTCAAGGATCACCGAAGGCATGGAACAGAATTTTGAAGTTCCGATCGACACCTTCAAAGAGTTCTGGAACGAACTGAACCGCGAGAAGCCTTTTACTCATTCTGGTCCAAGCGTGCCAACACTTGGGTTTCGCGGGGGCAATGGCGGTGCCAAAACTGGAGTCACCGTTATTAGAAACCGACCTGGCAGCCTAGGTGCAAAACATGGGATAAAGTCGAAGGACATCATCGAGTCCGTATATGGCATGAAAACAACTTCCATGGCAGACTTGCGAAAAGCTATGGTGGCCGCGAGAGATGAAGATGCAAAAGAAATCATCGTAAAGATCTTGCGTGAAGACGAACAACTTGAACTCAAAATTCCCTTCGAAGTTGTCGACGATACTGCACCTAAAGTCGAATTACCTGCCTACGAGCAAAAAGAGTTTTCAAAGCCAGCAGGAATGGAGCAACTCGCCAACTGGCCGGCGGAATTTTCCGATTTGGAATCTGAACTAGACGATGCCTGCGTTGATATTTCTAGCGCACAAACCGAAGGTGGCAAAGGACTTTCGATTGTGGGAACCCGTATTAAAGCAACACAGTACATCATTAGCAAGAATTCAATGGTGGGGGGAAATCCAACAGTCGAAGATACCGAACTGGAAGTTGTCGCGCGGGACGAGGCGAACGATCTTGTATTGCTGAAGGCCCCAGGCAAAAACGAAGCTGGGATCGACATCAACCTGCAAGTTGATGATGGGCCAAAAACCGGCAGCTTCCTGATCACACCCGATGCAGACGGCGCGGGACTGGTCAGTGTCGTCAGTTCAAAATCCTTTGCCTCAAAAAAGAACAAACGCTCCGGTTTCTTAGGAGTCCGGCCGGCCGATTACAAGGATAAAGGTGGCGCGATTTTAGAGCTAGTAACCAACGGTGGCGCAGCCAAACGAGCCGGGCTAAAAGTTGGTGACATTGTCACAAAACTCAACGAAACAATGATCACCGATCAATTGGAAATGCGAGAGTTTCTGACAAAAATCAAGCCTGGTTCAACCGTTATTGCAACCATCACTCGTGACGAAGAAGAACTGACGAAAACAATTGAGCTCGGAGAATTCACCAGTGGCCATTCTGCAGACAGAGTCGCCAAGAGCGGACGTCGTGATGGATTCACCAAGGTCGTCCTGCACGATGCGGACCTAAAACCCGCCGATTGCGGCAGTCCCGTCTTTGACTTAAAAGGCAACTTTATTGGGCTGAACATCGCACGGAACAGTCGAGTTCGCAGTTATCTGATTCCACGCACCATCGTGAAGAAGTTGGTCGAAACAGCTAAGTAAACAGTCTGTTCCGAAACAAAACTAACTGCGAGCACAATTTTAAGAGCTTAGCCCACAACCTTTGCGAGCGACCCATTTTTCTGCTTGGTCGCGAAGTATTGGGATAAGCACTAAGTGTCCACCTACTAAAAACCAATTAGATCCTCTGGCATTTGCTCGGGAGTTGAGAAAATTGCCTTGGGCAACTAGGATGAAGGCGGCAAATTGCAAAGTATTTTTCAGAAACACCTCCATCATATTGAAAGGAAGACCATGGGATTCACCTAGGTACAAACTTTTGAGACTGCTTCAAACGAAGCCATCTCGTATGTTTATTGTTTTGTTCGGCAGGATTTAACACTGCCTCAACAAGTCGTTCAGGCTTGTCATGCGTGCATCGAAATCGCGCGCCTTCTTTCCCCTGACATCGTGCATCCGCACTTGGTCGTTCTGGGTATTG
>CAZORR010000181.1:0-5216 GCA_964582115.1 uncultured Pirellulaceae bacterium
CGTCGATGAATCCCGTTTCCATCATCCGCAGAGCTTGCATGCGCTGGGTCAAACGAACAGGTTCGATACCCATGTTCAGGTTGGCGACTTGGCCATTGGGATTGACTGCGAATGGCGACCAAGCCATTCCTAAAAAGCCAGGTCCCTGACTGCCCCCACCAACGGTGACGAATGGCGGGATCTCGAGGTTGGGGCGTGTGTCGGCCAGTTCGTGAGCGATCACCGAGCCATATCCTGGGTGAACGATATTCGGATTGGGGACATAGCCGGTGTGCATGTAGTATCGGCCACGGGAGTGATCGGCTTCGCGGGTGCTCATGTTGCGAACGATCGACATCTTGTCCATGTTCTTGGCCATCATCGGCATGTGCTCGCAGATTTGCATATCGCCGTTGGTCGAAATTGGTTTGAAGGGACCACCTGTGCTCGAACCGGGTTTGAGATCCCAAATGTCGATCGTTGATGGACCGCCGCCCATCCATAGTAAGATCGCGGCTTTTTGGTTCTTCTTCAAGGTTGCGGCGTTGGCATGAAGCGTCTGGCCCATGGCCAAGGCACTTCCGGTCAAAGCCGTGGCACCCGCAAGGTGCGTCATGAAGTGGCGTCGGTTCATGCCAGTAGGGGTTTGGAAGTTCATGTCAATTCCTATCGCTTTTACTAAAATCGATTTTGTATTTTGTCTGGCCAAGGTTGTGGGCAATGTTGATCACCGGGCGGTGGTTAGTGATTTAAAATAAACTCGTTCGTGTTAAGCAAGACCCAGCTAACATCCTTTAACGCCTCTTTTTGATTGTTGCCTTGGGCGGCTAGGAACGCTGTTGCCATACTCTTTTCACGACCGGTCGGTTTGCGAGCGAGCATTGCTAAAAACAAATGCTCGACATTCGAATTGTATTTGTTTCCTGAGTTGGCAAGGTTGTCGATCAATGAGCCTTGGGTTGAGCTAATGGCTTGGCGGACCATTTCACCGTTGAACATCATCAGTACTTGTGGGATCGTGCCATTAAAGGTGGTCGACTCTTGGCCCTCGTCGGTACCGAAGGCGGAGTTGAACTGCTGTAGCCAGCGGCTTTTGATGCGTTCTTGTTCCTCGTAGTTGCCACGCGATTCTCCTGCGCGCGTTGCCGATAGAAGCGATTCGTAAAGCTGTTCGGCTTGCATTTGTCGCAAGTAAAAATGAGAGAATCTCGGCGTGCGTCCCAGCAATGGGTCGTCGGTGGCATTGGAATTGTTACTGCGGCTGGAAAGCTGGTAGGGTTTGCTGAGCGTGATCCAGAGGACGAGCTGGCGGAAATCGAAGCCACCGTTAGCGAATTCTGACGCTAAGTAATCTAGCAACGCGGGATTGCTGGGGCTGTTGTGCGGTCCTAGGTCATCCGCTGGTGAAGTGAAACCGTAGCCTAAGAAATGTGCCCATGTTCGGTTTACCATCGCTTTACTGAAGTAAGGCGATTGCAGCATCAGGTCTGCAAACTCTTTGCGACGGTTGGTAACTCGCACGTAGCCACTGCGTCCGATTTCAGTACCGTCAACAAAAACGGGATAGGCGACTGAGACCAACCCGTTACGTTTTTCGTAAAAAATTTCAGCTTCGTTTTGGTTGCGACGAGTCTCTCCGGCAAAATCTTGATCGGCCAGTCGAGCGGCTCCACCGTCTTCGACTGCCATCCCGCCGCGAAACGCTTGAACTTGTCGGAAGAACGCATTGGTTTCCCAGTACTTCTGCTGCTTCCAGTCGTTGAAGGGGTGGTTGTGGCACTGGGTGCATTGAACTTGTAGGCCCAGAAAAATTCGTGTGGTGGCCGAGGTTGCCAAGGCAGCTTGTTCCTCATTGACCTTGTCGATTAGAAAGTTCGTCGCACCGTTGAAATCGGGCGAGCCTGGCGTTGTCGTTCCAGTGGCAGTCACCAGTTCATGGCACATCTTGTCGTAGGGCTTTTCACGAGCAAAAGAATCTCGAAGGAACTTCTGCATGCCAGCACGACTGGTCATCGAGTTGTTTTCTGTGCCGCCGGTGCGACCGATTAATACGTTGGTCCAAAGCGTCGTCCAATTACGAGCGAACTCCTCGGTGTATGCGTCGTCGTAAAGCAAGGATTCGACCAGTTGCTTTTTCTTTTTTGGGTCCTTGCTTTTGATGAACTTCTCGACCTCGGTCACTGTTGGAACGCGACCAATGACATCCAAGAAAACTCGGCGGCACCACTGGCCATCGGTAGCATCTTGGGATGGGAGAATGTCGAAGTCTCGCCAGGCTTGTTCGATGTGCGAGTTGACCTGGTGTATTACTGAGCTAGTGTTTGAAGCACTTGAGACAGAAACGGTCGAGGTTTGGGCAGCTGTCGTTGGGGCCAAAGCGATAACGGTCAGTAATACGACAAGCCCGGCCCAATTTGGTAAACCGGATGATGGGGGCGAGCTGAGTCTTGTCCTTCGCATGGCAACCATTCCTTTGAACAGGTGTCCTGTAATTGCAGTTTCGGCCGTTGATCTACTAGTTTAGGGAGTTAGTTCGTTGTTTACGCGGCAATTCTGGTTTTTAAATGATGTCGCTTCGAATTCTCTCGGTTGTATTGGGGCGGAGAAAATGTGTGGGCCTGTTCGAAGCTAGAAATTTATTTTTGGTAGGCTGTTTCTTTCTTAAATCGGTTAGAAGAAATACCGAATTAAGTGTTTAAATATGAAACACTGTTTGATTTTGATGTATTGAAATGATACAGGCTGGTTAGCAAATTTGCTAACCAGCCTGTAGAGTTTATTACATAATCGTTTAATAGCGGTCTAAACTGCCCACCGAAGTGAACAGTTTAGACACTGCCTCGTCTCTATTCCACTCTTCACAGTCGAAACCGTTAAGAGCAGACCACTTCCAAAATCAATTAATGCAATCAGCGTGCCAAAAGTAGAAATTCGGTGATAGTTTTTAAAATTAGCCGAAGTCGTCAGACTTACGGAAGTGGTTATCGAGGGCTTGGACTCTGGGGATCCCAGCTACGGCTCGCTTGGGATCCCTTATTTTAAGGGGGCTAGGTTAAGCTCACATCGTTTTCGGTTGATTGTCTCAAAGGCGGCCGGGCAGGTTTTGAGAAACTTGACCAGTTGAGAGGTCGATGTGCCAACATGTTTCGCGGTTTCGGCGACATCGAATTGGTGGTCCCAGACAAAATCGAGAGCTTCGGCCAAAATCGAGGCATAATCAAAGTGTTGGGCGTTTACTTTGAGTTTGCCTTGGCGAGTTCGAGACTTCCATCGGGGGCTGCAGGTTTGTCGTTGGGTTCGGATCGCTAGGGCAAGGTTGGCTCTTAAGCGTCCGATGGCGACCTCTTTGTTGGCTTTTTGACTGCGTTTTTCAGATGCTTGACCGGTCACTCCGGAGGTGGTGTGTTTGATCACGATCGCGGTTTCGACTTTGTTGCGGTGTTGGCCGCCGGGACCGCTACCGCGAGTGCGAGTAACTTGGCATTGATGCAGTAAGGCTTCTATGGACAGATCACACGGGTGCTGCGGTTCTGAAGTGGATGCGGTTACCATGTTTTTGCGACTTTTTTGTGGTTAGGTTTGGACCTAAGGTGATCACAATCAGATAGGATGGATAGCGGTCGCTTTTAGTGGCGACGGATTAAAACTTGTCAGGCTTTTTATTTTACCATGACACTTAAGAAAATTGGCCCCTACGAACTAGAAGGCATTTTGGGACGTGGTGGTATGGGGACTGTGTATCGCGGTCGTCATACTGATACCAACCAGCATCATGCGATCAAGGTGTTGGCACCAAGGTTTGCCGAAGACCAGCATTTTCGTGGTCGCTTCGAGGCGGAGATCAATGCGCTATTAGAATTAAATCACGAGAACATCGTGAGTCTGCTTAGCTACGGTCAAGATGATGGGCAATTATTTTTTGCGATGGAGCTGGTAGACGGGCAGAGCTTGTTTCAGCTGCAGAAAGAGGGGCGTGAGTTTGATTGGCGTCAAGTTTTGATGATTGCTCGCGATTGTGCCAACGGATTACGGCATGCCCATGACCGCGGTATTATCCATCGCGATCTGAAGCCGGGTAATTTGATGATGGCCAATCCAACCGATGATTCACAAGGGCAGGTCAAGTTGACTGACTTCGGGATCGCTAAGCGTTTTGGTAGTTCGCAAAACACGGGCACTAATATTCTGGGGACCATGGACTTTATGAGTCCGGAACAGGCTAAGGGCGGTCCTGTCACAGCGCGGAGTGATCTGTATAGCTTAGGAACCGTATTGTTCACGCTGTTGACAGGTCGACCGCCTTTCAGTGGCAATAGTGTTGAACAGTCGCTGCGAAACCTGACGAGCGTTCCAGCGCCGAGCATTAATGGAATCGATCCTGCAATTCCAAAATCCATCGATAGCTTGATTAGCAAGTTGATGGCGAAGAAGGTGGAGGATCGGATTCCGACAGCGTTAGCATTGCTACACAAGATCAACGATATTGAAAATGAGCTTCGTAACGACGCCTCTGCTCAAACGTCACACGGTAAGTTTGGTTCGCAAGATACAAGAATTCAGTCGGATGACGGCGAGGCAGACACTACAATCGGTGCGCTGGTGATGGGTGAGTCATCAATCAGTCCAGTGACTGGTAGTTCGGACACCGTAGGTTTTGTGCATGGTCGGACAGCAGCGACGTCGGACAACACGGAGTTTGCCGGGGGCGATGCCGCTGAGTCGGACGGTACGGATGACTACTTCAATCAAGTCACGGAATCGTTGCGTCGCAAGCACATTGACAAGGCTCCGGCGGTGGAAAGTCGCCATAAAGGCCTAGTGCCGTTGGTGTTGGCTTTGGCTGGGGTGATCGCGTTGGGAGGGTACGGATGGATTCGAGTTTCAACGCCTCCAACGGCTGAGCAATTGTTTGCCAAGATTGAACTTAATAGCAACGATCCCGAGAAAGTGGTCGACCAAATTGGTTTGTTTTTGAAAAATTATCCGGATGACTCTCGGGTTCAAAAATTGACCGAGCTACAAAAGGTTGGAGTTGCCATTAAAGATTTTCAATCATTAAAAAATACGTTGACGGTTCGCGCTCGATCAGCCAATGGCCTTACCGACATGGAGCAAACATTTTTAGACTTGGCAAGCCTTGCCAAAACCGACGCTCGACTGGCCGGTGAAAAGATGGCCGCTTTCGCGTTGGTAAATGAAGCGGTTGCGTTGGATCAGCAAGACATGAAGTGCGTTCA
>CAZORR010000181.1:5316-6389 GCA_964582115.1 uncultured Pirellulaceae bacterium
CAAGAACAGAACGGCAATTGCCCCACTGGGGGTTAGCAGGTGATCCGTTTTGGTTTGAACGCCGGGCTACACTCATCGTTCGTCAATCGTATCGAGGCGATGAACTTAATGAAATCGTAATTAAGTAAGAACGTTTAATTAAGAACGTTGTAAGTAGTTACGCACCGACGATTTGGTCGTGAATGCTTCATGGCGCAACTCGAGTTGTGCCAAATCGGCTTCGATCCAAACGGACAAATCTTTCAACGTCTTGACGGTTGGTTTTTGCTTTTCCGGTGTTGGGGTTGGGTTTTCAGTTGCTGACATCGGTTTCCCTCCAGGAGGTAAGTACTCGTTGTGGTTCAACTATATTTTTGAATGTCACAATACTGACGAACGATTGCAAATAAGCTGACAAAATATTCGACAGGGCAATCGGCTCTGAGTTCGCGGAATTCGTTTCTGGTATCTGTGACGACTGATAGATCCGGGTCGTCTTGAGGTTCTCCTTCGGTAAGGTGCAAACGCAATGCCTATTGTAGTTGAACAATGGCTGTTTTGGCTGTAAGTGTCTGTCCAGCAGTTGTTTATCGGGATTTTCCGGATTTTTGTATTGTTCGTGCTACGTGAATTAGTGGGGTAGAATTGACTTGCCGTGTATCGTTTTGGCAGCTTAATGTGGCATTTTGGCGCCCTATTTAACTTCTGTTTGACTGGTTTACACCGTGTATTCATTAACTAATATCGGCGGTTTATGTTGCTTCGCTTGGAGAAATTTTTGAGGTAGGCATCGCCCAGAAAACAGCTGTTTCGTTGTGGAAAAGTGAATTTTAGTGTCGTAGAGCACTGTTTCTTGTTCTCGCTTTGTCGCTCGAAATATCGTTTGCCTTGACTTTGGGTTTCTACCGAGTCTAATCCGAGCAAAGAAATAAACAGATTTAACCGCTTATATTTCGAAACAACAAATTCACTTTGAGTCTTAAGAAGGAGAAACGAATGAAGAAAATTTTAGTAGCTGCAGCAGCAGTAATGGTCGCATGTATTACTGGTAATGCCAACGCACAGTGCATTGGTTGCCAACAGAATGCTCAGCC
>CAZORR010000182.1:0-6293 GCA_964582115.1 uncultured Pirellulaceae bacterium
TGTTATTTGACTGAGCACAATCCGGAAACGTGGATAGAGGAATTCTCACTCACAAGAGTAGCTATGAACTAGGGGCGACGACGGATCTTTTGAGCTATTCGATTGCACATTCTGCGCATTAAAAAAGCAACCCTCAGGAAGGGTCGCCATGCTTGAAATTTCAATGGCCCCAAGCCATTAGCGGTTTCGACGAGCAGCCAATCCCAATCCCAACGCAAAGACTATCATTCCGCTAGATGGTTCCGGTACTGATGTTGTTGCAAAAGCGGCAGCAAAACGTCGACCGAGTTCCACTTGACTTTCAGCATCGAAATGGGTGAAGTCTAAGTCTTCTTCGTCTAAGTCTGGGTCGGTGTTTGTGTCTCCGGGTGTGGTTAAGCCTACAGAACTTACGAACGAAAGGCCTTCTCTAGCGGCAACTACATTGTTGAGGTTGTCGTTAAAGGGTGCACTACCGTCTGTGGATGTCCGGTTTTGCGCTAACTCACTTAAGACAAACGGGATGTCAGCGCCAAATTCCCCACGCACTCCATCGACAAGAGCTGCGAAATTTTCAGTATAACTACCCACCTGGTCATCGTTATCTTGACTGTCGCTTTCCCCTTGATGCCAAAAGAAACCCTCTACGTTGACCGTGTTACCTTGCGCTTCAAGCGCAGCTATCGATGTAGTGACTTGCTCAATCAGAGCTCGGTAGGCGAAGCCCTGTGGTGCGTCATCCTCGGTGTTGATATCGAAGGTGGGCAAAAAATCGTTTCGGAGGCTTGCTCCCCCACGTGTGACCTTAACAATGGCGATTTGGTTGTCGGATCCGGTTGCTTCAGAAATTGAAGCTGCGAACGAAAGCTCTGCGCCAAATGTTGGGCTTAATTCTCGGGTCGAAGTACGATTAACACTAAAGCCACCTGAAAACCCACCGTCTGGTACCAAGTCTACGAAACCGTTGGTACCGACATCAAGATCAGGGGGATTTGATTCTGTGTTCGCCCGATCCCGTTCTGACCCAGGGTTGAGATAGTTGATGATCGCATCGCTTTGGAGGCTCTCCAATTGAGCAGCCGACAAATCACTCACCTCACCTCGCCCGTCCGCATTGGATTGTCCGGCGAAAATGTAGAGGTCGACCGTCCCTTGAGCTGCAGCGACTAAGGGCAATACACATAGTGCCAAGAAAATTGACAGCACCATTCTAACCATGGAGAAACTACCATTGAATAAAGCGGAGATGAAAAGGTGGGGATATCGTTTTGAGATCAATATCTAACTAACAATAGTGTAACCTATATAGAGGGGAAATACAACTGACAATGAGGTTAATCGATTGAATCACCGCGAATAGTTGGACACACGCGATTGCTGCATGTTCAGCGATAGATACATGCTTGAAGACACAATAGAATGAGTGGATGGTTCAACTGTCGCAATACAATATCCGTTTTGATCAAGGCACTTTACTGCTGGATGCGAACGAAGCGCAGTCTCATCATCGCGACCAAATCGAAAAAATCTTCGGAGCTGACATCTGGACCTGGGACCCGCGAGTCAGCGTTTGGCGCTCTTGAAAAAAATCGATTACCTCATCTTTGACAAAACGCTCGAACATGTAAGCGTAGCAAGATGGTCGAAAGACGAAACTCCGCTCGCACTCTTGATACTGGCTAAAGGGCTGTGTGTGGCCCGTGACTACACGTCCGTCAACAGTCGAACTGTTCGCAAAAGCATGTTAGTCAGGCTCTCGCGCGATCTTGGTCGGATGCAGTTTCCGTATTTTATGCCGGTCGATAAGAGCCTGCCGTCGCCGCCGATAATCTTTGAATAGGTAATGATGGTAGCTGTTGAGACTACCGTTAAAACTGTACCTTTGATTGGCCTGCGTGTGCTTGGTCGATTGCATTTTCCGATGGCTGGCTAAACGGTCGTTTGTTTAGGTCAGCTGGAACGGGGATTTTCGCCAACGGCATTGGGTCGTCTTTTGGTTTTTTGTTTGAGTGGTTAGTTGGCCGGGTATTGTCTTTGAGGTGCCCTTCTAAAACAACTCCCTGTGGTGTTCCTAGGGCTGCTGTTATCGCCTCTTCGGGTGGAATTCGTTTTGCAGAGTCTGAGACGGTAATAACAAGCCAGCCTCAGGTGTACCCGTAAAATGCGTGCCGCGTGCCTTATATTACCCAATCGGCCCGCAAAGCCCGCTTGGCCGAGCGAAAAGGCGATTCATTGCGGTAGACTTGGCTGATTTCTATCTGTAATCTAATTCTGTACTGCGCGGATTTGAGTCAAGAGAAATTGACATTAATCC
The DNA here is from genome assembly GCA_964582115.1 of uncultured Pirellulaceae bacterium. GTDB lineage: Bacteria > Planctomycetota > Planctomycetia > Pirellulales > Pirellulaceae > Mariniblastus. The sequence goes on from CAZORR010000182.1 coordinate 2,294, forward strand.
CGCCAATTTAGCTGTTCCCGATCAGCTATCCCCTCAACAAAGCCATACGATTTCCTTGACGGTGGCACTACCGGTCCATCTAAATAGTTATGACCAAACGTACTTACTCGAGACCAATCACAGTTTGGCCGTTCAAGATTTTCGGCAGCGTGTCGATGTTGCTGCTGTGCACGGTTTGCTTCTTTATGCCGTTCGCGTTGCGCGGTGCGAAGCTGGCGTTGCAGGACATGCAAAACAATGTGGCGGACTGGTTGCCCGACGATTACGTTGAAACGGTCGAGCTAAAAGAGTTTAGTAAGTACTTCGATGGCGGCGACCGATTTTTGGTTTTGACCGGCCCGTGGTGCAAGGAAGGCAACAGCACTTACGAAAGTCTGCTGAAGAAAATACGCGCTGAGTCGCTGGAGCATGAGAGCAGTTTGCGGGCCAGCGGTCGGCGTGATGAACTGACGGCGCATCGGATCGGCGATGAGTATGCGTTGTTGTTCGCTGATAAGTACCACGAAGACTGGGGCGAACAACGAGAGAAGTGGCTCCAAGGTCGCAACGGGCAGTGGTATTTCATCACGCGCGACGGAAGTCTGTTTCGTTGGGAAGGCCAGAACAACGTGATCGAGGGTGCGTCACGGATGGCTGAGCGGATGAGGAACGGAAAGAATAAAGTAGAGAAGGCGTTTTTCATTCGTAAGTTTGGCGATCCGCCAACTGACAAACCAAACGAGTACTACGACGATCCGCTGAAGTTATGCTGTCGTCCATTTAAGTCGGTCATCACTGGGCCTGAGGTTTTGGAGCAAATGGCTGGCCCTGAGGGCACGCTGCGAATTGGCAAAGGCGGAGAGGCTCAGGAGAAATCGTCTTTGGAGGCGAAGATTGAAGCGCATAAGCGTTTGACAGGATCGTTGTTTGGACCGACACCATCACCGGATTTTGACTGGACCTTTAGCTCGTTGTTGCAAGTGGTTGACCAAGCCAAACGCGACAAGCTAATGGGCGTTGGTAGTGACGCGCCTGAAAAAGAGGAAACACGTAACCGCGAATCGTTTAAACGGTTTGTGGATTCGAAGGTCCAAGAGGACTACGACGGCGATTTGTCGAAACTGTGCGATGCGTCTCGCGATGACCAGTTAGAACTTTGGTACCGTATGTGGTTCGACTTAGGAATCGAAGCCCCCTCGCGACAAACCAGTTTGATCGTGACCCTCAACGAACCCGTGCTAAATGAACTAGCTCGGGTGATTGGCCGTCCGATCTTGGGCAAGCCACGAGGTCGTTTGCTTGAACTGGCTATCGGTATCTGTGGTATCTCTCCCGAAAACGTACGCGTCGGCGGACCACCGAGCGACAACGTGGCGATCGACGAAGAAGGTACCAACACATTGGTGCGTCTCGCGGGACTGTCGTTGATCATCGGTATCACGTTGGCTTACTTGAGTTTTTCTAGTATTCGAGTCGCTTGCATGTTGTTCTTCGTTGGCGGCATGTCGGCGATTGCGAGTTTGTCGTACGTCTGGTTTGGCGGATCGTCGATGGATGCGATTTTGATGTCGATGCCTTCGTTGGTATACGTGCTAGGCCTGTCGAGTGCCGTTCACATCGTCAATTACTATCGAGACGCTTGTCATGAATCCGGACCGGACTTGGCGGTTGAAAAAGCGGTCAGTCACAGTTGGATTCCGTGTTCGATTGCTGCGTTTACAACTTCGTTGGGTTTGTTTTCGTTGTGCATGAGCTCGCTGACACCGATCAACAAGTTTGGATACTTTTCAGGCATCGCGGTGATGGCGACGGTGATCTTACTGTTTGCCTACTTGCCGAGTGCTTTATACGTATGGCCGCCGGGTTACGACAAAAAGACCGCCAAAGAACTGGCGAAAGAATCGGGAATTACAGCCGCGGTAACTCGGTTTTGGGCTGCGATTGGCAATTGGGTTGTCGGTAACCACTGGTTGGTAACGGTGGCTTCGGTTGCGGTGTTAATTTACTTTGCCGTCGGTGTGACGCGGATTGAGACTTCCGTGCAATTGCTCAAGCTGTTTGATTCCGATGCCAAGATTTTGCATGACTATCGTTGGATCGAAGACAACCTCGGGAAATTGGTGCCGGCTGAAATCGCCGCCCAGATCGAACTGGACGCGCAGCAAGAACCCGCTCAGGAAGCCTACATGGATAAGTTCTTTGACCGAGTCAAAGATAATTATCCTGAGGGCACGACCAGGGAAGAGATGGAAGCCGAAGAGGTGGTCAAGTATGACGACAAGTATTTAATGGAAAACGAATTGCGATTTTCGATGCTCGAACGCGTCGAATTGTCGCGCCGCATTCGTCAAAAGCTTGAACGTTACTTTGGACCTGACGGAATGGGAATTGTGGGATCGGGTACGTCGATGGACGTGTTCACTCCGCTGTATCAAATTGAAAGTCAATTACCTTCCTCGCAGCGGATTTTGTTCAGTAAGCAACTTTGGCGTAGTCGCAAGGACATGTTGGAGCAAGATTACCATGCGATTTCGGGCGTGCCCAAGGATCGTACCAAGGAAGTGGATCCCAACGTTAACGGTGCCGAGATTTGGCGAGTCAGCATTCGGTTGGCGGCGTTGAACAATGTGGACTATGGCCAATTTGTAAACGATTTGAAATCGGTTGTTGAGCCGATCATGACGGGCTACGCGGCGCGAACGAAGATTTTAAAGACGCTTCAAGAGGAGCTGCAGGAGAAATCGTTGAAGCAGAGCCGCGTGTTGGTGTTGGCGCGTGATCCAGATTTGAAAGAGAACAAGATTCAAGACAAGGTCGCCGCCGGTGCGACGATTTCGGAGTTGATCGATCAAACGTATATCTTTAGTGATACCGTTCAAGATCTATTGGAAAACCGCGGTATTGCTGGCACCAAAAACCGCAACAAGCGATACGTTTGGGCCGACCCAGATAAGTTCAGAGAGAAAGCCGACAAGATTAATTCGGCCGATTTTATCAAGCAGTTTGATTGTGTGATTTTGGTCGAAGACGATCCGGTTTTTGATTTGGACTTGATTCAAGCCAATACAAAGGCGCGTGGCGCCGCTGGTGAAGCGCCGGTGCTGTTGGATTTTCGTGATCACCGGTTTGTCGTGAATCCGGAAACAAAATTACCCGCCGAAGGCATGCTAACCGCCAAAGAAAAGCTCGCCGCTCAAGAGTCGGGTGTCAATGTTTCGGCGATGTACACGGGTATTGTCCCGATTGTTTATAAGGCACAGCGATCGTTGTTGAAGAGCCTGATTGAGAGTATCGGGTTGGCGTTTGTAATGATTTCGGTGGTCATGATGTTGTTGCTGCGTCCGAGGAACCGTCCGACTGCTGGGACGTTGTTGAATTTCCGTGGCGGCATGATATCGATGTTGCCAAACATGTTCCCAGTAATTGTAGTGTTCGGCTTTATGGGGCACATGAATCGTTACTTCGGCGGATCCGTCGATGCCTTTTTGGTTGACATCGGTTCGATGATGACGGCCAGTGTTGCGATGGGAGTGGCGGTCGATGATACGATTCACTTTTTGAATTGGTACCGAGGAGCGTTGGCCAACGGTTACGATCGTAGGTCCGCGATTAAGATTTCTTATGATCGCGTCGCAACCGCGATGACTCAGACCACGTTGATTGGCGGATTTGGTTTGTCCGCGTTCGCGCTCAGCACCTTTACCCCGACACAGCGATTTGGGGTGTTGATGTTGATTTTGTTGGGAATGGCTCTGATTGGTGACTTGATCTTGTTACCTGCCCTGATCGCAGGTCCATTTGGAAAGTACTTTGGCAAAGAACGCCCAGGAGCCAATCCGAATGGCTTGATGGGTGGATCGGATGGAAGTGGTTTGGACGATCAAGGCCAGCCGACTTTGCGATTGGTAGAGGGAGATGCGCCGGCGAATCCCAGCGTTGATTTGCCAGATGTCGTGCTTCCGCCTCCCGAAGCGATGTAGGTGTGGGGATCAAGTCCCGAGGTTCAACAACGACTCTCACG
>CAZORR010000183.1:0-6243 GCA_964582115.1 uncultured Pirellulaceae bacterium
CGACAATTGTTTGCACAAGAAATCCGACGAGCTGCTTCGCGAACGGACTGAACGGCCGGCAAAAGCATGCCAATCAAAATTCCGATGATCGCAATCACGACCAACAGTTCGACGAGAGTAAAACCAGACGACTGGTTGTTTTTAAACGTTCGTGAAGAACGATTGCTAAACTGAGAAAGCATATTAGCCTTTCAAATGCTGACTCGCTCAGGCTACGAAAATGCACAAAGGCATCGTCGGAAAAGACGAGCAAGTAATGGATAGTGTAAACACCGACGGTCGGTGTTTACGATCCAAGATCACTTGCTGGCTAGAAGGGCTCTGTTGTGAAAACAGTTGCCTATCGAATGGCTTGCTGGCTGCTTGGTAGAAACTGGAGCTAAAGGTCTCTCCAGAAGTCTTCATTAAATGCTCTTAACGGCAGATCCGCAATAGGTGTTCAGTTAAATTCACTAAATCAAACGCAACTTCGGCAAATTAAAATTATGTGGCTTCCTGGGCCTAAAAAAATGCCCTCAATTGAAATTGAAGAGGCTTAAATTCGCATTCATGGTGCGACGCCCCTACGAATTCACGTCTTTGGCATGAAATATAGGAGACTTCTCAGCGAATACCACTGGAAGGTAATTTAAAAACGCTCAACAACAAGAAAATCGCAGCGTGGAATTTCTCACGCAAAGGCGCGAAGTCAATGAACTACAATCTTCGCGCCTTTGCGTGAGGTTTTTCCCAGACTTTCTGCACACGCAGTTTCATACAAAATCCAGATCGGTGGCGTTCACCGAAAAGTCTCAAATCTAGCATAAGAAAAAATCTATTTATTGAGGCGGCCTATTTGCTACTTCCGATTGATGTTCTGCTTCCATCGCCAGCGCCTGTTCAACGACAACTTCCCACGGCTGAACGTATTCGATTGGGTCTCGCCGTCCAATTTCATGGAACGCCAAAATCCGCTCAACATCCGATCCAGTCAGACCATGCGATCGCCCGTCTTCGCTCGGTTGGTAGCTGGTGCAGGTGTTTTTGAACACCGTATCAAAGTCCAAGCCTAGCTTTTCAATCGCTCGGCTGGCGTCTTGTAGGATTTTGGCTTTGTTCAGATTCAGATAAGGCAAATGTAAATGTACTTTGTCCGAATCCCAGTTGCCGATCGTGAAGGCATGATAAATGGCATCGTAAAACTCAGGCCGGCAATCCGGGTAGATCGCGTGATCACCGCTATGAACGCCCAGACAAAAATCAACGTTCGACTCAGTGCGCAAACCCACCGAAAGCGCGTACCCGTAAGCGATCGAAGCAAAGATCGCATTGCGATTCGGCACCACCGTTGCCTTCATATTGTCTTGCTCGTAATGCCCGGTCGGGACGGCCCAGTTGTCATTGGTTAGGGCCGAGTGAAACAGTTCGCCCAACATCGAGATGTCCAGTGTCTGGCAATCGACGTTCAAATCATGTGAGGCCAGGTAATCTAGGTTGCTCCGCAGACGCTGTAGTTCGATTCGGTGTTTTTGGCCGTAGTCGAAACTCAGCCCATAAACCGACCGGCCTTCGGCCAGCAAGTTTAGTAACAACGACGTACTGTCCATGCCGCCGCTTAGGCAAATAATCGCTGGTGAGGGTGTATCGCGCATAATCACATCAAGAAATTCAGGGGTTCGTCATTATTGTATTTGAATATCCTCCAAATCGGTACCAGCTAAGCGATGTCAAAAAGTATGTTATGGTTTCGTTGTGTCGGGTGCTACAAAACGACCCAATGGTAAAGCCTCCTGCCGATTTGCTTAAATTCAACTATCATGAAAAATAAGTGGCACCGGCTTCTAGCCAGTGATTGTCCTGTGATTCTTACAACCTCGAATCTTATGCCACTTTGTCCATGCACGATAACGATTCATCTCAAAATATCCTCTCGAACTAAATGACTGAATCCAACTCAAGTGAGCTCCCAGCCAACGACACGGTTGAATCGCCTGAATCGAGCCAGCCGTTTGAATCATTTTCATACAACGATTCAATCGTTCGCTTATTCATGCTGGCGACATTGGGTTGGGGTGTGCTTGCGGCACTGGTTGGCTTGTTGGTTGCATTGCTACTAGTGATGCCAGAACTTTCTGTCTCAAAGTTTCTATCGTTTGGACGCCTTCGACCGGCTCTCACCAATCTTGCCATCTTTGGCTTCGCCGGAAACGCAATTTTTGCCGCGGTTTACTACTCAACCCAGCGACTTTGCAAGGCTCGCATGTGTAGCGATGCACTCAGCTACTTGAATTTCTTCGGTTGGCAATTGATCAATGTCGCCGCTGCAATCACGCTTCCGCTGGGCATTACGCAGAGCAAAGAGTTTGCGGAACCTGAATGGCCGATCGACATTGCGATTGCGATCGTTTGGATTGGTTGCTTTGGTATTAATTTCTTCATGACGCTGGCTCGACGGCGTGAACGGCATCTGTATGTGTCGCTTTGGTTTTACATTGCCGCGATCGTGGCGTTTTCGATTTTGCACGTTGTTGGCAATCTAGTGGTACCGCTTGACCTATTCAAAAGCATACCGATTTACGCCGGGGCTCAAGATGCGATGGTGCAGTGGTGGCACGGGCATAACGTGATGGTGTTCTTTTTGGGGATGCCGTTTCTTGGGCTGATGTATTACTTCTTGCCCAAGGCTTCTGAACGACCGGTGTTTTCCTACCGCCTGTGCATCATCCATTTTTGGTCGCTTGTGATCATCGGCGTCTGGGCTGGACCACGTCACCTGCACTACACATCGATTGCGACTTGGGCTTCGTCACTAGGCGTAGTATTTTCGCTGATGCTGTGGATGCCCAGTTGGGCTGGTGTAGTCAACGGCATGTTGACGCTACAAGGAGCGTGGCGCAAAGTTGTTTCGGATCCCGTATTGAAATTCTTTGTCGCCGGTCTTGCCTTCTATGGCCTGATGACCGTCGAAGGATCGTTGCTTTCAATTAAATCAGTCGACGCGTTAGCGCACTACACCGACTGGACCAGCGTAAACCTTCACGCCGGAGCGCTTGGTTGGATTGGATTCATGACGTTCGGCATGATGTATTGGTTGTTGCCACAAATCTTTCAAACGAAACTCTGGAGTACCCACCTAGCCAATTTGCATTTTTGGATTGGCACACTGGGGCTACTGATATACCTGGTTGCTGGTCATATTGGTGGCATAACTCAAGGATCGATGTGGCAAGAGCTAACTGCCGAAGGCTATTTGGCCTACCCAGACTTCATTGAAACCGTGACAGCGATCAAACCCATGTGGTGGACGTGCCTCGTAGGCGGTTTGCTATACGCCAGCGGCATCGTAATGCTGGCGATCAACTATTTCATGACTTGGCGATCCAGACCTAATCAATACGAAGCTCCTGTTGTCCAGGCTGCTCGGCTATCCAAAGAGTTCATTGACGATTCAACGGTTGCCGAATCACGGATCGATGGCGTTCTAAAGGTTGGCCATCAAGTCGATGTTTGGCAACAAGCCACTTGGCATCGCAGTTGGGAACGACGACCCATGCGGTTTGCGATGCTAACGGCGCTGGTCGTTGTCATCGGGTCGGTTTGTGAACTAGCACCGATGCTTTTAGTTCCTGCTAACGTGCCGGCGATCGAATCCGTTAAACCCTACACGCCGTTGGAGTTGGCAGGCAGAGACATCTACGTGGCCGAAGGGTGTTGCAATTGTCACTCGCAACAAGTTCGACCATTGTTTGCGGAAACCGAACGCTACGGTCAGTATTCGCAAGCCGGTGAATACGTACATGATCGCCCAAACCTATGGGGAACTCGCCGGATTGGACCGGACCTCTCACGTGAAGGCGGCAAACAAACAAATTTGTGGCACTTGGAACACTTTCGTGATCCCGCAGCAAAAGTCGACGGTAGTGTAATGCCCAGCTATTCGCATTTGTTGACAACGAAACTTAACTTCGATTCGATCCAAGCTCGATTCGACGTGGACGATCAGCTTAATGTTGGCAACGATCAAGAATTCGTTCCAACCGACCATGCCGACCAGATGACACGACAACAGGCTCGTCGGATTGCTTGGGAACTAGCTCAACTGGGCGGCCCAATCTCGGTCGACTCTTCCGCTAGACAACAAATCCGAGTGGACGAGACTCAGCTGATCGCTTTGATCGCTTATATTCAACGACTGGGAACCGACTTGCAGGCTGCTGAAGAAACCGAAGTCGCCAAGGAACCATTGACCGACGCGCAACAAGTGACGTGGGACAAGTACAGCCAGATGCTGACTTACGATTCCATTCTGGCGGCCGATGTCAATGTTGGAAAACGCGTCTACGCCGACACCTGCGGCAAGTGCCATCAACTGTTCGACGAAGGCGGTAACATTGGCCCAGCCCTGACCGCAACTACCCGTTGGAACCGCGACTACTTGTTGGAAAATATTGTTGCGCCTAGTCGAGAAATCCTCGAAGCCTACCAAACTGAAATTGTCTTGACGATCGACGAAATCGTGGTGACGGGGGTGGTTGTATCCGAGGACGATGAAAATCTTGTTTTGATGACCGCTGATCAAAAACGGGTCGAAATCTATCAAGACGATATCGAAGAGCGAAAAACGTCAAAGCTTTCGCTAATGCCCGAAGGACAACTCGATACGTTGACACCCGACGAAGTTCGCAGCTTGTTCAAGTACCTCCAACTGCCGAAACCACTTGAAGCAACCGCAGCGACTGAGGAGCCCAATCAATGAACACGAAAGTGAACACAACGAAAACCAGCGGTTCAACCGGTAGTGATGTAACCGATACCGCATTGGTGACCAACCAATCGGTTGATGGGATCTCCATATTTAACAATCCCGTACCAGGCTGGTGGAAAATCTTGTTTGTCGGGTTCATTTTATTCGCGCCGTTGTACATGTTGTTTTTCCACAGTGGAATGGCGGGCCGTTCGATCTACGACCAGTACGACGCCTACAAAGGCCAGGTATTTGAAGTTCGGTTTGAAGAGATTGGTGTTTTAACGGCGGACCGAGAAACGATCCTCGAATACCTAAACGAAAAACCGGATTGGTTGACCGTCGGTAGAATAACCTATCAAGCCAACTGCGCTAGTTGCCACGGCGCCGACGGTGGCGGGTTGGTCGGTCCCAATTTGACCGACGACTACTGGAAACACGTTCGTTCCATTGAAGGCATCGCAACCGTGATCGAAAACGGCGCCGGCAACGGCGCGATGCCAGCTTGGAAAACTCGCTTCAGCCACCCTAACCAGATTGTATTGACCGCTGCCTACGTCGCATCACTGCGTCAGAAGCCAGTCGCTGGGAAAGGCCCCGAAGGCGTCGAAATCCCTGGCTGGAACGAGTGATCCAACGAATCGCGGTTTCCGTTTAACGACGACCCGGCAGGCGGTCGTGTTTTCTGCTCTGCACCAGCGCTGTACCAAAAGAAGGCATCCGGCTCGTTCAAGTGCCATTGATCCATCGCCGCTGTTACGCGACAACCATAGCAACGGTTGGACAAAGAGATCGTTCCAAAACACAAGCTCGCAGCGCAAGCAAGAGCATTCTTTTTTTGATGCCTTGCGGGTAAACCACTCACCGATCTAGCACAGAACGATTGTACTCCTATATCGAAGGAACCAAAGTCAGCATGAAAAACTCGCCCGACATCGTTTTCTTAGTTCACGGGCTCGGCGGTAGCCGGATCGACATGTGGCCGCTAGCCCGCCGACTACGGCGCAGCGGATTCGAAGTCAAAAACTGGAGTTACCGAACCTTAGGCAACCGAATCGAAACCCATGCGAACCGACTTGGCAACGACTTAGTAAAGATCGATAGCCAGCCGGAAGATAGAAAGATACATATCGTGACTCACAGCATGGGCGGCATCATCACACGGTCCATGTTGGCTGACTTCGACATCCAAAATCTTGGCCGAATCGTCATGCTGGTCCCACCCAACCAAGGATCGCACGTTGCTCGAAAAGTGGTTCGTTACTTTGGCTGGTTAACGCCCAGTCTTCAGCAGCTATCAGACGCGCCCAATAGTTTCGTCAACCAACTGCCCAACACGCTCCAACAACAGGGCATTGAATTTGGAATCATCGAATCCACCAAAGACCGCGTGATCGCACAAGGCGGCGTTCATCTAGACGGATATCGCGACTACGTGCGCCTCGACATTCACCACGGTGTCATTCAATGGTATTCCCAGACCATTCAGCTCGTTGAGAATTTTCTCCACGAAGGCCGTT
>CAZORR010000184.1:0-6197 GCA_964582115.1 uncultured Pirellulaceae bacterium
TACCGACACCGCGACCCGTTGCTTCCTCCCGCCCTTTGGCTCCGTAGTCTTCGACGGGTTTACCAGTAATGCAAGCCGGATTAAATCCGTGATACTTTTCCCACTGATTGCGGATCCAAGCCATCGTTTCAGAATCAGTTCCCATGTCCGGCGCGGGGATGTCACGATCCGGGCCCATGATGTCATGGATTTGGTCAACGAACTTGCGAGTGATCCGCTCTTTTTCTTTTTTTGAAAGCGAACGAGGGCTCACCGCGATCCCTCCCTTAGCACCACCGTAAGGAATATTTACGACTGCGGTTTTCCAAGTCATCAACGATGCCAACGCAAGCACTTCGTCCGAATCGACTTCTGGATGGTATCGCAACCCACCTTTCATCGGTCCACGTGCATTATTGTGTTGAACACGAAATCCCATTAAGGTCTCCAGTCGGCCGTCATCCATTTCAACCGAAACCTCAACCTTGATCTCTCGCTTAGCCGAGATCAACAATCGACGTGAAGCTTCGTCAAGTTCAAGAACGTCTGCAGCACGATTGAAATAAAACATCACCGTCTCAAATGCGTTCATAGGTGAATTGTGTTTTTTATCAACTAGGGTCATAATTGTTTCCTTAGATATGTCGCAGGGTTGCACATCGCAACAATCCTGACAAGAACGCTACAATAGCGGACAACAATAGTTAATTCATCGGTGACTTTCCAGAATTTCTAGTAAAATTCCATTGTATTGCGTGAGTGTGAGCGAAAAAGTTACTCAATTCTGGGAGTTAGTCGGTTCTAGCGGGCTAATATCGGCTTCGGCACTGAAAAATCTGATCGCCGAATCACTAACTGAAATACCACAAAATGCCGCGACGTCCGAACATTCCACATCAACGGACCCCCTTGATCAATTGACAGCTTGGTTAGTCGGTAAAGACGCAATCACCGAGTATCAGGCAAGCGTATTGGCCAATGGCCAAGAATCAGACTTCCGATACGGCGAATACCGACTGCTGGACCGCCGAGACGACCACCAACATGAGTTCTTGGCTCAACACACCAGCAAGTATTGTGTGGTGCTCAAGTTTATCAAGGGCACCAACCAAAACGACGCATTGCGATGGCGAGCGATACGTATGCGAGGCGACGCCATCGCCGAGTGTGACAGTCCATATCTGTTGTCATGTTTTCAAACCATTAAAATCGCTCAACACCGGATGCTAGTTTGCGAAGTCCCCGCAGGCAAAAAGCTCGAAGCCATGCTGCCCTCCAAAAGCAGACTACCAAGCGACCAAGCCTTTCCGATCGGTTTGCAATTGGCTCAAGCGGTCCAGCAATTGCACGACATGGGTGTGACGCACAAAGCGATCTGTCCAGCAAACGTCATGCTCGTCTCAAAAACTGAAACTCGATTAGTCGTCGACCCGCTGTACATCGATGCCCAATGGTCGGCCGAGCAGCCAGAACAACTTCAAACCGCGATTTTACAATTCCGCGATCCCGAACTAGAGCGAGACCAAAACGCGACGTTGGCCTACGAACAAGAAACATCCGTTAGCGATTCCAGCGCAGCGGCCGACATGTATTCCGTCGGCGCGCTAATGTTTCGAATGACAGCTGGTAAAAACGTCGCTGACTTATCGCCAGACAAAATCGGAGACGCACTGCAACAACGTGACTTCCCCGATTGGTTCATTGCCACCATCGAAAACTTAATTTGCCCCCCCCCAGAAGACCGTCTGTCGGCCGCTGACTTAGTCGCGGCCTTTGAAACCAACGGCGTCCACCTTTCCGACGAGGACTCCATTGCCAATGAATTGAAAAATGACTTTCGCCTCGCGATTTCAAAATTTATTCCACCGGAAACCACCGAGGAATTGGCCCCCCCACAAGTAAGTGAATCACCTGCCGGAATCGACGGAACCGTTGCAATTACCACCGACGACTCACAAACCGCCCCGTTGGACACAGAAAAACGGATCGCAAAAGCCCAAGCAAGCATCCAACGGCGACAAAGACTGAAGTGGCTCCAACCGGTATTAGTCTTAGTGGGGTGCCTTGCCTTGGGCGGCGTCTTCGCCAGCGTCTATTTTTATGGGACTCAAACGCCAACCGTCACCTCATCGACACCGAACAACAAACGACCGACACCCCAAATCACTAGAAGCCTACCTCTGGTGGCAGCGCGGACGCCAGCCGAAATAGCCGCCAATATTTCTCCGGTTGTACAAACCCTGATTCCAGACGACGGATCGACGATCTGGGAAACACCAACCCTCGGAGCCCCCATCGATCTGGATTTCCTACCACCAGCGCCCAAAATTATCGTACACGCCAACACCAAACAACTACTGGCCAAAGTGGAAGGCCAGCGTCTACTAATGGCCATGGGCGAACCCTTTGCCCAGTTACTGGCCAAATTCGAAAGCACTATCGGCCTGCCGCTGACAGACGTCGATCAGTTACTGGTGTCCTACCACCAGACCGATCAAGATCAGTATCAATGGATCGCAGTCGTACGTTGTTCACGATCACAAGACCAACTAAAAGAAACCTGGGGAAACCTGACCGTTTCAAAATCTTTGGGCGGCCAGTCGATTTTTGAAACCGACGCGGGCATGAGTTACTTCTTTGTCGATAACGACAACACTCCAATCGCAACACCCGAATTAGTAGAAACCACGTCGACTCCAAACGAAACAACCGACAATCCACCACTTGCTGAACAAACAGTCCCCGACCAAACTGAATCGGCCCCGGCCCAAGAAACCGTCAAGTTTATCGTTGGACGAAACGAGATCGTTCGATCGGTCGCCGACCTTGGATTTGGTTACCCAGTCTCCGGTTCTATCCAAACGTTGCAAAAATCGAGCGATGAACAGCGGGACTTGAACCTACTGTTTTTACGTCCTTCGTTATTCAACGACCGCGGCCAGAACTGGATGGGCAATAAATTGTCGGTCTTCAATCGACAACTTAGCGAAATCATTCCGGACGAAGTTCGCGGAGGAATGCTGAGTTTTCACGCCGATCAAGGCGACTATCTTGAAGTCGTGTTAGACCGCCAAGTTGACATTTCCGCCGACGAACTAGAAACGAGAATCCAAACAGGCATCGACGACCGTTTGAAAAAACTCATTTCCTTCACCCAACGAATTCCGGTCAGCGAACACTGGCAAGCGTTACAAAATCGCTACGCCGAAATGTTATCGACATTAACCGATGAATTTCGCTGGTCCAGTTCAGACAAGCAACTCACTGGCAACGCCTGGCTGCCACCACTGGCCTCACACAACTTGGTCGCAGCCTCGGAATTGGTCGCAACATTTCAAAAAACCGCAATCGACCCCAACGCCAATCAACTACAAGTCCCGCAAACACTCGCCGAACTGTTGCAGACAAAACGCGACTTGGATATCGCCAACCCACCGGATTTGAACGTACTTTTGGCTGATTTGCAGCAAGAAATTAACGGCGATTACAACCGCTTACCTTTTAAGTGGCGAATTGTATTGCTGGGGGCCGATCTTGAAAAAGACGGAATTACAAAAAACCAACGCCCGGGACCTCTCCAACTGGAACAAAAATCGTTTACCGAAATTTTGACATCGATTGTTGTTTCAGCGAACCCCGACAAAGACATTACCGGTGCCGCCGACCTCAACTGCAAACTAATTTGGGTGGTAGCGCCAGACCCTGACAACCCAACCCAACAAGCGATCTTGATCACCACTCGTGCGGCCGCCGAAAAAAAATCCTATCAACTTCCCGATTCATTCGTAAACTAACTGGTTGCCACTAACCAACCATTCATTCCTACAACCAATTAGCTCCGCTCAAAAAACACAATGGAACCATTCTCAATAACATGCCATTCCTGTGCTGCTCGACTAAAGGTTGCTCGCCCCGAGTTGATCGACCAAACGCTCGCGTGCCCGAAATGCGGTTCTATGATCCATGTCCAGCACCCGACGGGTTGGAAACCACCGATACCTGAATCAGCGGGGTCAATTTCGGCTTTGTCGAATGTTGTCGGCGGGAGTGACTTTGATCAGATCGAAGACCTGTTGCCCAAACCGGGTGAAACGGTTTTACATCATACAGACCCAGGTTCCATCTCACAAAAAACACCGGCGAGCCCTCAGGCAGAAAAGCCCCGTTTTCAAAAACCGATTCCACCTGCAAACACTGCCAATGACGAACAACCAATTTTGCCAGGCCAGCAATGGTCCAGCCCTTCGGCCCAACAACGCAAACGGTTGATCCTGATGATCGGAAGTGCGATTGCTACCGTGTTCTTAGTTGCAATCGCCATCGTAACCATCGTCCACTTTAGCAACACTCCCCAAACGCCCGCTGGCAACGACCAACTTACCAGCGCCGCCCCTGCCACCAACGACGCTCCTACACCAACTACCACCACCGACAATGAATCAGCACCGCCATCGAACGACACCCCAACCGAATCTTCCGATGATCCAACCGAAACAACTGAAACGTTTTTAGACGACGCCCCAACCATTCCCCAAAATCCTATTGAACAAACAGACGCACTAGGGCAAACCCCTTCGCCTGAAGCACCTGCCTCTAATCCTCCAAAATTCGCTGCCCCCGTAATAAACGTCGACACCCCCAAAACGGCCGCTGAAGACCTTCTCGAACAAACCAACCATTCAGTTGACGACAATTCAAATGCACCCAGCAAGGTAAAAACCTTGGAAGACTTACTGGCTGAATACGGAATTTCAGTGGGCGAGTTAGAAGACATCGCAACCCTACAGCGCAGCTACGAAGACTTTAGCAGCTCTAAATTTTCGATGAAACCGCCGAAAACTCCAAACTCGAAATTCGAACGCTTGCTAAAGCGCCCGATTCGAAAACTAGCTACCCCAGAAGGCATCTCTCTGGCGCGATCCGCTCGCATGATTCACCGACTCTCGGGCGTCACCATCGCGATCGATGCTCGACAACTTTCACTACTGGGTTTGCCTACCAATCCCAAACTCAACCTTGCCCTGAAAGACGAAACGGCCTTGTCAGCGGCTGAGAAAATCGCGGAACTCGCCGGTGCAAAAGCGGCGGTCGTTGGCGAAGCGATCCTTATCTCCCTGACCGCCGACCCCAAGAACGTAGCTTTTGAAATGCCGTTTCCGAACGTTGGCGATCTGAACGACCAACAGAAACAACGTTTTCTGGATGCCATCCAAGGCCTGATTGCACCGAACGCTTGGAGCCGCCCCAAAACTCCAGCAACGATTCGCCATGAAGGCGACACGATATTTTTAAATTGCAGCACTGGCATTCAACGCCACGTGAAACTGCTAATCGACCGCATGAACGCGGCGGCCGAACTAATAACCGACCCAAAAAACGAAAACGCAGCAGCACTCGTCGCTACACGCTGGTCTGCCAGTAAACACCTACGAACTCAACCAACCGGCTGGGCAATTGGACCCAACCTATCACTCGCCGATTTCTTAGACCGAATCGAACGGCTTCATGGTTTAACCGTGATGATCGACTGGCCGACCGTACTCGAAGCCGGCTGGACACCTCTAACTCAAGTTCCTGGCGAATTAGTAGAACCCGAAGTGGGCGAAGCCATCCACCAGCTCGCCAAAGCAATGAAGCTGAAAGTCATTGGCGTTGACGCAACAACATTGCAACTAACCACTTCAACCGTCACCGACCGATCGCACGACCTTGAGGTGTATCCGCTCATGGCCAGTTGGGCCGAAGCGACTCCTGCAGTCGAGATCGAACAGTTGATTTTCACCGCACTGGGACAGCAAGCCCAGGCGAGTTTCGTTCGCGTGGTTTACGAACCGAAATGTCAATGCCTGATCGTCGTCGGCCCCCAGCCAATCCAGCGACAAATCGAACAGTTAGTCGAACAGCTCAACCGATCAATAGACGACACCGAACAATAAATCTGGCATCGCGAGCACCTCCGTGGGACGGGCACTCTTGCCCGTCATCACAAAAAAACAGCTTGGTCGATTTTCATCAACCAAGCTGTTTGATTTTTTGCTTCAAGCAACCCTCTTTTAAAAGATCACTTCGAATCGCCTTTGCTACTAGCTTTCCTTCAGCGAGCGAGTCTCTAACTGGCGTGCGGTAGGAAGCTTAACATTCCATACCAAACCAACCTTCTCCAAGCCACGAATGATGATCCAGCTCAAATCAAACTGCCACCACTCAAGGCCATGACG
>CAZORR010000185.1:0-2131 GCA_964582115.1 uncultured Pirellulaceae bacterium
TGTTTGGCTCGATCGATCAACCAGTTGTTGACTTTGGTCGGGTCGGCGGTTTTTGATTTGGCAGATTTTTTTGGTGGGCCACAGTCGATTTGTAGGCCATTTTTGTCGACGCGTTTGAAGAGCTTGGTCGTTTTGAGCCAACTGTTGACGACCAGTACCATCAGTCCGCTGCCGCCTTGGCCCTCGGCGAATTTTTCAAGCCGATCGCGGTTGTCGGAAACGAATTTATCTGCGTCGTCGACGATCACAATTCGAATACCGTCACCACCAAAGAGTGATCGGGTGGAGAGTTCGTCATAGATGTCCGACCACTTGGAGTTCGTGGCATCGAACTTGGTGACGGATAAATCGGAGGCTTCTGTGTCAGCGCCGGTTAAGTGTTTCATGGCGAGCGTTTTCAAAAAACGCTCGCTGCCGTGCAGTACGCAAACGCCGACGGGAGTTTGGCCGACGGGTTTGGCGAGGAAATCGAAAACGTGCTGCTTGCTGTCCATGCCCAAGATTATCGCCGTCGCGGCAAGGCAAGTGAAGGGGACAACGTGCTGCCCCGCAGTTTACTTGCCAAAATGTGCGACCATTCACTGGCTGCAGCCAGTTGTCTCGTTTATTCGACAGATAATGCTTGCCGGTTAAGTGGCAATGTCGTCGGGAGTAAACGCCCCTGAGTGAATTGCGGATGCGACTAGCACGTGATCGCAGCCGCTGGCAATCCATTGTTGCACGTCTTCCGGGCCTCGTACGCCACCTCCGGAGGTGATGCGTAGATCGGGCAGGTCTTGTTTAAGTGATTGAATTAGTGTCGCCGAACTACTGGCTGGTTGAAAGCCTTGTCCAGTTCCGACTTGGTTCAGGTCCAATACGATCAAGTCGCGGACGCCGTGTGCGTAGGCGCGTTGGACGAGGTCGGTCGGGGTCCACTCGGCTAGTGAACCGGTTTGTGAGAGGATGGCGTCGCCTTTTTTGTCCAAACTGAAAATCACCGAAACGTTATTTTGGGCCAGTGTTTCCAATGCCGAAAATTGTTCGACGGACGATAGTGTTTCCGACGAGACAATGACTTTTAGTTTTTCGTGCTTCAGTCGATCGGCGATTTGTGTGTAGCGATCATTGGTCAACCAGTCGGCGTCGATCCACAGTCCGAAACCCCGTTCGAGTAACTGTTGGTAGACTCCCCAGTTTGGGGCGGCTCCCGCAAAGCTATCGATGTCCGCCACATATAACCAGTTGCAACCGGTTTGATTGAAAATGGCTTGGGCGACATCTAGCGGTTGACTACTGCTGGTTAAACGGCTGTGCACCGGGCGATATTCGTCGCGGTTGCCGCCTTGGGCAAGGACGATTTGCCCGATCATCAAATCTAAGACTGGAATGACTTGCATGGTGGGCAGTATCTACTGGCTGCGATTGGGTTACGACTGGCGGAAGTGGGAAATCGTTGACATTGGGCTGGGATGAGTCAAGGCACTGACATTAAGTGTGCCAATTTGCACCAAATTTGCTCGTGTTGATAAAAACAGCCAAGTCTACTGGTTTTAGAGGTCTTTTAGTGGTGGTTCGCTGAAAGCGTCTTGAATTGAATTTTTGACAGCTTATCCTGACTTGTTCCGGAAGGCAGTCTGGGGTGACGAAGCGGGTTGGGCGATTTGGTTCGTCCGCAGCTGAGTGGCTCAGTGTAATCCACGTCTAGACCGTTGGCCAATTAGATGATCGGTTGCTTTCAAAGGAAAATATCTGCTTTGATTCAGGGAACGACGATGAAATTTTCAAAAAAACAGCTCTGGGCAACACTTTTGTTGGGTGCCTGTTTGTGTGTACTACCAGTAAGCGATGTTGCTGCTCAAGGTTCTTGGGGAGGCAGCTTTGGTGGTAGTGTAGGATCCGGTGGGTCTTGGGGTGGTAGTGGAGGCTTGCTTGGTGGCCGCCGGCCAGTTGCGGATTTGTTATCACGAATCGGTGACCGTTTAAGTGGTGGCAGTACAGGTTTCGGAAGCGGTGGCAGTACCGGCTTCGGTAGCGGTGGTAGCACGGGCTTCGGCGGCGGTAGCACGGGCATCGCGAGCGGTGGCAGCACAGGTTTTGGGAGCAGCGGCGGCGGTGGCTTCTTGCAAGGCGGTTTACTGCGAAGAATTTT
>CAZORR010000185.1:2231-6183 GCA_964582115.1 uncultured Pirellulaceae bacterium
AGTTCGGGTGGCAGTTCTAGCTTCGGTGGCAGTACAGGAAGTTCCAGTTTTGCAAGTGAGTCTTGGGGTGGTTCAACCGGCAGCTTTGCTTCGACATCGAACTTTCATGCAAACGATTTTGTTTCCACGCCTGTCGTGGAGACAGCCAGTTACAGTCCAGTTGCTTCTTACAGTAGTTTTTCACTGGAGCAGAGTTTCCCTGTGGGTGACCAAGGTTTGGATCCTAACTATCCAATATTCGAATCTTATACTGGTAGCAACGTGATTGGTGGCATCTCTTTAGATGGCGCTTTTGGTGGTGCCTTTACACCAACTAGCACACCGTTGGTTGACGATACGTTCAATGGACAGCCAACACCGGCAACCGGATCAAGTCGTATCGAAGACGGTGGATCGATTGACGGCATGTTGGAAGGTGCCGAAATTCCTGCCGATCCATATTACGACTCATTGCCTGGTAATTCAGACTTACCCAACCCAGGGCCGACTAACGATTCGACTGACTTAACGGCACCTCTTAAAGATGCTAATTTTGCTGGAGTTGACCGAGCCGTGTTACGCTTGAAGGTTCCAAGGAAAGCGAAGGTTTACGTTAACGGTCGTTTGACCAAAACGCCTGGTGCAGTGCGAAGTTTTGAGTCCAAAAACTTGGTTGCAGGTCGTGTTTACAAGTACAAAGTAAAAGCAGTGATTGAACAGGACGGCAAGCAGTTGGTGCGGTCAAAATTGATCAGTCTACAAGCCGGACGCGTCCAAGAAACGATGCTGGACTTTGATGCTCCAGTGACGACTGTGTTAGCCTTGAACGTTCCTAAGGACGCATCGGTAAAACTGTGCGGCAAGGGCACTGAGCTTGTCGGGACCAAGCGACGCTTTGTAACTACTCAGCTAATTGATGGAGAAGTTTGCGAAGACTATCGCATTGAAGTTTCTTACCGTGTCGATGGTGAGATGGTCAAGCAGGTTCGCAAGATTAACTTGGCCGCGGGTGACATTCGAACGCTTACTTTCGACAATGAAGTGACAGAGCGAGTTGCCAAGCGTTAATTCGCGATTGCCCGCTGATGGCGGGCAATCGTTTAAGATTTTGAAATTTAAATGGACGAGCTCAGGCTCGTCCATTTTTTTTGGCTCGTTTGTGTGCATGGAGCTCTCGAGCGAAGTTAATTTGGAATGGGCGAAAATCGGTAGCAGCGGTAGAATCAAGTTTTTGGCTAACCGCGAGCGACCGAAATCCAGACTTCTCTCTCGTACCAACCTCAACCACGAATCATCTAATAATGGCCCTTACTGAATCTACGATGTTGCCGCTGGGAACCATCGCGCCAGACTTTTCTTTAACAGACACCAGCGGACAAATCGTTTCCAAAAGTGATTTTGCTGATTGCCCGTTGTTGGTGATGTTTATTTGCAATCATTGTCCGTACGTCAAACACGTTGCACCTGAGTTGTCGCAGTTGGGAAAAGACTACACCGATTCGCCGCTGGCCATGGTGGCGATTCAGAGCAACGACGTAGAACAATATCCGGACGATTCGTTGGAGAAAATGGAACACGAATCGCTCGTCCGTGAGTACACATTTCCTTACTTATTGGACGAAACCCAAGAGGTCGCGAAAGCTTATGCCGCAGCCTGCACGCCAGATTTCTATTTGTTTAATCGGGGGCACCAGTTAGTGTATCGGGGCCGGATTGATGCGACGATGCCGACACGAATTCGGTCTGGTGTTTACGATTCGACGGAAAATCCAGCGACTGGCGCAGAGATTCGGGCGGCGATTAAAAAGCTGTTGTCGGGTGAAGTTCCATCCAGCGAAGGCCAATTGCCAGCTTCCGGTTGTAATATTAAATGGAAGCCAGGCCATGAACCGGACTATTTTGGTTAGCGTATGAATTTTGCCGTTTGGTAGACTGTTTCAGTTGACCGTTGTAGCGGGGCTCGCAGGAGTTCAGGCGTTTCGGGCAGGCATCTCAGTCTGGCGACTCCGGCTACGCTTAATGACTTCCCCAGCTTGCAACTGTTTTTGAAAATTCATTGGTAACGATACAGAATCATGGAAGAAGAATTAAAATCTCTGCCACCTTGGTCGCTGCCGATACGGATCGTTGTCTTGGTGTTGTTGATGCTGTATCTGTCGGTCATGGTGTTGGCTCCACTAACCAATCCTGTGGGGGCTCCAGAGCTTACAACGCCAGTTGCTAAAGCGGTTTCGCCAGTTCATCAGGCTTTGTATTTGAATCACGGTTATCGTTTCTTTGCGCCCGATCCTGGTCCGTCGCATTCGGTGGCGTACGAGATTGAAATCGCCGACGGCAAACAAATCAAAGGACATTTTCCCGATCGTGATGGGACCTTTCCGCGTTTGCTTTACCATCGCTGGTTTATGCTTAGCGAATCTGTGTACCGTGAGTTTTCGTTGCTGTCGATGAAGCCCGAAATTGACAAAATCCTGCAACAGTTCGATGATCAAATTGCAGATTTGGCTCGTCGAGGTGAAACCGAACAAAGCAAAGTGTTGGCCGCAGAGAGAGATGAAGCCAAGGTTCGGCTTAATGCGGCGCAAGTTAAATTTGACGGCTTGATGTTAAAACTGGCTCGTAATTTGGTTGGTAGGTTTGCCGCAGGCGAACAGCCACCAAAGTCAATTCGGATGTGGATTCAACGCCGGATACAACCGTCTACTCAGCAATCGCGGTCAGGGATCAAGTTGACTGACCAAAGTTTGCTCACGCAAGCGGAGGTGGCTTTTTTAACCGCCGATCAGTTGGCGATTTCAGAACAAGTCGAAAGCCAATCAGAGTTAGAGACGATTGATGCTGGAGGCGACGATGAGTAAAAAGAAGAAACGCCGAGTGGTTCAGGGATTGGGTTCGATTCCGACGATGTCATCGGAGGATTCGCCACCAACGGAACCCGCAAAGCAGTCAGCCGCTGAAACGGTTCAGCCAAGTCGTCCACCTTCGTCGCCACCGCCGAAACAGCAGCGAACGACGCCAAAGAAATCTGCTGCTAAACCGGCTGCACGAAAAGCACCCGCGTCAACGGATTCGCAGTTGGAGTCGACGGGACGACGCAATTATTTTGGTCGTTGGTTCGATGCGGTGAATGATTTTTGGTTCACTCCGCGCAGCCCGAGAATGCTGGGCGTGATTCGGATTCTCACGGGTGTGCTGCTGCTGTATTCGTTGGCCGTTTGGACGTTGGAGCTGTCAACGTTTTTTGCAACGGAAGGTTTGCTGCCGTTGGCTTACCGGCAGTCAAATGGGCTGGGGTTTGCTTGGAGCCATTTGGATTGGTTTGCCGATTCATCGACGATGTTGTTGGTGGTTCACTGTGTGGGCATGTTGGTGGTGTTGTTGTTTGCCGCGGGGATTCAGACGCGAGTGACGGCGGTGTTGGCGGCGGCACTAGCAATTAGTTACAGCAATCGTAGTATCGGGGCCGATTTTGGGTTGGACCAAATTTTGGTTTTTCTGTGCTGCTACTGTGCGATTGGGAATTCCGGCGGGGCCTATTCGATCGACCGTATGCTGGCCTTTGGTAAAGGCGTTTCTGCGCCGCCGCTGAGCTCAACAACGAATATTGCAATTCGGTTGATTCAGATTCATTTATGCGTTGTTTACTTTTTCGCTGCCATTGGCAAACTGCAAGGTTCGACTTGGTGGAGTGGTGAAGCGGTTTGGCTGGCGCTGGCCAGTTACGAGTATCAGCAGATTGATATGACTTGGCTGGCGAACTACTTGCCACTGGTTTCCGCGATGACGATCGTGTCGTTGTTTTGGGAGTTACTGTATCCCGCGCTGGTGTGGCCGCGTTTGAGTCGTCCGATCATGCTGGGGTTTGCCGTGTTGGTTCATTTGGGAATCGGGCTGTGCATGGGGATGTTGGAGTTTGGTTTGGTGATGCTGGTTGCGAACATGGCGTTCTTGGAACGGCCGCCGGTGGTTGAGA
>CAZORR010000186.1:0-6166 GCA_964582115.1 uncultured Pirellulaceae bacterium
TTTTTCTACTTTGTCGCGAGGTATTGGGATAAGCACTAAGCCTCAAGGACGCAAAGAGTGATTGCGAATGATTCTTTGCGGCCTTGCGTTAACAACGGATCATTCGCAGAACCTCGGTGCTGCCGATCATTTTCATAAAGCAAATTTAAAAAGCAGCGACACTTCCTTATTGCAGGCTGGTTTATGTAAGTGGCTCATGACCATTCACGATTTACCTGTTTGAATACATTGGATTTACGATGAATGAAGAGAGAATGCTGCGCGCTCGCTGTTGCAATAGCGCTTGGTTGGTCATGTTTGCGTTGAGTGTGATTTTCTGTCGTTGGACCGATGCTCAAGAAGCGCCAGCGGCAGAAACGAAGCTGGGTGTATCGTTAACTAAACCGGCCAGCGGTCGGTTTGTAAAAATTGATGGCGGGTTCATGGTGCCTTATACGGCAACGATACCAGGAACGGATACGACATTCGAAATGGTGCCAATCCCCGGCGGCACCTTTACGATGGGGAGTCCCGAGGACGAAGAGGGACGTGAGGACGACGAGGGCCCGCAGTTCGAGGTGGTCGTGAAACCGTTTTGGATGGGCAAGCACGAAGTGACTTGGGAAGAGTATCAATACTTCATGGACTTGGATTTTGTTTTCCAAAAGTTGCAACAGCGAGGGATTCGAAACAAAATCGAAGCATTCACGATCGATACGCTTAGTTCTCCTACACCGCTCTATCAACCTTCAGACACTTACGCAGCTGGCGATGCATATAATCAGCCTGCGGCAACAATGTGTCAGTTCGGGGCAAAACAGTACACGAAATGGTTAAGCGTAACGTCGAAACAGTTTTATCGTCTGCCATACGAAGCCGAGTGGGAATATGCTTGTCGGGCAGGATCTCAGACGGCGTACTCGTTTGGCGACGATGTAGACGACTTGAAAGATCATGCGTGGTTCGTTGAAAATTCTGATGAAGAACGTCATGTTGTCGGTAAAAAGAAACCCAACGCGTTTGGCCTGTTCGACATGCATGGGAGTGTCGCCGAGTGGGTTTTGGATGCATACAACGAGCAGGGCTACACACATTTGAAAGCCGGTCAAAGATACACGGTTGAACAAACATTCAATGCCCCGAAAACCGTTTATTCACGTGTGGCACGGGGCGGATCATGGGAACTTGATGATGTTCAATGCCGTAGTGCGGCTCGGATTGCCAGTGAAGAAGAGTGGAAGGTCAGTGACCCGCAAAAACCGCTAAGTCCGTGGTGGTTAACAGACACACCCGGATTAGGAGTCGGGTTTCGTTTGATTCGTCCGCTGGATGTTCCCAAGACGATGGCAGCGAAAGATAAATTCTGGAAACCTGACCATGAAGAAATTGCTTCCGAAGTGATTAAACGTAAAACACTCGGAACCGTTGATGAAAAATTGCCTAAACAAATGAAGCAGGTTTTGACCGAGTAACCTGTTCGATTGGTTCTAATCGAGTTTAATCCGTTAGCTGACTGTTGCTCCAATACCGAACTACGTCTTCAGGCGTTTCTTGCTGGCGAAGCCAGTTCAGCTGTCCGTCCATATAGCTAACGATGCCGGGGATGCCTCGACTGCAATGCCGAGACCACATGCTGGTTGTGTAGGCGCCGCAGTCCCGGATTGCCAGCCAGTCGCCGGGTTCGGGTTCGCCAATGAGAATGTCACGGGCGATGACGTCACCGCCAAAGCAAAGCGGGCCGTTTAGCGTTGTAGTGGATTCGTTTGGAGATTTGAGCTGTCCGTTTGCGTCAAGTAATAAGAACTCGTGCTTCCATTCGGCACTTCGGTAGACAGGACGCAATAGAAAGTCGGCGCCCAAGTGGACGGTGGCTTCGTACCGACCTGCCGATCGCTGTTTAACGTACTCGACTTGCGAAAACGCAATTCCACAACCCGCGTGTACACAACGTCCAAACTCAGTGACCAATTTGCTTTCGGTTACCAATTCTGGGTGCTCAACCTTGATCCGATCGGCATACTCCGTCGGTGATATAGGCGAAGCTTGAGAATCGTAGATAGCGGGCAAACCGCCACCGATATCAACGAAGGTGATGTTGCGTTTGGTTTTCGTTTGGATGTCTTTACGAAGTTGGTCGATCTGCAATACCGATTCGCATAGTTGGTCCAGCGTGACACCTTGTGATCCGACGTGAACGTGTAAACCGTTGAGCCAGCTAAAACGATCAAAGGCATCGATGATTTGTTTGCGCTGTGAATTGATCGAAACACCAAATTTGGACCCGGCGCTACCGACGCTCGTTTGACCAATCGCTCCAGCAGAAATCTCTGGGTTGATGCGGATGCCGACATTGGACTGGTGAATGCTGGTGTCGTACAAAGCCGCAATGCGATCCAATTCAGGAAAGCCATTGACGTTTAAGTGAATTCCTTTGTCTAAACAAAAACGAATTTCATCGATTGTTTTGGCGGGCGAATCGAAAACGATTTGCAGTGGATCGCAGCCGGCGGCTAGCGCCAGATGGACTTCTTCGATACTGGCCGCTTCTAATCCGCATCCATTTTGCACACAGAACTTTAGCACTTCAACGAGTGGATTGGCTTTGATCGCAATCGCGTGCAGGGTAGTTTCGGGAAACGCTTGTTGCAAAATCTCGATGCGGTGCTGCAAACGTTCGAAGTCGTGAACGATCAGCGAACGAGATCCTGCAGTCAGGAAATTCCGCTCGGTTGCGCAACGCCAAATCATTTCAGCATCGGCGGGCATAATTCGCGAATGAAAGGATTTCATAATTTGACGATTTCAGCAAAAGTCGAATCTTGAAATTGCTTGTCAGTCAGCACCAACGCGTCAATGGCTTCGAAACAAGACCGGATGTTTTCACGCATCCAAGTGAGCCGTTGGTCGAACGTGTTGCCAAATCGTGAATTCGTTGCGACATCCGCAATTGTCGGTGCGCCCAGAGCGACACGTAATGCGCAACAGTTTTGGCCCAGTTGAACTGGTTGGCCAACTAGGAAGCCTTGCTTGGTGTCGATGTTGAGCTGTTGGTGGAGTGTTTTGAGTTGCGTTTTAGAAAGTGGATTCTGATCGGCGTTGTTAACTTCAAATGTGAATACTGATTCATAAGATGAAATGCTCGGCAGGCTACTTTCGGCATCGGTTTCTACTGGCAGCATCATGCAGGATCGCGACGCCGAAATCGCATTGGTGACTTCATTTGCAAAGACAGAAAGGATAACTTCGCTAACGTCCGGTTCGATATTGTAGAAGGCTTCCATTTCAGAAATCGCAGCGGTCCATCTGAGTAGTAGCCCAGTGTTGGTCCATTGGCTACTGGAGGTTTTCCATGATTTCCAAACGGTTGGAATCGTGTCACGATTGAAAAACTCTTTGAAGTTACTGGGAAGTTGTGTCAAATGTTTGCCCGGCCGTTGGCTGCGTGGGACGAACAAGGCCCCAGAAAATGGCGGGCCACCAAAGAACTTGGATCCAGTAAACGACACCAGACAGTCGTTTTGCAACGCGATACGATAGGCATCGGTTGCGAGTCTTCCTTGTGCAGCGTCAACTACGATTGTAACGTCATCCTGCAAAGCGGATTTGATTGATTCAATGGCATTTAAAGACGGTGCGTGAATGCCTGTTTTGCTATGTGCGACGAGATGTACGACGACATGAGATCCTGTTGCGGCGGCGTCAATAACCGTCCGCATAACCTCTCGATCGATCGACTCCAAAGGCAGTTGTTGTCCGAATGTGTCACGGATGTCCACATGCGTTACCGAAACACGTGAGGTCAAGTCAGCATCGAGGGCGTGCTGTGGATCTACGTGGTTGCCGCGTGGGGTCAATGAGTCAAAATATCGGCCCGCGGAGGCAGGGCTGGTTCCGCTACCAACTTCGGCAGGGCCGACAACGATATTGACAATCGGATGTTCCGTTTTACTGGCCGCCAACGCTAAAACTAACATTTCGACATCGGTACCTGATGGAGGTAACGCAATGGCAACGTCTTCGGGCAATACTAGAAGATTGCGAAGTTGGTTGCGAATGATTTGAAATTGTTCGCTGGCAAGCAGGGCAGGGTTCGGGTGTTGTTGAAGTTCCAAGTACAGACGGTGGGCCGCATCCAATGCACGTTGCGATGGAGAGGAACAGGTGCAGGATCCAAGTTGGATTTTCGAACCTGCACTGGGTCCACTGCCGTAACGATTCAGTCCCGTTGACCCCAAGAGCATCCGGTTGTCGCCGCCGCTGGAGATCAGTTGCGCGAAGTCGTCGTCAGCCGGTTGATTGAGCATCTTGGTCCTTGAGTCGTGGTGGATAACTTTCCCACTGTCGAGATTACAGTTATGGGAAATTTTAGGCGAATTAGGAAGAGGGAGATTCCGACGCGTCCTGTTCAGCTCGCAGTCCGTCTTGGGCTGCTTTAAACTTGGAAATTGCGTCGAACGCCCCCTTGGTTTTGTCTCGTTTGGATTTCATTGCCAGCTTCTTGTATGACTCCAGCTCTCGTTTTTCACGATTCTTTGCGTACTCGTAAGCGTGTCGATATCGCTCGTCAAGCACACCACGGTCGTAGCATAGTTGACCCAAGGCTGGACTGCCGCCGTCGGATTCCAGTTCCAAAATCACTGGTCCGTTATCAGTCAAGGCGATATCCCAGCCTTGAAGGACACAGTCGGTCAGATTGTTTGCGGCCGTCTTGGCAACTTCCAACATTTTGTCCCACTCGGGAAATACCATGTCGGTAAAGACTTGATCCGTTTCGGGGTGCTTGTCGATTGGAGCAGTGCCACCGTCTTGTCGTTTTAGCGCTCTTACAATTTTTCCCGACTCGATATCGATGCCGGCCAGAATGTTTCCTTCACGCCAGAAATTATCAGCGACATTGGATGAGGCGGGAATCTTCCAGCCGGCTCGGATTAAATCACACCCGCGATCGTCGGAGATAAAAAACATACGAACACAACTTACGCTTGGACCGATCATCTTCGTTATTTCTTCGTGCGGTCGCAGGAGTGTTTGGAACATGTACGGTGTATTCAATTGTTCGACTTTTTCAGCAAACTCGGTGACCGAAACTCGCTCGACCGAATTGATGATCAACTCATCGTTTTCTTTGTCGTAGTCATTGATCAGCGCAGTTCCTTGGCTTCTGCAGCCGCCGCAGGGCTTGCCAAACACAGGGTACACGGCTTGTTGTCGCAGGAATTCGACGACGTCTTGCTGGTTCCTCAAAGGAATGGTTTTGCCGAAGGTCCGAAATTGATGGTAGGTCGCTTGGGTTTCGGGAACCGGAAGTCCCATTCCATCCAGTAATGATGTCATCAACGGTTTATCGTCTCCGATAACTCTCCAAGGGCTGAAGAATGATTTGTAGCTATCGCTAATAAACGTCTTCCGCGTTTCGGCGTTAAAACGTGTGTCGTCATACAGCTGGTACATGAAGTACTCGTCAGGCTTAAGTTTGCCATGACCAAAACGCAATTTCGCAATCTCCATCAACATACTTGAAACCGTTTTGCCGGCTTTTCTGGCCTTTCGAACGCCAGCGAGGAGGCTCGGTGAGCTGGTAACGGTCTGGAGCGTGTCAAATTGAAATTGGCTAGTTGTCATTTGAGTTTCCTCGGTTTAGGTACGGTGATACCGGTATAGGTGGTTTGTATTTTGGAATAATCATGGAGGCGGAGCATGGATGAAGTTCGTGGTTACTCGACGTCCTCGTACTCGTCTTCGTCGTACTCCTCTTCATCGTCTTCGTAGTCGCCGTCTTCGTACTCATACTCGTACTCGTATTCATCATCGTCGTCTTCGGCTGACGCTTCCGCATCCTCGTACTCTTCGTCGTCTTCTAATTCGTCTTCGTACTCTTCATCATCTTCCAATTCGTCTTCAACAGGTTCATTGGCGATTGGAGCCACGAAATTAGCAGCCGTGTGCGAGGTCATGCCCAAATTCTTGGCGAGATTTTTCAACTTCGGACGACGGACTTTCGAAGGGGTTTTGGGATGTGCAATTTCAATTTTTCCCGCACCAGCATCTTCGTCGGCTTCATCATCGAACAGGTCGATGTCGATTTTAGGTTTGGTTGCTACCGGACGCGGTGGTTTCGCCGGTGGCTTTGCTGCTGGCTTGGGTTTAATGGCAGGTGCAACCGCAACAGGGGCTTCTGCTTCTTCAA
>CAZORR010000187.1:0-6142 GCA_964582115.1 uncultured Pirellulaceae bacterium
TTCTTGTTGTTGAGGTTTTTTGTATTGATCTTGCAGCGGCGTTCACCGAGTAGTCTCCTAATCGACACTAGTCGCCACTTTTTTGGCTAAAGCCGTCATTACATCAACTCACGTCCGGCGCCGAAAATGGCGGCGCTGGCGATGGCGGCCGTTTCGACTCGTAAGATCGTGGGGCCGATTCGTAGCCGTTGGAATCCAGCGTCGGTTGCAGCGGCGATTTCTTGGTCCGTAAATCCACCCTCCGGGCCAATCGCGACCAGTTCGTGTTTACCTTGGTCGGTGCTGTTTTGGTTGTCGGTAGTTTGCTGGTTGACGGTCGCGATCGATACGCCATCGTAAGGATCGGCAATCCACCGCCGAGCAGGTTGCGGGTGCTGGTCGGACCAGTCCACGATTTGCTGGAAGCTCATCGGTTCGGTAACCTGCATCAACCGGTTACGTTCACATTGCTTGCAAGCTTCGATGATCTGTTTTTCAATACGGTCTATTACTTTTTGACTGGCTGCTGCAACCGACCGTTCGGCTGGAACGGGAATCAACCGAGTGACACCGAGTTCGACCAGTTTTTCGATCAAGAATTTTTGACGGTCTTTTTTGGGTAATGCTACGGCCAACGTTAGCTCCGTCGACAAAGCCCGATCGGCACTGCTACGTTCCACGATCGTCAGTTCAACTCGCTTTCTACTAATGGCATCGATCTCACAGGAAGCCTCGACACCCTGCCCGTCAAACAAGATGATTGAGTCGCCAACCTCAAACCTCATTACTTGAGCCGCATGGTGGGCTTGGTCACCGTCGAGTGTAACGGTAGCTTGCTGGGGTAGGTTGGGAAGAAAGAATCGATGAGCCATGGTTTTGAAACCGAGTTGGTCTGGTGGAGAGTGGTTGCAGCGGGTTAGAATGACGGTTTCCAGCTGAAAGCAGCTGGATTTTGAAACCTGCCAAGCGATTTTATCATGCCGGAAATAGTTTACTCGCAAGAAAAAGATGAACCAGTCGTCGTCAATCTGGGGAACCCTTATTTAGCAGCCGCTTTGGCGTGGCTGGTACCGGGCTTGGGGCATTTTTACCAACGCCGTATTCCCAAGGGCTTGCTGTTCATGGTTTGCGTGTTGTCGACTTATTTCGTCGGGTTAGGCTTGGGGCACGGACGGGTCGTGTATGCGTCTTACCGGCCAAACGACTTCCGCTGGCAGTACCCAGTGTTTCAGGTTCATTGCGGAATTGTCGCATTGCCCGCTCTTGTGCAGGCTTACAAAACCCAAGATGGCGACGATCCCTACTATGTTTTATGCGAACGGTATCCGGAAGATTACAACGAGCAAGCCTTACGCTTCACACAGATCGATCAGGACAATCCACCAGCTGTCATGCCGGAACGAACGCTTAAGGATGGCTTTATGGCGCCACCGCCCGGTGTAGCAGATCCAGCAAATCAAGATGTGTTGGGAAGATGGCATTTCGACTATAAGCATTTCTATGAATTAGGCACGTTGTATACGATGGTCGCTGGGATTCTAAACCTGCTGGCAGTTTACGATGCGTTTTGCGGCCCGGCAATTTTAACGGCCGATCAGCGTAACCGCCTCGAATCTAAAAAGAAACGAGGTGAGCTATGATTCATTCGTCATTACTTTTTGGACTAGCAGGCCTGGTACCCACGCTTTACTACGCGGCTCCGTTGATCGTGGTCACCAGTTTGGTTTACGGAGCGACTCGGCACGAGCGTCCCTTGGAAATCATCAAGCACTCATTTCGCTCGATCATCTGGCTAGTGGGTTTCATGGGACTCATCATGGCAATTGTTTGGTTGGCGAGTTTTATGAACTAAGACAGCGAGGTCTTTGTTGAGAGTCAAGTGAACGTGACAATGAGGGTATTGTGTCGGCGTCGCATCAGCTGAATTACTTCTAATGTTAAACTTATGGTGACCGGCAAGAGTGCCCATCCTACAAAGAGAAAAGTCTAAAGGCATTACTACGAGCACGCCACGCAAAAAAAGCCGGAGTCTGCGACTCCGGCTTTTTTTAATTTTACTGCAGTGCTTTGGCACGAGTTAGTCTTCGAGTACTTCGGTTTCGCGTGCTTTGGCAATTTCGACGACGTCGGCTTCGTACTTCTTAAGAAGTTCTTGGATATCGTTCTTCGTATCGTCACGCTGGTCTTCGGATACAAGCTTGTCTTTTTCCGCTTGGTCGGCGGCTTTGTTACCGTCACGACGGACGTTTCGAATCGAGATTTTCGCGTCTTCAGACAAGTCCTTGATGCGAGCGACCATTTTCTTGCGAACGTCGGTCGAAAGAGCCGGAATGTTGATGCGAACAACGCGACCATCGCTCTGCGGATTGAAACCCAAGTCACTGGCAACGATCGCCTTTTCGATCTCTTTGATAATGCCCGCATCGTAAGGACGAATCACAATCTGAGTCGGCTCCGGGGCTCCAACTTGAGCCACCTGCTTGATCGGCGTTGGGCTGCCGTAGACATCCACGCGAAGCGAATCTACCAAACCCGGATTGGCGCGGCCGGTTCGGATGCCGCTTAAGTTCTTTTTCAGGACTTCGATTGCTTTGTCCATTCGCATTTCGCAGTCTTCGAGAATTTCTTTGGGTTCCATAATAGACCTCACTGGTGATGTTGGGGTGATGTGTTTCAGTGTATCAGATTTTGTGTGACCAAGGAAACCGGGTTGGCCAGTGGCAACGGCAAATCAGTTTTTAAAGCCGCGTTAGCTGAACTGTTTCTAGCATCAGTTTTGGGAGGGGTTTAGCGAGTTCGCTTCGTCACTTCGAAAAGCAAAGCCTAAAGGCACTACTCCGAACACACCACGCCAAAATGCCGGTCTGGTCAGGCTACCATTTCCTGAGCTCTGGCGAGTCCAGCTACAGCTTTGATAGCCTAGGTTGCCTTGGTGTTGGTAACCAGCGTTCCGACTTGGCTTCCGGTGACGGCTTTGACAATGTTGCCGTCTTTGCGGAAATTGAACACCATCAGCGGCATGTTGTGTTCCATGCAGTGTGAAATGGCGGTTGAGTCCATGACGCGGAGACGTTTTTCGACGACCGTTTGGAATTCCAAATCCGAATACAATACCGCGTGCGGGTTCTTTTCAGGGTCGTCACTGTAGACGCCATCAACACGAGTGGCTTTCATCAAGATGTCACAGCCAAGCTCCATCGACCGTAGCGCTGCAGCAGTGTCAGTCGTGACAAAGGGACCGCCAGTACCAGCGCCCAAAATCACAATTCGTCCTTTTTCCAGATGACGATCGGCTCGCCGGCGAATATACGGCTCGCATACCCCGTCCATCTTAATCGCACTCATCAATCGAGTCTTACAGCCGACGGTCTCGAGTGCGTCCTGTAACGCCAAGCCGTTGATGATGGTTGCCATCATTCCCATGTAGTGGGCGGTGGCTTCTTCCACGACATCATTGTTGGCTTTGAATTGGCTGCCGCGAAGAATGTTACCGCCACCAATCACGACCGCAATTTCGCAACCGAGTTGTTGAGCTTCGTGAATTTGCTTGGAGATGTGGACCACTTCTTCCATGCTAATTCCGCGTTCGCCAGACGGGCTGAAGCTTTCGCCAGAAAGTTTAAGAAGGATGCGTTTGTATTTAGCGGAAGCCATGCGTTTGCCTAAGTTGAGGTTCAGTTAACGGTTCGTTAGTGAGAGTATACACGATATAAAAAAAGCCCCGCAATGATGCAGGGCTTGGTTGATTTTTAAATTGGCCGTTTAGCCAACTGCAACTCGCTTGAACTCTACCAGTTCAACGCCACCCATGTCTTCGACAGCTTGTGCAACTGTTTTTGAGTCGTCCAACGCGTAAACTTGGCTCAACAGGCAGTAAGTCTGGTCCAACTGCGAGTTGTCGCTGATATATCGTTCAAGTTTGCCAGGAACGATTTTGTCCCAGATTTTCTCTGGCTTGCCTTCAGCGGCTAATTCTTCTTTGATTTTGGCTTCTGCTGCAGCAACGACTTCTGGAGTCATCTGCAAACGACTGCCAAACTCTGGAATCATTTTGATTGCTTTGCCGAGGTTTTCAGATTCGTTCAATTCGTTTTCGGCTTTGATTTGAGCCTGCAACGCTTCTGTTTCTTTCTTGACGAACTCTAGGTCCAATTCCTCAGGACGCATGATCGTTGGTGCCATCGCTGCGATGTGCATGGCAACGCTACGGAAGAAGCCAGATGCTTCAGCATTGCCACCGGCTTTGTAATTGACCAAAACGCCAATTTTACTGCCGGCGTGAATGTACGAAGCGATGCTTTCGCCGATCACTTTGTGGTAACCAGAAATCTCTAGCTTTTCACCGATCGTACCAGTCTTTTCGATTAGTTTTTCAGCGACAGTGGCGCCATCGAATTCCAACGCCACGAATTCTTCTTTGGTTTCCGGAAGCTTGTCCAAGGCCAGTTGGGCAAGGCTGTCAGCGAATTCGATAAAGCCATCGTTTTTGGCGACGAAGTCGGTTTCACAGCTAACTGCCATCACGATTCCGGTCGATCCGGCTTCGTTGGTCTTGGCAACGACGATGCCTTCGTTGGCGTCACGGTCGGCTCGTTTGGCGGCTACTTTTTGGCCTTTTTTGCGAAGCCAATCCAAAGCGCCATCGATGTCGCCACCAGATTCTTTAAGGGCTTCTTTGCAATCCATCATGCCTGCGCCGGTGGACTTACGTAGTTCGCTAACTGCTTTTGCGGAAATCGACATGTTTTTTCCTTATCAACTTTATTGCTTTTGATTCGTTTTAGAGACCGCTTGAGCAAGCTAAGGTTCAAGCGGATTGGGGATTTTCAAAATAGCCCAGCGAAGCAATCGCTAGGCCCTTGGTTGTCAAAACAGCCGTCTCGTTAATCATCGACGCAAAATGCGAACCCTCAGCACGCTTGCTGGTAAGGTCATCGCGATCTTGCACTAGTTGATTATTTTTGAGACAGCCAGTTGTTGTTCTTGGAGACAGCTAAACAATTGGCTTAGCTTGTCGGAGGAGTTGCTTCGGCGGCAACTGGAGCTGCTTCGGCTGGAGCGGCCTTTTCAGCTGGAGCTTTCGCAGCGGCTTTAGGTTTGCCGTCAGCACCTTCGTTTTTGGCAACCACGTTTTTGCGGCCAGCCAAAACTGCATCTGCCATGTGGCTAACGATCAGCTCAATACTGCGAATACCGTCATCGTTGCCTGGGATAGGCAAGTCAACCATGTCTGGGTTGCAGTTCGTATCGATCAAAGAAACGGTGGTGATGCCAAGGTTTTTGGCTTCAAGGATCGCGTTCTTTTCTTTGTTTGGATCGACAATGATCAAGCACTCAGGCAAGCGGTTCATTGAACGCATACCGTTCAGGTTACGATAGATCTTGCGGTACTCGCGGTTCAGTGAAGACTGAGCTTTCTTTGAGTAACCGTCGATTTTGTCGCTGCCACGAATCGCTTCCAATTCTTCCAAACGACTCATTCGGCTACGAATGGTACGGAAGTTAGTTAGAGCGCCACCCAACCAGCGTTCGCTAACGTAAGGCATGCCACAACGATCGGCTTCGCGCTGAATCGCTGCTGAAGCTTGACGTTTGGTGCCAACGAACAAAATCAGGCTGCCGCCACTGGCGACGTTGGACACGAACTTTTTAGCTCGAAGCAATCCACGAACGGTTTCGCGGATGTCCATGATGTGGATTTGGTTTTTTCGACCGTAAATGTAAGGAGCCATCTTAGGGTTCCAGCGGCTAGCGCGGTGACCAAAGTGAACTCCAGCGTCGATCAAATCTTGAACGAGTTTATTTGCCATAAAATCCTCCCATTGGCTTGCAGAGCAATTCCGAGTGCTTGGCTAGCACTCGGGCCGTCCTTAAAGCAGGAGCGGTTTCGCAAGCGGGTATTAAAACATCAAATTGACCGATATTTCTCCGGTCAAACCAAGTCGAGAGTTTATCGGCAAGCGTTCCAAAGGACAATTGCCGTTTCAACCGTTTTCACAGGTTTTTCGTGGTTTTCGAGGCCACGTTGGGCTGGTTTGGTGGCCGGCAAGCTCAGTAGTCCGTTTTAGCTTGGTCCTCGACCCAAAATCGAGAGATTAAAGCGTCGCAAAACCACAGGTGGACAGAGGGCAGATTGCGTCTCCAGCTAGTGTTAACCTATGAA
>CAZORR010000188.1:0-6068 GCA_964582115.1 uncultured Pirellulaceae bacterium
CGAACGTCCTCAAGCCTGCTTTGGCTCGTGGCGAAATCCAATGTATCGGTGCGACGACGTTGGACGAGTACCGCAAGTACATCGAAAAAGACAACGCGTTGGCTCGACGTTTCCAAGAGATCATTGTTGAACCTACCTCTAACGAGGAAACCATCCAGATCATCAAAGGCCTCCGTAAACGATACGAAGACCACCACCGCGTGCAGATCACCGACGATGCGGTTGCAGCGGCGGTTGATTTCTCTAGTCGCTACATCACCGGTCGTTGCTTGCCAGACAAAGCGATCGACGTGATCGACGAAGCAGGTGCACGCGTCCGGTTGCGTACCATGACTCGTCCACCGGATCTAAAGGAAATCGACGAAGACATCGAGCGTCTGAACAAAGAAAAAGAAGACGCGGTTGCCAATCAAGATTTTGAAAAAGCAGCCAGCTTGCGAGATCAAGCCGATAAGCTTCGTAAAAAGAAGGACCAAATCAAACGCGAATGGCGTGAGAAGTCGCAACAAACCGACGGCGTGGTTGACGAAGAAGTCATCGCAGAAGTCATCAGCAAGATGACCGGCGTGCCTTTGACTCGACTGTCTACCGAAGACTCAATGCGATTGCTCAAGATGGAAGACGAACTTCACAAGAAGGTCGTCAGCCAAGAAGCCGCCGTTACCGCGATTGCCAAGGCCGTCCGTACCAGCCGCGCTGGATTGAAGGACCCTCGTCGTCCTATCGGTTGCTTTATGTTCGCCGGACCAACGGGTGTTGGTAAAACCTTGTTGGCTAAGTCGCTTGCCGAATTCATGTTCGGTGACGAAGAAGCTTTGGTCACGATCGACATGTCCGAATACATGGAAAAGCACAACCTAAGTCGCTTGATCGGTGCCCCTCCGGGATACGTCGGCTACGAAGAAGGCGGTCAATTGACCGAAAGAATTCGCCGTCGTCCCTACAGTGTTGTGCTGTTGGACGAAATCGAAAAAGCACATCCAGATATCTTCAACACATTGTTGCAGGTGATGGAAGAAGGTCGTTTGACCGACAGCTTCGGTCGTAACATCGACTTCCGAAATGTCATCTTGATCATGACCACCAACGTTGGTGCTCACGCGATCAAAAACGAATCCGCGTTTGGATTGCCTGGTGCTGGCGACGATCAATCGTACGAAGCCATGAAGGAACGCGTTCAAGACGAAATGAACAAGGCGTTTCGCCCTGAGTTCTTGAATCGTTTGTCAGAGATGCCGATCATCTTCCGACACTTGACCAAAGACGATATGCAGACCGTGATCGATTTTGAACTAAGCAAAATCACGGAGCGTTTGGCCGATCGTGGATTTGAACTGATTGTCACCGAAGATGCTAAAGAGTTCTTGATCGACAACGGAACTGATGAAGATTTTGGTGCGAGACCATTGCGTCGAGCACTTGAAAATTACATCGAAAATCCGATGGCCGATGAACTGCTAAAAGGTAACTTCCAGGGCAAGAACAAAATCATCGTTGACGGTGTCCGCAGCGAAAAAGGCAAGAAGAAAGTCAAACGCCTTAAGTTCGAAGGTGAGTGGGTAGAACCACCTACGCCTGCTCCAAGCGAAGACAAAGACGAAGCGGTTGG
This sequence comes from uncultured Pirellulaceae bacterium, assembly GCA_964582115.1. GTDB lineage: Bacteria > Planctomycetota > Planctomycetia > Pirellulales > Pirellulaceae > Mariniblastus. The sequence goes on from CAZORR010000188.1 coordinate 1,610, forward strand.
TGTCGGTGCCGACGACTCAGGCAGCGACAGCTAAACAAGCTTGCCGCCAATCAAAAATTGAAAACCAAACGCCCTCGTCGGTCATCCGACGAGGGCGTTTTTTGTGGTTGTTCGTTTTTTTCAGTTGTCCTCACAAATATCTCAGGTGCTCTACCTGATGGGGGGGCATGTTCCACGGCTTTGATGGTTATCTATTGAGTGTTTGCAGCTTAGTTGACCTTCGGAAGTCGGAACGGCAACCGTGTCGCTGCTGCACCTTGTGAAACGTGCTCGATTCGCTCTAATTTCGCGACTGTTCATACTGCCATCCCACCACCGACGATCCCATGCTGATTTGGTCAGAAACCATCGAGGGCAATCTTTATGAAGTCCGATCTGCCGGCGCGAGCCTAAGGCTGTACCGCAACGGCGTTCACCACACGCAGTACAACCCAGACCGACCGCTTTCGGGAGCGATCTGGGACTTGCTGGTTGCCACGGTTTTCTTTCGCGATGCGGCGACGGTCAATGAAGCTTTGATTCTTGGCTTTGGTGCTGGTGCAGCGGGGAAACTATTGGAAGCTCTGTCTGATACTCGGCGGATTGTTGGCATCGACATGGACCCAATTCATCTATCGATCGCCGACGGATTTTTTGACTGTGGCAGTGGTTGTGAATTGGTTGCCGCAGACGCCACGGTCTGGGTGGAGGATCATCAGAAATCCGAAGTCAAAACTTTCGACTGGATCCTCGATGACCTATACACCGAAGATGGAAACATTCCTGTTCGGTGTGGGCCGACTTCGGTCGCTTGGTTTTCCAAATTGGCGGGGATGCTAAAACCTGACGGCATGCTGGTGATCAATATCGTCGAACCCGATTCCGTTAAAGATCTGCCGTTGTTTACCAACGCAAAATTAAAGAAGCGTTTTCCTTACGCGGTTGAGTTTTCACTGCCATCGTATGACAACCGAGTGTTGGCGTTGAGCAAGAATGATTTTCCTGCAGAGGTGTTTCATCAAAACGCGGCACGGTTTTATGAAAAATTCCCACGCTGTCGTGGTGTAGCCAATAAGTACCGAATACGGCACATTGATGGCACCCTAGAATAACGACCAAGCCCCGAAAACTGGGGTTGGCCATTTTGTGGGCACCTCTTTCCTTTACGCTTATTCGTGGCGATTCGTCGCGGCAGTGGAACTGAGGCAGGAATTTGATAGACTCTTGAGGATTTCCATGGGGTGACGATCGTCACCCTGGACCGTGCTTTTTTAATCTGATTTTTAGACGAGTCGAATTCATGCCAACAAAAGTCGCTATTATCGGTGCTGGAGGAATGCTTCAGTATCACGCCGCCGGGTTCAAAGAATCAGGTGCCGAAATTGTATCGTTGGTAGACATGAATGAAGACGCGGCTAAAGAGGCCGCAAAAACTTGGGGCATTTCAGAGACGTATACCGACGTTGCTGAAATGCTAGAAAAGTCCGACGTGGATGCCGTTAGTGTGATCGTGCCGAATAAATTTCACGCTCCACTGGCGATCCAGTGTCTCAAGGCTGGCAAGCACGTGTTCTGCGAAAAGCCGCCTGCGCTGTCCGCGGCAGAAGTCGAAGAAATGATTTCGGTGGCCGACAAGTCAGGCAAACGATTGATGTTCAACTACAACAATCGCGCCCGCCCGGAGTCTTACAAAATGAAAAAGTTGATCGACGCTGGCGAAGTTGGCACCATTAACTCGGCACAAGCCAAATGGATTCGTCGCACTGGCATTCCAGGTTTCGGCGGTTGGTTTACCACCAAGGAACTTTCTGGCGGTGGGCCGTTGATCGACTTGCTGCACATGATTGATTTGGCGATGCACTTCATGGGCTACCCGGAACCTACTCATGTGCTTGGCCAAACATTTGATTCATTCATCACCGACAAGACTTTCAAGGGCCCTTGGGGGATTCCAGATCGCGCGGATGGGACGACGGATGTCGAAACTGCTGCTCACGGATTCGTAACGTTCAAAACAGGTCAAGTGTTGTCGCTGCAGGTCTCTTGGGCCGAAATGGTTAAACGCGAAGAGGTCTCCGTGGTTTTCCAAGGCACCAAAGCTGGGGGAAAAGTCGAACGCCTGTTTGGGACCGATGGACTGGACGATACCGCGATTGATGCATTGGAACTATACACCCACGAAGACGGAAAACCCAAAAATCAATCGCTAACTGTCGCTGAGTGCGAAGACATGGGCCGTCAGCGATCTGCCGCAAACTTCATTGCCGCCATCGAAGGCACGGAAGAGCCTTTGAACGTGCCATCGGAGTCGCTCGCATTGATGAAGATCATCGACGCGTTGTACGAATCGGCGGCCACTGGCAAGCCAGTTTCTTTAGGTTAGGCCAACATGAGCCGCTTAGGCGATAGCCACATTCTTTTACGTGATGAACCGTGGCTATCGCCAAAACGGCTCAGATAGAATTCTGCATTCCTATTTCCAATTGGAAATGGTTTGTCCGTAGATGCCTTGGAGTTCGGCGTAAGTCAAATTGAAGTGCTCTTTTAAGCATTCTTGCGCACTATGGCCTTCTTTCATCCCATCAAAGAATGCTTTGAAGTTCCCGCGTCCTCCGTCTCGAGCCACTAAAATCTCAACCAGCACCGAACAAATTCCGTATTGTTCTCCTGTGATTCGCGGAATGTTCAACACGTCTCCCCAGCTGCCTTTTCGTTTTACATTAGCCGCTGAAGCTCGCTGGCGCTGGCCGATTTGTTTTCCTTTGACCACTTTATCGGCCAACCAATCAGCCATCCCCTCGTTCAACCAAGATGGTGCCCGAGCGGAACTAAGGTAGCGGTGAACAAAGCCGTGAGATGTTTCGTGGACTAGCACATGGCCAAAGAAATTATTGTTGCCTTTGTAACCGGCAAAAATGACCGTGCCGTCCGAATTTTGGTGGCACAGCCCTTGTGTGTTGGCAATTGATGCCTGGTTAATTTTCATGACCACGGTTTCAAACCCGAAGTATGTCTCCGATTCGCGAAAAGCAAATACCACACACTTACCGGCCCAAATGTTCTTATCCGTTGGTAACCCGAACGCCTTGCATAACTCCGCGTACATCGCATCTAGATACACGATGTAGCCATCGACTTCAGCACTATTTAAATCAGTCACGAAGGTAAAGAACTTGGTTTCAACAACTCGCAAGGGAATCTGTTTAAGCTTCTCTCGTGCATCTTTGACGAACGCAGCTTGACGGTTTAAGAACACATCTTGTTCTTCGACAGTCAGGTGCTTCCATAAGCGATGCCCTTGCGGTCTCAAGCGGGACTTAGCCTCTTTCTCATACGCCAGACGTTCCGCTCGTTTTTCTGGGTCTTGGATCAAGCTGCGATTTTTTTTGTCGTACGAAACGTCTAGGTTTTCGCCTTCCAAGTGCATTTCTATGACCTTGGAGGCAACGATGCGAGCGTTTTTTTTGCCTTCGACCAACTTGAAGCTCTTGACGCTATTGTCCAGTTTGCCAGGTACGACTTCTTTAACTTCGACGTTATAGAAGTAGCCTTTGGCCGTCAGCATATCTACCTTCTTGCCGACCAAGCTGGAAAATTGAAAGCCACTGGTTGAGGTCGTAGATGGAGTCTCGTCGTCCAAGCCTTGAGCGCCGGCGATGCTGGCACCAAAACTAAGGGCCAACAAAAAGAGAGAAAAGAATCCGACGAAAAAGGCAAGCGATAATTTATGTGGCATGTTTTAGAAGGCGTTAAAAAAACTAGCAATCGTCTCGAGAAACCGAGGGCTATCGCCCTGCGACTCAGAAGGGCCGCCCAAATTTTGGCTATAAAGCAGCACTTGCTGTTGAACTTATTCTATCGGTCGATTGTTCGTTTGACCATCAAAACGTCAACCGAAGACGTGAATTTCATTTCTTTGTTAGCTTCGACGAAGCAAATCCTTTGTTTTTGATGGTGTTCGCGGGAGCAAGATGATAGAACACCTTGGCGGAATCGCACGTGGCGAATCAGGCGACTAAGTTTCGTTTGCTACACCACACGCCCCAGCTCCAAAACTAGCTAGCGTCGTTTCGAGCCCCTTCTAGTTTGGCCAAAGTTAAATCCAACCGGTTGATGCAACGCTGTTTGCCAAGAATCGCCATCGTGTCGATCGTACCGAAGCCAGCTGCCTTGCCGCTGACACCAACTCGTAAGGCGTGAATCACATCACCCATGCCGATCGACTGTGCTTCGCAAAAACCATCCAAACTGGCTTCTAAGGCAGGCACTGTAAATTCGCTTTCGTCGGTGCCGACCAACAGCTTCTTGAACTCGTTCAGTAAAAACCCAGCTGACTCCGGCTTCACAACTCGTTTTTGAAATGGCTTGTCTTCGATGTCCATTTTGTCATCGTCGACGAAGAAGAAATCAAACGCCAGAATATCCCCCGCCATACAGATCCGATCACCTGCCGCAGCAACGATCTCTCCAACGTAGTCGG
>CAZORR010000189.1:0-6029 GCA_964582115.1 uncultured Pirellulaceae bacterium
AGGAAATTGCGGAAGTAACTGCACATTTTGTATCCGAAAATTATGTCTAGTGCTTCATAGATCATCAAGTGAATGGCTGATAGTGCCCGGCCGGCAGATCGATCCGGCTCAATTGATACTTGAAAAAACGTGATTTTTTTCACAAGAAGAGTATAAGCCAATGTCAACCGAGTGTAGTGGATGAGGCTACGAATCCTTGCGGACGTGTTCAATTTCAGGACTCGTTGCCTTGTTCACTACGTTCGTTTTATTCAAAACAAAGAAAGGAAATGATCTTAACAACCAGCTATTGCTTGCGGGTCATTAAAAGTATGAACGAACCTTCTTAATCCAGCGGCAGTCTCATTGAGTTTGGAGAGTTTGATTACAGATGGATACGCCGAACTTCAATTGATTTACTGATAGCTTGTAATTTCGTTTGCTTGCTTACGTCACAAGTATGCACACAGTGTGAACAGTATGGCAATGGAGATGATAATGTACTCAAAGTTTACAATGCGATTATTGAACAGTTCGAACGGATTCGATTTCGTGGCTGCTCATTTTGCTTGCGAAAAAGACAAATTCTCAGACACAAATCCAAATGGTTTTGTAAATTTGGGTTCAGCGCAAAACTTTTTAGGTAAGACGGCGATCCAGTCGCGGTTGGAATCGCTTGACTGGAATCTGGCGGACACTCCTTATCGCGATTTTGCAGGGACCGAGAGTTCAAGAACAGCAGTTGCAAACTATTTACAAGAAATTTCCGGACAACCTGTTGAACCAGATCATGTCGTGATCGGCAACGGACTTGTGAGTGTGCTTGAAGCGATCAGTATCGCGATTCTTGATACAGGCGACCATGTACTGGTAACGACGCCAGTTTTTCCCGGACTGATAACAGCCCTGACATCCCGCACTCAAGCAAGTTTTATTCCGCTCGAGACAACGGTTGATGAACAATTTCAACTTTCGCCATCGATGCTACGGGCAAAGCTTGAATTCGAATTGAAGCAAGACCGTCCAGTAAAAGCCGTATTGCTTTGTTCGCCAGGCAATCCAATTGGTCAGGTATTTACAGCCGAACAAATACAACAGTTTGTGCAGATCGCCGAAGACTTCAACATCGCATTAATTGTCGATGAGATTTATGCGTCCAGCTGTTTTGACGGCGTCGATTTTGTCAGTGCGTTGACTGTCAATTCAGATCGCGTCATTACAATCGGTGGTCTGTCCAAAGACTTTGGGCTCGCTGGTTACACGACTGCTTGGGCCTGTACGACCAACGAGTACATCCTCAAAGCGTTGCAAAAACAGAGCCATTTTTTCCGGTTGTCGGCTCCGATTCAGCGAGCGATTGAAACGTTTTTAGATCCGGAATGGCGAATTCCATTCACGCAATCCATTCGTGCCAAGCTCGGTCAGCACTATGCTGAAACATGTGCCGAGTTGAGTGAACTGGATGTCGAAGTAACACCCGCTCAAGCAGGCTTGGTCGCTTGGCTAGACCTTCGTTCTCATCTGAAAACTGCTGACGAGGATGGTCAGTTGGAGTTGTACCGCTATTTGCTCGAACAACATCGCGTTCATTTGAGCCCCGCGTCAGGGTTTCATTGTCCAACGCCAGGGTTCTTTAGAATCTGCTTTAGCCAGGAACAGAAAACACTTCGCGAAGGCTTGCGAAGGATTCAGCGAGGACTGCGTCAGTTTCAGAACAGTAGTTCAACAAAATTAATGGAGGTTTGAAGCGATGATTGTCCGAAATTTTATGGATCACAAAGAGCAAGTACAGATTTTTGTTGAGCACACCGTTAATTTAGTCATGCAACGATTGAGTGAACAAGTGGGGCAAAACATCGGCTGTATCTACTCCAATGACACCGTTGAAGATGCGCTCGTCGATTTGCTTGCACCGTTGGCAGAACGTTACTCGATCGAATCGGAGACGATCGCTCGAGAATTCGTTAGTGATTACTTGCCGAAAATCTCCATCGCCTGCCAGATTGATGCTGAGCGGTATCAGACAGAAGATCCAGCTCTTGAAAATCTCGACGAAGTCTTTTACGCCAGCAACGGATTCTGGGCCACGGTCGCTTACCGAATTGCCAACGCACTGTTACAGCTGAAAGTGCCGATCATTCCACGAGCGATCTCGGCGGTCGCTCATTCACGAACCGGTGTCGACATTCATCCGGGAGCCACCATCGAACCCGGTTTGTTCATTGATCATGGAACCGGAATCGCGATTGGTTGCACTGCTGTCATTCATGCTAATGTCAACTTGTACAACGGCGTCGTGTTAGGAACTCGCAGCAAACCTAGAAAGAAAACCGACGAAGCGTCGGCAACGATCAAGAAACGCCATCCAACGATCGAAAGTAACGTCAACCTTTACACCAACGCGTTTGTCGGTGGCGATGTGGTGATCGGGTCGGGAACAACCGTCGGAGCATACGCATTTGTCTGTCACGATGTTCCGGCCGACTCATTGGTGGTTGGCAGAACCAGCGATGAAAAACAAACAGTGATCACCGAACCAACACCTGCCCAGCCAGCACCACTGGACTACGTGATCTGATTGAGTTCGTCGCGAATAGACGACCATCTTGAAAGCTTCCTCGCCTCGAGAATTCGGACGAACACGCTTTACAATTTGATCAAACGCGACCCGACTTCAAGAGGGGAGGGGAGTTTGTAAGAACGAGTAGCTTTTCGTTTTTTATAAATCTTAATTGCGCAGTATTGGATTACTAAAAGGGTTGCTGCAAACACCACTATGACAATACGCGTTGCGAAGCTGGAAAGCTACCAAGAATCGTTAATTGAGGCTGCCCAGTTTCGTCGCGTTGGCAATATGCTTTCGCTTCCCCCAGCACTTGCTGAATTTGCTGATCATCGCGATGCCCGGCAAGATCGGCGAAGAAGGTGTATTCCCAGTTTTCGGTTTGGCTGGGTCGTTTGTCCAAGTGCGTTAAGTTAATGCCCTTCTTCTTAAACACCTCCAGCACATTCACCAAACTACCCGGTGCGTCGGCAGTGCGGAACATGATCGCTGTTTTATCGTTACCCGAAGCCAAAGTTTTGCGCACGGACAAAATCAAAAATCGAGTCATGTTATTTTGGCGGTCATCGATTTTTCTGAACAACGGCGTCAAACCGTGAATTTCTCCAGCCAGCGCCGATCCAATCGCCGCAGCGCCGCAATTGGGATCTGCCGCCAGTTGATCTTTGACTTGCTCCATCGCGTTGGCAATGCTATTAACCGAATGAATCTTGACTTGCGGATATTGTGTGGCCAGCCAACGGCGACAGGATGCTAACATCGGCGCCGTGGCGTACACTTGGCGGACTTCATCCGGACGGCATCTGGCTAACAGGCAAGACTGGATTTGTAGTTTTACTTCACCGTAAATTGAGACCGCATCGTAGTAATCGATAAATGCATCTAACGTGCCATTGATACCGCCGACGGACGTGTTTTCGATTGGAACCAAACCGTAGTCAATCTGCTGGTCGATCACCTGACGAAAAATACCTCGAATTTCTTGCGAAGCATCAAAGGTAACACTCGATCCAAACTGCCGAACTGCCGCCACATGCGAGTGCTCGCCTACCGGACCCAGAAACCCAATTCGTAACGGCTTTTCTAAAGCAAAACTACCACTCATTAATTCACGGTAGATTCCTTCGAGTGTCCGGTTGGGCAACGGCCCGTCACTGAGAGATTCGATCTTTTTCAATACCGCTACTTCTCGGTGAGGCGCGTAAATCGGCACGTCCGTTTGCCGTTTGAAATTACCTACCTCCACGACCAACTTGGCTCGCTCGTTCACTAAATCAATGATGTCGCTGTCGGCCTTGTTGATTTCAGCTTGCCGCTGATGATCGTCTTGGAATCGCTGAACAGGACCATCCGGTTGATAGGATCGAGAAGGATCGGCGATGGGGTAGCTGCCCAGTACATGCAGTGTTTTGCAAAAGGCTTTTACTTCTCCCAGAATCATCGCCGTAGTACCGTCTTCGACGTGCCCCAAAATATCGACAAAGAATGTGTAGTCCGTATCGACGGACTGGCTTGGTCGTTTTTCAATGTGACTCAAATTCATCGAGTAACGTTTGAACACGTCTAGAATATCCACCAACGAACCTGGCCGGTCGTCACAAGTGAACATCACACTGGTTTTGTCATCGCCAGTAGGAGCCGCTGGTTTTTTTGATAGAACCAAAAATCGAGTCACATTGTTGGGGTTGTCTTCGATGTTTTTAGCCAGCACATTCAGATCATAAAGTTGTCCCGCTTTGACCGATCCCACGGCAACCACGCCATCTTCGGTGGCGAGCTTTGCCAGTCCAGCTGCGGCGGCAGTGCTTTGCGCCGCAATGCGTTTAGCGGTCGGCAGGTTTTCACTAATCCACTTGTCACATTGCACCAGTGCTTCAGCTTTTGAGTGAATTTCTTTGACATCACTTAAGTCACAGTTGCCCAGCAATTGAAAAGAAATCGACGTTCGAATTTCACCACCAATCAACACTTGTCCGAAGTAGTCGTTGAAGGAATCCAACGATTCAATGATTGCGCCACCGGTGCTGTTTTCGATCGGAACCAAACCGTATTCGACGTGCCCACGAGCAACTTCTTCAAACACCCCCGACAACGCTCGCAAGTTTTCGTAATCGACCGACTCACCAAAATGTTGCTCCGCCGCTTGGTGGCTGAAAGTGCCTTCGGGTCCCAAATAGCCAACTCGAACGCGGCGAGCTAAACTATGCGACGCCGAAAAAATCTCGCGGTAAATACCACGCAGAGCCGTCTCCGGAATGATCCCGCCATTCTTGGCCACCACCTCGTCTAGTCTTGCTTGGGTAGCTTTATCGCCCGTGGTAACGTTGGTCGAACCAAACCGCAATTCGTCGACCTCCAACTCCGCCCGTTCGTTTAATCGCTTGACCAGGCGGTGGTCGACGGCATCAATGGCGACGCGGAGATTCTGAAGCTGCGGAGCGTTGGCGGACATGGATTCTAGTTAGTTGCGATTTTGAATTAAGGAGTCACGAAGGATATGACAAGCATCAGTTAAAACCTAGAAAGCTGTAGCTGAGCTCACCAGAGTTCAGGCCTTGCGGGAGTCACATCTAAAAGTCTGGTAATCCCATAGTCTAAACCGTATTGTCGGATAAGAAAGTCGTTTGCCTTACATCCATGAAAAAACGTTCCACCCAAAACTGAGTGGAACGCCCTTCCGAGGCCACTCGTAAACGAGCAACCATACATTCAATTTTCTTAATTCATCAACCGAATCCGAGTGGCGGGCAAGCCAAACCACGCGGCGGTTTTCAGAAGATTACTAGGTCAGAGCGTAAGCACGGATGCCATGTTCGCCCAAGTCCAGTCCGCGTTGCTCTTCTTCGGCGTCAACTCGCAAGCCCATGGTGAACTTTAGGATTACGCCGATAACCAGACAGAAAGCGACGGTAAACAGGCCGATTGAGCCGATTCCCCACAGCTGAGCCACCAACTGTTCGGTACTTCCAGTATTGATGATTCCTAGTTTACCGAAGATACCTACCGCCAAAGTGCCCCAAATTCCACAGACCAAGTGAACGCTGATCGCACCAACTGGGTCATCAATTTTTAAAACGCTATCGATGAAGATCACAGCGATGTAAACCAACACGCCAGCAATCGCGCCAATAATGATTGAGTCCAAACCAGTCATCTGGTCAGCACCAGCGGTAATGCCAACCAAACCAGCCAAAATGCCGTTCAAAGCCATTGACAAGTCAGGCTTGCCGCCATGGAAAGTCGAACTCAGCGCCGCAGCTAATCCACCCGCAGCAGCGGCCATGGAGGTGGTTACCAAAACCAAAGAAACCAAGCCAGGATCGGCATTCAACACCGAACCGCCGTTGAAACCAAACCAACCGAACCATAGCAAGAATACACCGATTGCCGCCATGGGCAGATTACTTGGCGAAATCGCTACCGGTCGGCCGTTGACGTATTTACCAAGACGTGGCCCAAGCAACACCGCCATCACAAGGGCTCCCCA
>CAZORR010000190.1:0-5997 GCA_964582115.1 uncultured Pirellulaceae bacterium
ATACGAACGATGCAAGTAAAGAGAATCGATATTTGAGCGTCATCCGTAACGCTCGGCCTAGGTTTTTCATAATTGACTTGCTGACAAGCTTCCGTGCTGTGACTGCCTCAGAGCTGCTCAACAGCTCTCAATAAATAGCAGCACACTATCCTATCCACAGTGCCTACCATCTCCCAAGCCCGATTTCAAAAAACTCACACCACCGACACAATGCATGACAAAACAAGCACTTCACTAGTCGTTGCTTCGATAATCTCAGGTTAACTTATGCCGCGACTGCAAGCACATTCGCAGCCACCAACCCTTCTCACACCACACATACAAACCACCCAGGCTACCCAACACGACCAAACTAAACCAAAGAATTGGAGTTTAACATTCTCCGTTGGAAAAATATCAACGAGAGCCCCAAAAACAGTCGTAAGTTTCTAATACTCAACGCATTAACAGCTACGACTATGTAATGCAATAAAAATACTCTTTCAAAAAAGTGTTGCTATGCATCTATTTTCCACCAAACGACTATTACTGATCGCAATAGTTGCCTGCTTACTTCCAACGAGCTTTGCATGGGGTCAGTTCGATTTCAATTTCAACATTAATCCAAGCTTGATCGATTCATCAGATGGCACCAGCGACGGCAATATCACGGCAGCTCAGCAAGCTGCGTTGAACGAAGCCCTCGACGAGTCAGCCGCCTTCTGGCAACAGTTCATAGTTGGATTCCAACCTAGCGTTTCGAACAGCCTTACCGGTATCGACATCACTGTGGGCCTAAGTAATTTTGCTGACGCGGATGGCAACCCCAATGGCCCCGGCAATATTCTTGCCACCGGTGGCTTTGACGATAATGTTTTTGAATCAGGTGGATTTACGTTTATAACTACGGCACCAGTAAATCCAACTCGACTAAGTGGCCAGGTGACCATCGACTCGGCGGACTTTGACAACTTAGACTCCCTATTATTTTTCAACACGCTGAACCATGAAATCGCTCATACACTCGGCTTTGGTACATTGTTCGTTGAAAACGGCTTACTTGTGAATGGAACAGGGCAATTCACTGGTGCACAAGGGCTTGCAACATTCCGAGATGAATTTGACCCAGATGCTACGTTCATTCCTATCGAACTTGATGGAGGCCCGGGCACCGCCGACGCCCACCTGAACGAAACAATTAGCTTCGATTCATTAGAAAACTTGATCGCCAACCCAGACACCAGCGAGGGACAACCAGCCTTCATTCCCGATCCCGATGGAGAAAATGATCCCGGAGATCTAGGTCCAGAGCTGACAGTCCTATTGCCCGGTGATACATTCGGACTCTCGCTCAACGATGACCTACTGACTGGCCGACTTAACTCAGACGGCTCCGCCTTCCTGAGCGACACCACGGTTGCGATTTTTCAAGACCTTGGCTTCGAGGTTGTATTACCTAGCACGCTCGCCGTCTCAACATCCGTTCCTGAACCCTCCAGCCTACTTTTGCTAAGTGGACTAATCGGATTGACAGTCACCCGTCGACGGCGATCGTAAGAGTAACGTTATTTTTATAATTGGTACTCGGACAACATCCCAAAAGCGACATTGAATACCTGAACTACTCACCAGGTGGTTCAGGGTTCAAGGTACCCAGAAACTTGAGTACTTCAGCATCCGATTAATTGACCGCCTCAAACATGCGTGGGTCCCCTCTTGTCTACCAATCAAGCTCAACCACACCCCATTGGCCTCGATTTTCATCAACACCGACGATCAATTTGGTAATTTTGTTACCAAACTTATCTTTGGTCCGCGATTTTAATTCATCCGCAATATAGCCGGCCATCAACTCTGCTGTGGTATTCGCCACTGGCAATACATTGCAATCCTCGCTCGGAAAAACCCAACGCTTTTGCTCAAAGGTCACCAGCACCTCTTTACCATCGTCGACGACTTTGATCATCGAATGATTCGCTGGCAGAACGACTTTGTGATCCATCGTTGCCACAATCGCCGCCAAGCTATCTCTTAGTGCGATGAAGTCACACACATAACCATTTTCATCCAACGGCCCGACGACCTCGGCTTTGACCGCATAGTTGTGGCCATGAATCGACTCGCAAACGTTACCGTTAAAAGTAATGAAGTGCGCGGCGCTAAACACCATCGTGTCCTTCTCTAGCTGAACACGAAAAACACGTTTTGAATTGTTATCTGACACTCAACACCTTACGCAATCAACTCAAGAATCTGAACAATCAACCTACCATCGACGACGAACCGTTCAACGGAATCGTCAGCGTTCCATTGTAAAACGAAACGAACAAACTTGCTGCAATCAAATCTGCCGTTGTCCCTGGGTTTCTCTGATGCCCATCACTTCGCAACCAAAAATCCAAATCCGCCACCCGACACCAAAACAACTCCTCCGTCGCTTCATCCAAACGCAACCGCTGACCTTTTTCGATCCCAATAAAGGCTTCCGACTCCCAAACTTCACCAACCGCATGCTGAGCCATCCGTTGGGCCTGTTGCGCCACAGCCAAACCCAATTTGCGCTGAATCAATGAATCGTGTTGCTCGGCCATCCAAGCGACATGCGCGTACACGATCGCCGAGTTCAAATCGTCAAACAACGACCTGCCTTGCAATAACAACCGCTGCCCCAGCCCAAACACATCCGCCATCGCACTGGTGTACTGCCTAGCGATTGAATCACGGTCCGTGGCCAACTCCATCGCCGCCATCAAATCAACTTCCTCATGCGGATCATTCACATCGTACATCGCTGCATCGCCCAACCCACCGGGCTTAGCCAATGCAATCGCCTTAAGAATCAATCGACCATCGCTCGACGGCATCAAACACAACGACTCAGCAACCAACTCCGACGTCAACGGGTTTTCAATCTGACTTGAACCACAGGCCTTCGCTTTGCGCGCCGCATCCACCAACGGCCCCAGCAGCAATACCATCCCAAGGTTCGTGTTTGTCCCGACAAACGCTTGGGTATTTTCCACCGCCTGCAGAATACTCTGTCCGATCGACAAATCAGACCGATCAAACACTTCACCAATCACTACCGCGCTAACCAAAAAATCAGAAAACGTCACGTCCTCGAAATCTGCTCCGCGATGTACATTGCCCGGCTTGGCCGCAGTCACTTCCAATACGCACGCCAGTGTTGCGAGCCTTCCAATCGACAGTGATTTGTCAATCTGCGATTTATCGGACAGCGATTTCATCATGGCAACACCGCTTACTCCCTATGTCGCAACGTCATGACGGTCGAGAAAATCCATGAGCGCGGCAGCCGCTCGATCTGCCTCGTCCTCAACCACGTAGTGCCCCGCCTGATCCATTTCATGCACTTCCGCGTTGGGCCAATGCGACTTAAACCGTTCCAGGCACTCAGGGCGGAAGCACCAATCTTTCATCCCCCACATCAGCATGATCGGCCAGTCCGCAAATTCCTTCAACCGAGACTCCATCGTCTCCAGCACCGACCAAGTCTTATGCCGCTTGCTCAACGGGATGTCTTTCACAAACCCGTAAGTCGCCACTCGATTGTTCCAGTTGTTGTACGGGGCCAACATGCCTTCGGCGATTTCTTTTGGCAAACCACCCGGTCGTTCGGTAGCCATCGTGACGGCTGCTTTGGCGAATAAGTTAAAACCTTGTAAACCTATTTTGCCAACAATCGGCCAGCGGCAAACGCGAATTCGAAACGGACAGTAAGGCGGTGGGAAAGTCGCCGTATTGAACAAAACAATTCGCTTGAAGCGATCCTTACGCGCCTGCAACGCCCCCATTCCGATCGCGCCTCCCCAATCGTGAGCAACCAACGTGACATTCTGAAGGTCTAAATGATCGATTAATTTACAGGCATTATCGACATGGTTTTGCAGACAGTAATCGTAACCCGGTGGCTTATCGCTCAGCCCACAGCCAAGGTTGTCCAACCCAATCGCCCGATGCTTGTCTCCAACCGCTTTGATCAAGTTACGATAGTAAAACGACCAAGTCGGATTGCCATGCACAAACAAAACCGGCCCACCCGTAGGTGACTCCGGACCGTGATCCACGTAATTCAACCGATGCCCCGTTGCACCGATCGACAAAAAATTAGACTCAAACGGATATTCATTCCGCCAAGCTGGCGTCGAAGAAGACTCGGCGGGCATTTTGATACAAGGTTTTCAGCAAAAAAATAAAGGCAATCCAATCACAGCCCGACAGTCTAACAAAACGGCCCAAGAAGTCACGGTGCCCAACGCATTTTTGGGTGTTGAGCGACCATGGATCAAGTATGATTGGCCTTCCATTCAATACGTCGCTTGAGATAGCTTTTCCGACCATGAACCGACCTGATCCCAAACAACTCGCCAACGTCATTGTGCTGGCAACCGGTGGCACCATTGCCGGAACTGCTTCTGCTGCTGATGACGGCGCCTACCACGCGGGTGACATCCCCGTCGATACATTGATCGATGCTGTTCCAGAAGCGAAACAACTTGCGAATCTGACCGGAATCCAAGTTGCCTCCATCGGCAGCCAAGACATGAACGACCAAGTATGGATGAAGCTCGCCCATGAACTCGATCAACACCTATCCGATGATTCTGTTTCTGGCGCAGTGATCACTCACGGCACCGATACGATCGAAGAGACCGCGTTCTATTTGAATCTTGTCGTCGACAGTGACAAACCGGTCGTGCTAACCGGCGCCATGCGTCCCGCGACCGCACTCAGCGCCGACGGTCCGTTAAACTTATATAACTCAGTTGCCGTCGCGGCGTCAAAGAAAGCTCGCGGGCATGGTGTGCTCGTTGTCGCTAACGATTCGATTCACGGTGCAAGAGAAGTCGTCAAAACAAACACGCTAACCGTTCAAACTTTCGAATCGCCCAACATGGGTTTGCTGGGCGCATTGCACTACGGTTCATTTCGCATGTTTCGCAAACCGCAAAAGAAGCACACGACCGACAGCGTTTTTTCGATTCGTTCGATCAAAGAGTTGCCACGCGTGGTCGTTATTTTCGCGCATTCAAATATGCAAGGCGATCTAATCCGCGCCGCAGTTGAAATGGGCGCCAAAGGAATCGTTTTGGCAGGCGTAGGTAACGGTAACACATCACAACTTGCCATCGCTGCGTTAAGCGACGCACGGCAGCGCGGCGTTGTGATCGTACGCAGCACACGCAGTTCAAGCGGCGCCGTACTGCGAAACCAGGAAATCGACGACGACGCTTTGGGCTTTGTTGTTTCCGATCAACTGAATCCTGCCAAGGCGCGCGTGTTACTGCAACTAGGCCTGACGCAGACCAACGATGTCGGCGAGATCCAAGAGCACTTTTGGACGTACTGATGCGAAATTCAAACGCATTTAGTTACTTACGCTGATGTGCTTCATCGCTTCGTTTTAAGCACAAAGAAGCACAAAGCTAAAACGTGCAGCAGACAGCATCTAATGAGATCCGTCTTGTTAAGTCTTGGAGAATGCAAAACGCCAGTGATTAGATAACCAAAGGCAACTGGCAATTCCTCTGCAAGGCACGACGATACGCACGGCTTAACTAAATAGTGAGTCTCGAGTTTCTTAAGTCGTTGAAGTTGCAAGCCCTGAACATTCTTGCGGCTATGCGGCATGCCGCATACTAAACAGTTACACGGAATTCTTTCCAAGATTACTGGGATCTGTTATAATTGCAACTTAAATAAATTATTTCATTGCCCGCTCAACTTCTCGCCAACAACCGCATTCGATTGCTGGGACTTTGGCGCACGGAAATTTTAAAACATGAATCTACGAGTTAACCTGCTTGCGGTCTTCGTTTTATCAATCTGCTCGAACTACGCTCTGGCCCAATTCGACACCGTCATCAATCTCCCCGAAAACCCGGTCAGTCCAAACCCAAGCGAATTTTCGGGCAACTCAATTGGCAATGATAGTGGAATTTCCTCAGATACTCAGCTAAATGTTTCCGACGGAGGTTCGATTGGATTCCGTTTTGA
>CAZORR010000191.1:0-5940 GCA_964582115.1 uncultured Pirellulaceae bacterium
TTGACTCTGCTGGCATAAGCCCAGTCGACCAACCGAGTAAACCTTCTTGGCCAATGCGTTGGGCATCCTTTCAAAGAGGAGTCTGGTTAAAACCGAAACAACGTTTGCTGAGAAAGAAAGACCTTGACCGGTTTGACCTAGTGATTGCAATGGATCGTGATGTTCTGTTTTCGGTAAATACAATTGCGAGACATAAACCGAAGAACGTCTGGCTGCTCAGTGATTTTCATCCAAAAAATTCGGGAGTCGATGTTCCAGACCTTATGCGCCGTCCAGTTTCGGTGTGCAACGATGTACTCGATATGCTTGAGGCGGCGTGCAAGGAAATCGGCTTGTACATTCGGTTTGACCGCAGGACTGATATCGCCATGACGACGCAGACGTCGGTGGTTGCGTAGCATAGACGTATCTTCCAACTGACCAAGCAATGCCAAGGTTGGCCGCTGGTTTTAAGTAGGCTGACATCAAACAAGAAAAGGTTTCAGGAGCGAATGGCACTGTCGAGTAGATAGGCATTGATTTGTTTGCGTACCGGTTCTGTTGACGCATCGGAGGAATTTTGAAATTCTCCGAAAAGTCTGGCGAAGATTTAAGTTAAGTGCCCTCGCGTGGCGAAAAATGAATGCCCTTCTTGGTTCACCGGTTAGTGAAAAGCTAAGGAGTTTTTTTTCATGTCTTCGTCTGTACTAAAATTCGCCTCGCCGACGCAGCAACGGTTTTCCAAAACTTGTTAACATTTTTTCAAGCAATCGGGCCTTCCGTTTTCGGAAGTAATCACCGCAGAGATGATCGGAAGTAGCATTCGTCAAACACGGCGTCTGTTGGGTGTCGGAGTGATTTACAGCACAGCGACGATTCTATGGGCCTTCCTTGGCCAAGTTCTGCAAGGTGGCGGCATGTCAGTCTGCTGTTTCAGGCATTATTGCCCATCGACGATTGCTTGGCTTGAATGTGCCAACCGAAGACACCGGCGACTACTGCCGCACGCAAGCCAAGCTTAACGAGGATGCATTGCATGAGTTGTCTTGCACCGTCGCTGGAAATAGTGAAGCAGAAGTTGACTCGCGATGGCTCGTCACGCGAAGTTGGTTGATGGTTTTACTTTCACCATGCCCGATACGCCAAGCAGCCACAAGCCAAAACGCAAAAGCCTGGTTTCGGTTTTCCAATCGGTCGCTGTGTCACTGTCATTTCGTTGGTCGCTGCCTGCGTTCTGGATCTTACGATTGGAGCCTACGTGGGTAAAGAAAATGGCGAAACAGCGTTGTTGCGACAATTGATACACGGATTCACAAGAGGGACATCGCTGTTTTTGACCGGTATTATTGCACTTTCATGGTGATCGCTGCCATGCTTGCCAATGGAGCCGATGTTTGTTCCCGTAAGCATCTCGTCGTGGCAAGCGACTGGGAAAGTATGATCACTTGATCCTCTGGTAAGCGTCTCGAGAAACCGAAGTGGATGGACGAGGAAACCTACCAAAATATCCCGGAAGAAATCGTGTTGCGCGAGATCAAGCTTTGATTTCGAACCAAGGGGTTCTTTGTTATCACGACACTAACGGATCCCATTCAGTTTTCAAAAGAAGACGTTGCAGAGCAATATGGATTTCGCTGGAACGTGGAGTTGGACATTCGAAGCATCAAAGCAAACTTGAAGTTAGATCACGTTCGTTGCAAATCACCTGAAATGGTTCGGCGCGAACTTGGACAACAGTTTTAACGTATAATCTGATTCGTAGCACGGCGGCGACTGCCGCCGCGCAACATCAAATATGTCCAAGAGAAATTAGTTTCACCTCGACGGTGCAATTCGCTCTTCAGGAATGGAAGCTGCTGTCAAAAGGAGAATCGACAAGCGAAATTCTCGCTGCTTTTAACAATGCGTTCCTGAAACATTCTGTCAATCTAAATAGTGGTTTCCATTTGAGTGTGCGTACTTCTCGCGCAGCCTTTTCTTGTTCTCCAAGGTCGCTGATGCACTGCTTGCTAATACCTCTTACGTCGTAGCGAACCCAGCGACAGTAACAACATTAGGCTCATTGAAGACGGTTCTGGCACAGCTTGGGTAACTTTGAGCGGTGTAAAAACTGGACTGTTAAAAACATTTGGCCCACCAGATCTTGTGCGGTTCCCGCAGTTACACCGAAATCAGCACCAGAACTGATCAGCAAAGGCCCCCCCCACTATATTAATCTGGACCAGAGTTACACTAGGAAGACGGAGAGTTCCGGAATCATGAAGATGGGTTGGCTGCTCAAGTCGACATCGCAGGCGGGGGTTACGGTTTCAAAAAAAGCAGCGTGTACTAGCTGTACACGCTGCTTATGTTTAAGGGGCTTGGGGCATGGCGGACAGACGCCCCGCCACACCCAAACTAAGTTAGACTTCCACTAAGTTAGGCCACGGTCCGCCGACGGCGGGCAGCAATACCAACGCTAACTAGACCAAGCAGTAGACCTGAAGTGGGCTCAGGAACAGCAGCAGTAGCAAACACAAGGTTATCGATTGCACCCGACGGATTAGAACCGCTAAAGCCGACTTCGATCGTGGTAACTTGGTTGATGTCAAAGGCTCCAGTATCGGCCACTGAAGTGACGATTGGGTTTCCATCATCGTCAAGTCGCCCTTCGCCGCTTTGTGGGGCGGATTCGTCGAACGTTAACGTTGCGAATCCTTCCTCAGCGTCGTTCGAGGGATCCCCATCCCCAAGAGTATTATCCTCGGTCTCATGAAGTACTTCAGCCAAATCAAAGGTAAATTCTTCGGGAATGGTAAAAGCTCGCTCGTTTCCGTTCACGTCAGTGAGGGTCACCAACCCACCAGCTCCACCGTTGAAGTCAATCAAGTCAATAGAAACCGGTGCGACGGCTTGAGTGAAGTTGAAGAAGATCGATCCAGCGTTCACATCGTCGTCCGGCCGATTGAAGATCAGATTCCCATTGGCATCTCTTCTAGTGTCAGGGCCGGGAATCCCAGCATCCTCTTGCAAAATTAGCACGTTGCCGGAATTAACCAACAAGTCTGGGTCAGCGACGCTCCCTGCAATAGGGCGTGCGTTCGGTCCGCCAGTGCCGCCCGACAGGAGAGGTGATGAATCAAAGATTGCGGCACCCACATGCTCATCACCAGTGGTGGTGATCGTGAAGAAATTACTTACTGCGACTAGCTGATTGCCGTTACCTTCGGCAAGTCTTTCGCTGTTAGCAGAGTCACTAATATCAATGTCAGTGTTACCGGCAGGGGGCTCAGTAATCGCCAGGCCATTTGCCAAGGAATTACCATCCGCGTCCGTTTCGAAATCGACGGTGGTGACATCAGCTTGGACCAGTGACGTGCACAAAACTAACCCGAAAATCGGGAACATCCCCAGCAGCTTGTTAATGTTAATCATGATTTCTCAATACCTAACTAGCGTTTTAAAAATGCATGTAGCGTAGTACTTCCCACGTTACGATGGATAGAAATAGTACAATCGATACCGATTATCTATTCCGTAAAGGTGGTATTCTAAAGAAAGAAACTTAACATTGAAAGCAATTTAAAGAAAAAATGTTGAATTTGAATCAAATTTTTAAGTCTTTTTTATGAGCAGGGACAGTTTTCGGGGACGGTTCGGGGACAAACGCTGATTTCTATCTAGTTGGCACGACAAAAACGACCGCTTTGAGGAGGTCTTGAGCTGCGGACAAAAAAGGAGGTTAGGCGACCCAAAAGAGGGGCAGGAAGCCATTTTTAGAGAAAAGGCAATTTGAGACCTTAGATCTGGCGTCAACAGTGTCAATCAAAAGCCACGGGCATCGTGTCCGTGGCTTTTTCGTTAAGTTGTTTGTTGGAGTGGCAATCGTAAATTACAACAGAAGTTGAAACCAACCATGCCCGAACAGCAAGCCACCAGCGGAAAACCTTGCTGCCGAAGCTACTTTTGCTTTCACCGATCAACGCTAGTGATTGTATCGCTGCTGATTTTTCCGTGGCTGTTAGTTGCCTTGCCAAGAAGAAGTAACGGAGTCGATGCCGGGTCTGGATTTTGGACCGCACATTATTCGCACGGACTGCCGTTCGTTTTTTTGGGGAGCGTCAAATCGTAAATTATAGTGGAGCTTGGGTTAACCAAAAGTGCGTTCTTGGTGTCAAGCAGACGTATATTGATTTCGATGTAAAGGCTGCAGACGACTTAGCAGTGTGGACTTAGTGCTTATCCCAATACCTCGTGACAAAGTAGAAAAGTTCGTCGCTCGAAAAGGTTGTGGGGTAAGCTCTTACAACCAAGCCCGCCCAACAAACCACTGAGCAACTCGTGGAAGATGACGGGCCGCCGTTAGATCTCGAAAGCCGCTTTGACCGGCCTTGATTTTGGAGCGTTCCACCCACCGTTGGTAAGCACTGATTACAGTTCAGACGGTGAAGCGATGCAGGTACGTTGGTTGGGGGTATTGCTTGACGAAGTACTGATTTTGTTTGTCTTTTGTTTGTTAGCGAGGGTCATTGAATATCGCTTAAAAAAGCGGGGCAGCCATTTTGCGTTTAGCCTAGCGGAGTTGCTGTTTTCAATTTGCGTTGCCTGTGTTTTCTTGACGTGGTTCATTACTGAATACCAACGTGCAAAAAAAGAAAACGCTGTCGTAGATCGCCTTTTTGCTGTCTTTGACGCTGACCAAGAAACCACTGAACTGTTATCACCAATGAAACCAGTTTTCGATTAACCTTTTGTGCGGTTCGCCCACGCGAAAGACTCAACCAAGAAGCTCAGCTAGTCTGCCGAAACGGCCCCCTTAATTCCTTCAAACATTTCCTTATTTTTAAAACACGTATACCATGAAAATCGCTTGTACCAGAGTGCTTGAATATTTGTTATTGCTTTTAGGGCTTACCTGCTTGGCAGGGCAGGCTTGCGGCCAAGAGCCTACTGAGCGCGTTATCTTATTCATCATCGATGGTCTAGCAGCCGAAGCACCGACACGTATCGATATGCCCCGCTACAATCAGCTCAAAAAACAGGGCGTTTTCTATCAAACGATGCACCTAGTTTTGCCGGGGCACCCCAAGAAGAGCCCCGAATATCCTTGGAGTTGCTCATTGCCCAATCCGATGCTCATGTCTGGCACTCCGTTTATCGGGACCGACGGCATTGGCAAGAGCTTGATTCAGCACTCGTTTGATCCAAAGGAAACCGCATTCATCGTCAACGCCCATTCGTATTTGGACGTTAGTGGTGGTTTTGGAACTTACCTTTCTAAGCCTCGCAACCCGGACTCGTTAGTCATCGACCTGACGATCGAAGCAATGAAGCAGCAGAACTTTACCTTCATGCGAGTCCACCTTCAGCAAGCTGGAATCAAGGGGATGAGAGTTAGCAAAAAAAAGTACGCTGATCAGCCAGACTACCGAAACATCTGGCATCAGGAATCTCGCTATCGAGAAGCCATTCGAACCGCTGATGAGCAGCTGGGACGTTTTGTCGATTGGCTCAAAGCTGAGAACCTTTGGGATGGCACTCTGTTAATGGTTTGTGGCGACCATGGACAGGCCGACGAGGGCTGGCATGAGCCCTACAGTGCTGCGTCGAATGTCACACCACTCTTACTTGTGGGCGCTGGTGTACGTCCAGCTACAACATTCAAGTACTGCGAAATACTCGATATCGCACCAACGATTGCTGATGTATTAAAGAAGAAACAGCCCGCTTTGTCTCGTGGTCGAATCTTGCATGAAGCGTTTGATGAAAACGTCCAAGCACCCAACGTTCCGCAAACGGTTAAACGGCTCAATCAAGTGTTGATCAAAGCCAACTCGTTACCCGAACCGCAGAAAAAATTATTGTCCGACAAAGGCTTCCTGACGTTGGACAACTTAGGCGTTTGGCATAAGACGAAAGCCAAATCTGATTTTGAGAAATTCACATCACAGCAGGAAGCGATTTTTGAAAGCTTGGATTGAT
>CAZORR010000192.1:0-5916 GCA_964582115.1 uncultured Pirellulaceae bacterium
ACGATATCTTGGCCGGACAATTTAGTAATGCCAATACCATTGATGTTTTTTAATCTTTGTAAAGCGTCAACCAGCCCGCTTTTAGTATGAGGCGGCAAATCGATTTGGGTATGATCGCCCGACACGACGACTTTGGAGGAATGCCCCATGCGAGTCAGAAACATCTTCATTTGCGGTGCGGTCGTGTTTTGGGCTTCATCCAAAATAATAAACGAATCGTTCAACGTCCGCCCTCGCATGTAAGCCAACGGGCAAACTTCGATCACGTCACGTTGGATCAACTGCTGCACTTGGTCGTAGCCGATCATTTCGTGTATCGCGTCCAGTAGCGGGCGAAGATAGGGATTGATTTTGGCTTGTAAGTCCCCAGGTAGAAAGCCGAGACTTTCGCCGGCTTCGACGGCAGGGCGTACTAAAACGATTTTTCGAACCGCTTGATTTTTTAGAGCTTCCACCGCCATTGCGACAGCCAAATAGGTCTTGCCTGAACCAGCCGGGCCGACAGCAAAAACCACATCGTTTTTGCGAATTGCGTCGACGTACTTCGCTTGGCCTTCGGTGCGCGGACGGATCTCGCGGCCGACTTGGAGCGTTTGAATCGCCTCAGCCGAATGCTGTACGACTTCAACGCCCGTGACCTGCGCGATCGTTTGGTCGAACAGTGATGGTGTTAAATTACCGCGACGGCGTACAATGTCCGCCAGTTGCTCGATCACTTCGGTCGCTTGAGCCACCGCTTCTTTGTCTTCGCCAATGATCCGGACTTGGCCGTTGCGGTGGATGATGTCGACTTGGAATTTGGTTCGTAAGCGGCGCAGGTGTTGATCTTTCGCACCAAAAAGCGGTAAGACAACGCTTGGCTCGACGGTAGAGATAGTTGCTTCAGTCATTCAAAAGCGATGGGTAATACATCGCACCATGAGTAGGAAGTTACAAACGAAACAGCAGCCTCGTCGGCAGGTCCGTTTGCGGTATAGTTAATTATAGCTTAAGTCTCATGACAGGAAGCCGGTCAAGAGGTTCAGGCACATGGTTGTTGTCGAGTTCTAACGTTTTTTCGGGATATACTAGGTCGTCTTTCCGTCGAAAATAATTGATTGTGACGGGATTTAACTGCGTGGCAGTGATTTTATCGCTTTCAACTAAATCGACGAACTGACTCCGTTATTTCATTATGTCTGGATTTTATCACAGGGTTTTTTGGTAGATTTTACACCGAAACGTTAAACTGGATGGCGTTTCAAGGGCCGCGCTTTTTCTGCGATTGCGCTATTGATGGATGGTTTTAGAAGAAAAATTCAATGAGTTGTTTTTGTAAAATTCGAACGGCATTCATGTTGTCGGTGTTTTTGTTGTTGGCACCACAATGTGGTTTGAGTTGGGTTCAAACCGATTCCGTACAAGATAAAGGATCGGCTGAAGTCAACGCGTTGATACGCGATTTGCGTGATTCAAAGTTTACGGTCCGCGAGGCAGCCACTCAAAAGTTGATCAGGATCGGTGAGCCTGTCATTGTCGCGCTGAAATTGGCGGCGGAGTCTGATTCGCTTGAAGTTCGTGTACGAATCGAATCAATTTTAACCAGTATCGCTGCGAAGAATAAGAGTAGCGGCAATCAAAGTACGATAGACCGATTCAAAGCTGCCGATGTTACCGGTCGCTTGGCGATCTTGAACGCGCAAGCGATTGCTAAGAACACAGAACTCTTTCTTCGGCTGCTAGACATCGCGGTCGCCGACGAGGACTCAACCGACGAGGGCGATCAGGTTGAGTCATCGATTGAAAGGTTGATTACGGCAGGGCCAGATAACCAACTATCACGATGGATTTTTAACGGAATGGGCAATCATCGTTGGGCCTCGCTTAATAAAATCCTGACACACCCTGGGATTCTCAAGTACTCCCCATTGTTGCGGGCGAACGCCGCGCGTAACGCTGGCGAATTTGAATCCTATACCGATGGTCTTTTTCAGAAATACTCTCAGGCTCAGACGACTGCGAAAACGGTTTCGTCGCGTGAGTTAGTGTCACTGATTGGGTTGTTGCGAGTGCAGCAAGATTTTGTGCGAGCTGAGACGGTGATCGGTTGGCTGGCAGATGCTGAGTTGCAACGGATGTTGCGCCGTGAATTGTTGCTCCAGCAAGGCGATTGGGAAGAAATCTTACGACGTACGAAACTCGATGTAAATGCGGCCGATTTTATATCAGGCAACTTGATACAGCAGGGTTTGCTGTATCACCTATTAGGAGATAAATCGGGTGTTGATCAGGTGGTCCACGCTTTGCGACTGCAATTGAAAACGGCAACGGAAGAAACTGGCAGTTCGGACAAATCACTGGTGCAAGTAAAGCGTCTTCGAGAGAATCTTCGGACGCTTGGGGCGGTGACTTTAAATTGGCCATTGCTGCAAGAGTTTCAGGATGCAGGAAACGTCGTTGACAATGTTAATTTGTTGGTGATTGAAAACCGGTCGGCTGAAGCGCTCGAATTGTTAGGAATAGGCCCTGATTTCAAAGACCGACAAGCGTGGATAGAAAACACATTGAAGGAGATTGCCGACGCGACACAAAAACGTGATGCAGAACCTAAACGCCAAGGGTTGGATGAACAGGCGCAGCAGCTATTGCTGTCGATTGAAGAAAAGCGACAGTTGCTGTCCTCGGTTGCTGAAATCACCGCAGAGTTGGGATTGGACGATGAAGCGCAGTTGTATTACCAAATGATTTTTTCCGCAGCTCAATTTTCACGTAACAGTGATCGGCAACAAGCCTTGGAACAGTTGATGCAGGTAGGGCGAATAAATGATTATTGGCAGTTGGTGGCTTCGATTCTAGAAGGGCCGAACAAGGGAAGGTATATCGGTCGTAACTCGTTTGGGTTCAAGGACGGCTCGACAGCTAAGACGCTTGCGAGTCAATGGTTGAACCGGATTCGTGGCGAGATCGTTGATCCATTGAAGCAGGCCAAAACGCTTGCAGCGGTTATGAATTCGCCTTGGGTTGATCGAGAAAATTTTGATTTCAATTTTGATTTGGACGTCGAACTGGCTCGCTATAGAACGAGATCGGATTTAAATGCGTCTGGCGTGGACGAGTATACATTGACGCGCGTGCTTGAATTGAACGGGCGCGATGAAGCAGCGAAAGAAATGGAAACGCAAGCGGTGAAATTGGGGTTCTCACCTGCGATCCAGCGGAGGTATGTGCAAGCGATCGCCAGCGACGATCTCAAAGAAATTTTAAAGTATTGGTCGAACAACGACGCTGGGGCAGTGGGAAGTAGTTGGGTTGCGGAAGAGGCGGCTTTAAAGTTACTTGCAACCGAAACGGACCCCCAGGAAATTAAGTTAATTAAAGACCAACTGGCCGTTTGCCAAATAGCCATTGCTGCGCAATGGTTTGGCGGTAGCCAGTGGGCTAGGCGCGGGGTCGGCGAGTTGCAGGCCATGGAGAAATCTCACTTGGCGATCTCACGATTGCAATGCATGGTCTATGGAGTTTCTGGAGACAATGTTCACAAAGACGCGCAGCACAGACAGCTCGGGACCGCCCTGGCTTCCAAAGATTCCAATCAAAAGCATCAAGGTGGTATTGAGTTGGCCACATTTATGTTTGACGAACTTGCTCATGGCGCGGTGGCTCACCCAGTCATTGTTTGGAGTCTCTATGCTAAGAATATGAATCTCGCTTTGGCTCAGGGAATGATTGAGCATAAAGAGTATGACCGAGCAGCTGATTTGCTGGTACGGCTTGCTGATTTTTCTGCTGGCGATGTCTCGGCCGGCGAAGTCGTGATCAAAGAATTGGATCGATTGGGAGCCACCGAGGCGGCCGATCGGATTTACAACGCGATTGGAAAGCACTACGTGGACGTTTTGGAAGACTATCCCGATTCACCACTGGCGCGAAACAATTACGCTTGGCTGTCGGCCAGTTCTAATCGCAATCTTGAAGCGGCGCGTCGGCACGCTTCAATCGCGGTGAAATTACGACCGCATGTTCAGCAGTATTCCGATACCTTAGCCGAGATTGAATTTTTACTGGGTCGCCCAGCTGCCGCGTTTAAGCTGAGTAAACGCTGTGTTCAGTTGGATCCAACAAGAACCTATTATCGTCAGCAAAAAGAACGTTTTCGCCGAGCAATGATCGAAGCCGAAGCTAAGTAGGTGGAAGTAAAAAATCGTGCGGTGAACGGTTGGGGGATGCTTGGCTTAAGTTGCCGTTGGGAAGCATTACCGTTTGGCAGTATTAAGTTTCGGATTTTCGAACGGCGAGTGGTTGGCGCCCTGAAATTGCGTCCGCCAAAATTTCTTTGTTGGTGTATTCCAAAATGCTACCCGTCGTGATGCCACGAGCTAGGCGAGTCAACGGCACATCGTATTGGTTGAGCACATTCGAGATGTACAAGGCGGTGCCATCGCCTTCGACCGTCGGGTTAGTGGCCATGATGACTTCGGAAAAGTTGCCGCTGGCGACACGTTCAATAAGGCCGTCGATTGTGAGTTGGTCAGGTCCGATGTTTTCTAGCGGGGCGATTCGGCCTAGGAGAACGTGGTATAGTCCGCGATAAGTTCCCGATTGTTCAATCGCCATCAGATCGCGAGGTTGCTGCACCACACAAACCGTATTTTGATCGCGCGAAGGATCGCGACACAGATTGCACATTTCGCTTTCGGCCAAATTGAAACAGATGTCACAATACCGCACATTCTCCCGGACATGGCGAATCGCATCAGCAAGTGCGAAGGCTTCGGAATCTGGTACTCTCAACAAGTGATACGCCAAACGCTCGGCCGACTTGCGGCCAATGCCCGGCAGGCGCGCAAGTTGCTCGATCATGTGGACAACGGAATCGGACAGTTCAGCCATGGTCTGCGTTACTCCCCGCCGCCCATCAATTTGTTCAACATGCCTTCCATGCCGTCGGGCATTGACATGTCTTCAGTCACCGAAGCCATTGCTTCCATGTGTAGTTGCTTGGCCTTGCCCAACGCGTCATTGATTGCCGCCGGGAGCAAATCGGTGATCATTTCCAAATCGTTCTTTTCCGCCAACACAGGATCGATTTTGACAGAAACGATTTCGCTCGCGCCTGTTGCTTCGACCGTCAGCATACCACCACCGGCGGTGCCTGTGACGCGTTGCTTAGCGACTTCTTCCATCTGAGCCTGCATCTTTGGGCCCATTGTTTTTGCTTGTTTGAGCATGGAGGCAATACTGCCGAGTTCTTTAAACATGATTGGGTTCCTGTAAAGAAGGTTTCTTAGGTTCTAGTTGAGAAAGTAAATTGTTAACAGGCCGAACAAACTGGGCCAAGGGGAAATGCAAAAGCGCCGATAACCGCGCCAGCAAACAAACTGATTGCGTTACCCGTCCGAGTGTATTACCCGCCCGGGCGACGCCTCTGATTAAAGTTTGTGATTTCCGCATCAAAGAGCTTCATCGCGCTGCTGACAAATTCGGATTCTTCTAATTTTCGGATCTGCTGTACGCGAGTCAACTTGGGTTGGATGGCTTCATGCTTCGTATCTCTACGGGCAGCTAAAAATTCGACTTTGACGGTTTGTTGAGTGGTTTCAGCTAGGATCGATTCGATCAACTGCTTGCGTTCGGGCTTGTTGCAAAAATCTTTGTTGACTTTGTCCGCCAAGGTTACGATGAGGTTTCCACTTGAGCCCAATTCGACTTTCGAAAAATCACTGGCCATGTCGGCGGTCATGCCGTCTAGTTTTTGGGTAACGGTCTTCCAAATTTGTGCCGCGCTGGTCGTGTTGAAAGCTGATCCAGAATCGGTGGCCGGTGCGGTTGGCTCGGTAGCCGGCGCCTCGGTCACCGATGCTGGATTGGCCACTGGGGCTGGTATCGAAGCCGCAACACCAACGGGACTCGCCGGTTTCTCGACGACAGGTTCTGGAG